>JBDHDM010000268.1:0-6143 GCA_039591515.1 Gemmatimonadota bacterium | reverse complement strand
TCAACGACCTGGGCGTGCCCACGGTCACGGTGCCCTTTTCCTACTTCGAGGACGGGACACCGTTCGTGCTCGCCTTCATCGGTGACATGTGGACGGAAGCCGAGCTGCTCTCGTTTGCCTACGCCTTCGAGCGGGCACACCCGGTGCGCCGACCACCGGCGCTCGAGGAGCAGGCTCGCTGAGACGTCCGAGGTGACGGCTCAACCAATTCCCTGCTGCCGGTGTCGGAAATAGGTCGACGCCTCGGATCGCTCGGCGACCGATTCGGAAGAAGACGGAAGGCACCATAGCCACTTCACCCTGCCCCCCTCAGGCCACCTACGGCCGCTCGCTCCTGGCGTGTGTCGTCCTCCTGGGCTGGCCGCTCGTCCCGGGGTCTCCCGGCGAGCTCGCCGGCCAGGCCGTACTGGGCCGGCCCCGGGTCTACTTCGACTGCGACGGGCCGGAGTGCAGCTCGCAGTACTATCGGACGGAGATCGGCTGGATCGACTGGGTGAACGACCCTGCGGTGGCCGACGTCCACCTGATCATGTCGAGCGTCCGGACCGGCGTCGGGGGCCGCGAGTACCAGCTGGACTTCATTGGCGTCGAGGGTCACGAGGGTTACCTCGACCAGATGCGCGTCCAGTCGCTCCCTACCGACACCGAGCGCGAGCGCTTGGACATGGTGACCGGCGCGATGTCGATCGGCTTCGCGCGATTCGGTACAGTGGCCGGCTTCCCCCCGTTGGTCACCGTCCGTGGCGTCGATCCGGAGGGCACGCCCACGACCCGCGTCGTCTCACCACAGGAGGTCGAGGATCCGTGGAACCTCTGGGTGTTCCGGATCAGCGCGAGTGGCGATCTGGAAGGGGAGTCGCTGAGCAAGGAAGAGCAGCTTTTCGGTAGCATCAACGCGTCGCGAGTGACCCCCACGTGGAAGGTGAACCTCAACGCGAACGCCAACTATCGAGAGCAGGAGGTCGAGCTGGACGACGGCACCTTCGTCGACAGCCGTTACGATTGGGGCTTCCGACCGTACGTCGTGTACACGCTCGCGGACCACTGGTCGCTGGGTGTCCGCGGCGAGGTGTCACGCAGTGTCCGGTTCAACCAGTCCTTCCGTTGGGAGGTGACGCCGGCGCTGGAATACAGCCTCTTCCCCTACGAGGAGGCCACGAGGCGCGCGCTCACCTTCTCGTACAGGATCGGGCCGGCCTACCGGGAATACATCGAGGAGACCATCTACCTACGGACGGACGAGACGCGCTGGGAGCACGGAGCGGAGATCGATCTGGCCCAACGACAGCCGTGGGGTGAAGCATCGGCCTCCATCAGCGCGTCCCAGTTCATCTTCCTGCCCGACGGTCCGCTGTACGAGGACGGCCTCTACAACGTGTCGCTGCGGGGTGAAATCGAGATCCGGATCATCCGGGGGCTCAGCGTCGACTTCGGTGGCGACATCTCGTGGGTCCAGGACCAGCTGTACCTTTCCGGCGACGGCATCACCGACGAAGAAGCGCTCCTGCGCCTTCAGCAGCGGGAGACGGACTTTCAGTACGGCCTTTCCGTCGGGCTTTCGGTCCAGTTCGGGTCGATCTTCAACAACGTGGTGAACAACCGGTTCAACCGGGCGCAAGGTTTCGGCGGTCGCTTCCGCTAGGCGGGTCGACCACGCGGCACCCCGCTTGAACGCTCGCCGAGGACCGGCTATTCTCCGTGCGGCACGAGATTGAGAATCAATATCAACCGCACCGCGACCGTTGCCGATGTTCCTGCGCAAGATCGTCTTCTGGGTCCACCTCGCGTGTGGGGTCACGGCCGGGTCCGTCATCCTCGTCATGTCGGTGACGGGTGTGCTTCTGACGTACCAGAAGCAGCTCACCCAGTGGTCGGATCGAGCGTACTGGACCACGCCCGTGATCCAGGGCCGAAGCGCTCCGATGTCGGTGATCGTCGCGAATGCCGAGGGCCACGCCCAAGGAGCGAGGGTCTCGAGCGTCGTGCTCCACTCCGATCCGGTGGGCCCGGTGGCCGCGTCGCTGGACGACGGACGGACGCTGTACCTGGACCCCTCCACCGGGGTGGTGCGTGGGGAGAACACGGCGGGGGTGCGGGCCTTCATGAGTGGGGCGGTCCGGCTGCATCGGTGGCTGGGTGCCTCCGGCGAGGCGCGGGCGCCTGCTCGGGCGATCACGGGGTGGAGCAATCTGGTGTTTCTCTTCCTGGTGATGAGCGGGCTCTACTTGTGGGTCCCGAGGCGGTGGACGCTTCACCACGTCCGACGGGCTGCCGTTCTCAACACGCGGGCGCGCGGAAAAGCCCGCGATTTCAACTGGCACCACGTGTTCGGCTTTTGGATGGCGATCCCGCTGGCGATCGTCGTCGGCTCGGCGACGGTCATTTCCTTTCCCTGGGCGAGCGACCTGGCCTATCGCGTGGCCGGGGACGACCCTCCGGAGCGTGTGACTCAGGCTCGGCCCGCTCCGTCACGGTCTCCGTCGAGCGCGCCCGCCCCGAGCCCTCCGGTAGGTGGGGGTGCAGCGGGTGTTCTGGCGGCTGCGCCTGCGCGCGCCGAGAGTCTCGAAGCCATGGAGGTCACCCCGATCGCGTTCGAGACGAGCCTGCTCGACGCCGTCGTGCCCGTCGCACTTTCGAACGTCGGCGAATGGCGCACGATCTCGGTTTCGATGCCGGCCGATGCGCGCACTCCGGTTCGGATGCGAGTCTACGGAGGGGGCTTGGGCGAGCCGCAGAAGCGCCATACGCTCGAGTTCGACGCCGTCACCGGTGAGCAGACGCTGTCGGAGGCGTTTTCCGACCAGTCCCGAGGGAGGCGGTTCCGAACCTTCCTCCGATTCGCCCATACGGGTGAGTACTTCGGGATCTGGGGGCAGACGGTGGCCGGCTTCGCTTCGTTGGCCGGCGTGCTGCTGGTGTGGAGTGGCCTCGCATTGGCGTGGAGGCGGCTGATCCTGCAGCCGTTGCGGAGGCGAGTGCGCCTGCGGGCGTGAAAGACGCCGGCAGGCTCGACTGGTCGGGCCCGCCGATTGATCGACGTGTGTCGAAGCCTGTACTATTCCCCGCCGGAGCACCTGTCGCAGCACCGTCGGAGGACCCGTGGCTGGCCATAACAAATGGTCGAAGATCAAGCGCAAGAAGGGCGTCAACGACGCCAAGCGCGGTGCGCTCTTCACCAAGCTGATTCGTGAGATCACCGTCGCCGCCCGTGAGGGGGGGGGCAGCGTCGACTTCAACGCCCGATTGCGGCTCGCGGTCGACACGGCCAAGGGCGCGTCGATGCCTCAAGAGAACATCGAGCGGGCCATCAAGAAGGGCACCGGCGAGCTCGAAGGCGTCAGCTACGAAGAGGCGACCTACGAAGGGTACGGCCCGGGAGGCGTCGCCCTTTTCATCGAGTGCCTCACGGACAACACGAACCGCACGGTAGCCGACGTCCGGCACGCGCTCACGAAGAACGATGGAAGCCTCGGGACGGACGGCTCGGTCGCGTGGCAGTTCGATCGGAAGGGGCAATTCGTGATCGACGCTTCACGGTTCGACGAGGACACGGTCTTCGAGGCGGCGATCGAGTCGGGAGCGGAGGACGTGACCGGGGATGGCGAGGAGTTCGTCGTCACCACGGAGGTCTCGGATTTCTCGGCGGTGCAGGAGGGGCTTCGCGGTGCGGGCATCGACGTCGCGTCGGCCGAGCTCACGCGGATTCCGAAGAACGAAGTCGCGGTTGCGGGTAAGGACGCGGAGAAGCTGTTGAAGCTCATGGACATGCTGGATGATCTCGACGACGTCCAGAAGGTCCACTCGAACGCCGACATCGACGACGCCGTTCTCGCCGAGGCGATGTGACCGACGCCGGGGCCCTCGTCCTCGGCATCGATCCGGGTACCGCGGCCACGGGGTACGGCGTCGTTCGCGTGGAGCGGGGACTCCGGGTGACCCTGGTGGAGTGTGGTGTCATCCGGACCTCTCCAGGCGAGCCTCTTCCGCAGCGGATTCGTGAGATCTACGACGGGGTGACGAGGCTGATCGAGCGGCACGGTCCGGGCGTCGTCTCCGTCGAGGACGTGTTTCACGGCAAGAACGCCCAAAGCGCCCTGAAGCTGGGCCACGCCCGCGGAGCCATTCTTCTGGCTGCCGCGCACCACGACCTTATGATTGCCGAGTATGCGCCGCGCCAGATCAAGAAGGCGGTCGTGGGCACCGGAAACGCCACCAAGGATCAGGTCGGGTTCATGGTCAAAGAGCAGCTTCGGCTCCGAGAGGTCCCCACACCGGCGGACGCCGCCGACGGGATCGCCGCGGCCCTTTGCTACTGCCTCATCGGCAACCGGCCGGGATGAGGCGCCTCGCTCCTGGACGGGGTGCCGCGCACCGTCCCGATCGTGGCCCGGCCGCGGTGTGTGTCGACTGTCGGGGCAGGGGAGAAAGGGCATGATCTCACGACTCCAAGGGACCGTCCTGTCGCGTGAGCTCGATCGGGTCGAGGTCGAGACGAGCGGCGGTGTCGTGTACGAGGTCGAGGTGCCCCTGACCGTGATGGAGCGGCTCCCGGCTCCCGGAGGGGCGGTCGAGATCCGAACGGTGCAAGTCGTGACGGAGAGCTCGACGGCGCTGTACGGATTCGTGGACGGAAACGAGCGTCTGCTGTTCCGTCGCTTGCTGACGGCCTCGGGGGTGGGCGCCAAGGTCGCGCTGGCGATGATGTCGACCTTTTCGGCGGAGCGGCTGGCTCGTGCGCTGGTCGAAAAGGACCATTCCGCACTCCAGCAGGTGAGCGGGATCGGTCGGAAGAAGGCGGAGAAGATCGCGATCGAGCTCGCCGACAAGGTGGCGGACCTGGCGATCGTCAGTCCGACGGAGCCGCATCACGCGAGCGGTGCCCAGGAAGCGGTGCAGGCCCTGGTCGCGCTTGGGTATTCGTTCGGGGCCGCGGACCAGGCCGTTCGGAGCGTGCTGGAATCCGGTGGCCCCGAGACGACGGAAGAGCTCATTCGACTTGCGCTCGCGGGGTAGGAGGGCGTCATGACCGACCGCACGCACATCACGACCCCGGAGTCGCTCGACGACGACCTCCGGGTCGAGCCGTCGCTACGACCGAGCCGCCTGTCCGAGTTCATCGGCCAAGCGAAGGTCTGTGACGCCCTGTCGATCGCGATCGAGGCGGCTACACTGCGACGTGAGCCGCTCGACCACATCCTCTTCCACGGCCCTCCGGGGCTCGGCAAGACGACGCTCGCCTCGCTGTTGGCCCGCGAGATGGGCGTGAACATCAAGACCACGTCCGGCCCGGTTCTGGAGAAGCCGGCGGACCTCGTCGGTATCCTCACGAACCAACGCGAAGGGGACATCCTCTTCATCGACGAGATCCACCGCCTTCGTCCCATCATCGAGGAGTTTCTCTACCCGGCGATGGAGGATTGGCAGGTCGATATCCGTCTCTCCGACGGGCCCAAAGCGCAGACGATGACGATGAAGATCGAGCGCTTCACGCTCGTCGGAGCCACGACCCGTTTCGGGGCGCTGACCTCGCCGATGAGGGCGCGGTTCGGGATCGTGCAGCGGCTGAACTACTACCCGCCGGACGAGCTCGTCACGATCGTGCGGCGGAGTGCCGAGATTCTCGGCGTCGACGCGAGTGAGGAAGGCGCCCAGGAGATCGCCAAGCGTTCGCGAGGAACTCCGCGGGTTGGGAACCGCCTGTTGAGGCGTGTGCGAGACTTCGCGCAGGTGCGGGCCGACGGTCACATCGACGCCACGGTCGCCGCGGACGCGCTCGAGCTCCTGGACGTCGATGAATACGGGCTCGACGAGATGGACGCGCAGGTGCTCAGGACGCTGATCGAGAAGTTCGAGGGAGGACCCGTCGGTCTCAATTCACTCGCCGTCGCGATGGGGGAGGACGCCACCACCCTGGAGGAGGTCTACGAGCCCTTCCTCATCATGGAGGGCTTCCTGCAGCGCACGCCTCAGGGAAGGGTCGCCACGGCGCGTGCCTTCCGGCGCTTCGGCTACACGCTTCCGGATGAGCGGGGGGGCGGCGCCGGCGATCGGGGCGACCAGGGCTCACTTTTCGTCGAGGAATGAGCTTGGGCCCATCCGGACGAGTGAGGGTGATGGCGGGAGCCATCTGGGTGGTCGCGCTC
>JBDHDM010000267.1:0-6148 GCA_039591515.1 Gemmatimonadota bacterium | reverse complement strand
GAACGATCATCCGATCTGCCACATCGCCGAGAGCAGCTTCCAGTTGGCGAAGTAGTAGACCACGAACGCGAGCATGAAGACGGCGACCAGGATCATGGTGCCCGGCATCATGCCGAGGGCCCCGTGCTCCTCGAGCTCCGTCTCTTCCTCCGGAAGCTCCAGGAACGGCCGCTTGTACACGCCCGGAGGGACGCTGCCGGCGAGAGCGGCCTCGCTCAGATCGTCGCCGAGCGGCTTCCCGAAGAAGACCGACCAGACGGTGACGATGATGTACATGGCACCGCCCACGATGGCCGTCAGGCCCCCGATGGCCATGATCGCGATCATCAGGTTCACGGCCGGCGAGTACTCCAGGGTGAACGGCGCGCCGGCGAAGGTGATGTCGTAGTGGCGCCGGGGCACGCCGAAGGTGCCTGCGAACGTCATGCTCAGCGAGAAGATCAGCATCCCGATGGAGAAGACGTACGGCTGGATCTTGGCCATGCCGTAGAAGGCGACCCGCTTCCGGAAGATGAGCGGAATCACGTAGTAGGTGATTCCCATGAAGGCCATCGCCGTTCCGGATACGACCGTCGCGTGGAAGTGGCCCGGAATGCGGAGCGTGTTGTGGGCCACGATGTTGATCTGCTCCGTTCCGAACGTCACGCCCGTGATGCCGCCCACGAAGCCGAACACCACCACCGAGAAGACCATCGAGCTGAAGCCCGGATCGTCCCAGGGCGCCCTACGCAGCCAGCCGAAGATCCCCTGATTGAAGCCCCGGAGGCGCATGCCCGTCTCGACACCGGCCGGCACCGTGAAGCCGTGGAGCATCGAGGCCAACACCGCCATGTACATGAAGTACGACGTGTTGACGACCTTCCACTCGGGGCCGAAGCCCGGATCGACGAGCAGATGGTGGGCCGACGCCATCGAGATGAAGAGGATGTAGAGGACGAAGGCGGTCCGGCTGATCTTCTCGTTGACGACCACCGCGCCCACGGTCAGGGCGCCGAGCAGATACCAGATCGCGACCAT
This sequence comes from Gemmatimonadota bacterium, assembly GCA_039591515.1. Taxonomy (GTDB): domain Bacteria; phylum Gemmatimonadota; class Gemmatimonadetes; order Longimicrobiales; family Gaopeijiaceae; genus UBA2589. Next base: position 5,131 of record JBDHDM010000267.1, on the reverse strand, counting down.
GGCCGCGACGTTGATCTGCTGCGAGGAGTGGCCCAGGCCCCACCAGACGAGCCGATAGACCTGGGGATCGACGTTCATCATGTCCAGAGACCACAGGAACGTCGGGATGTAGATCCCGGCACCGTGCCCCAGCGTGATGGCCGCGATGATCGCGGCCGTGATGGCGCCGAAGGTCACGAGCGGGACGGATCCGGTGTAGGTCTGCTCTCGCTTGGCGACGACGAGCGTGGCGAAGAAGATCGCGGTGACCAGGATCGCGCCCACCGCGAAGAGGATGACCCCCAGGTAGAACAGGGGGTGGGCGCGGAGCGGGACGTAGGACGTGAACAGCACGTCGGCGCGACCCGTGAACATCGTCCACTCCACCATCAGCGTCCCGAGCACCATCAGGCCGAAGGCCAACCAACCGACCTTCGGGGCGGCCACCCTCGAGTTCAGGAGGACGGCCGAGGCGAAGTACAGCACCGCCATCTCGAAGAAGATGATGAAGAAGATGAGCATGTTCATACCGTGGACGGTGAGCCAACGGTAGAAGAGCTCGTCGCTGAGCAGGTGCACGACTTGCCAGCGCGTCAGGAGCACGAGGATCGCGGCGATCCCGCCCACCAGGAGCGCGACGGTGGCCGCGACGGCGTTCGCCCAGATGAGGCGGTCCGCGTCGCGATGGACCTGCAGGCCCGTGGTGGGGCACGTCCGGAAGAGTCCGGCTGCGGCGGCTACGGGGCCGCTCGCGGCGGTGGTGTCGCTCATTGGTCACCTCCCGAGCCGGAGGGGGTTACGAGGACTTTGCCGACCATCAGGTGGTGGCCGACGCCGCAAAACTCGTTGCAGACGATCCGGTAGTCCCCAGCCTCCGTCGGGGTCACGCGCAGGCCGTAGTCGTAGCCCGGCACCACCTGGAAGTTGACGTTGAACGGGTAGAGGTTGAAGCCGTGGTTCACGTCCAGCGACGAGAGGTGCAGCGTGTATTCGACGCCCTGCTCGAGCTGGAGCACCGGCGTCCACTGGTACTGGGAGGCCATCAGGTAGACGTCAGAGCCCGGCGGCGGCGCGACGACCGGAATGCCGTTCTCCGTCTCGCCCGTTCCGTAGTCGGCCACGAACTGCTGCATGCGAGCCAGGTAGGCCGTCGGCTCGACCTTGGCCCGGATCCCGGTCGGGTTCTGCCCACCCCGGAAGTGCCAGATCGGCATCATCGCGAAGAGGATCATGCACCAGACGAAGGCGATCGTGAACCACACCTTCTCGGACTTGTGGGCCGGCTTCCACCAGACTCCTTGTGGGGGTGTGACACCCGTCGTGTACATGGCGTCTCCTCAGGGTAGGGTGGCAGTGGGCAGGCTCATCACCTCCCAGAGCCCCCAGCCGGTGAACAGGACCAGCATGACGACGAAGCCCAGAACCAGCAGGATGAACGGGCTGTCGTAGAGCCGCTGGAGAAAGGGAATCTCCTCCGGGTCCGGCGCCGGTGGGCGCGGGTCCATCTGGCCTCCTTCCTGGTCCATCTGACCTCCTTTCTGGGTGATGTGTCCGACGGCGCTCGCCCTGCCGTTCGCACGGCGGGTTCTGGCGCGCCGCCTCTTTTAGTCCGGTACCTCCAACGCAATCGACGAGAGCTCGAGTCGCTCATCCGCGCTCGGATCCCGTGCGAGGTCCTCCAGCGACGTGTCCTCCAAGAAGCCCTTGATGACGGCGCGCACCTCCGACCATCGTTCGTGCGCACCGCACGGGTGTTCTGCGCTGCACCGTCCCCGCCCGAGCAGACAGGCGTCTTCGGCGGGGACATCGTCGAAGTGTTCGACGATCTCCGCAAGCTTCAGCTCCTCGGGCTCGACCGCGAGGCGAAACCCGCCGCCCGGTCCGCGCGTGGACTCCAGGATGCGCGTCCGCGCGAGCTGGTGCAGGATCTTCGAGAGGTAGTTCCGGGGCACGCCGAGCGCGTCCGCGATGTCGTCCACGCGAACAGGGCTCCCATCCCGCTCCTCGGAGAGCTTCAGGGTGGAGCGAACGGCGTAGGTCGCGGACTTGGAAAGGATCACGCGTTGGCCCTATCCATACGTGGCGTCCTTCACTTGGTGACCTTGGCCTCCGTAATTATCATGACCATATGATGAATTCTCCGGTGAAGCAACTCGAGTCGATTCGGCAGTGAAGCTCACCCGCTCCGCGCAGCGCCTCGGGCGCGCGCCGCTCGCGCGATTGGACGCGCTCTTCAACCGACTCTACACCTGGCGCTACAACCCGCTGTACCACTCGGGCGCCCTCGTGGTGGCGTGCTTCGCGGTGTTGTGCGTGACGGGTCTGTACCTCCTGCTGTTCTATCGAATCGGGAGCCCGTACGCCTCGATCGAGCGCATCCAGGGGCAGGTCTTCGCAGGCCGTTGGATTCGGACGCTGCACCGGTACGCCTCGGACGCGGCCGTGGCGGCGGCCGTGATCCACGCCTTCCGAATGGGCATCCAGAACCGGACCTGGGGGCCGCGCGCGTTGGCCTGGGTGTCCGGAATCGTGCTGCTGGGCGTCTTCCTGCTTTGCGGCTGGACCGGGTACGTCATGGTCTGGGACACGCAGGGCCAGCTCTATGCCGTCGAGGGGGCGAGGCTCTTCGACGTATTCCCCGTCTTCTCGGAGCCGATCTCGCGCACGTTCACGGGTGAGCGTGTGATGCCGCGCGCGTTCTTCTTCCTCAACCTGTTCGCGCACATCGCCGTGCCCGTCGGGATCCTGCTCATCCTGTGGATCCACGTTTCGAGACTGGCTCGGACCTACCTGTGGCCGCCGCGCAGGCTCCTGTGGGGCATGATCGGCGCACTGACCGCGCTCTCCGTCCTCTGGCCGGCGACCCTGGCTCCCGAGGCGGATCCCCTCCGCGTGCCGACGGACGTGAGCCTCGACGTGTTCTACGGATTCTGGCTGCCCTGGGCCCGGACCGTGCCCCCGGAGCTCACGTGGCTCCTGATCACGGCCGTCCTGGTCGCACTCGTCGCGGTGCCCTGGATCACCCGCCCCGCGCCCGAAGCGACCAAGGCGTCGGTGGTGGACCCGAAGTTCTGTACCGGCTGCGAGCAGTGCTACCACGACTGTCCGTACGAGGCCATCAGCATGGTGCCCCGTGACGATGACCGACCCTATCCCGTCGGAGTCGTCGACCCCGCCAAGTGCGTGAGTTGCGGAATCTGCGCCGGCTCGTGCGCTCCCATGGGCGTCGGACCCCCGGGCCGCACCGGGCGCGATCAGCTTCCGGCGGTCAAGCAGTTCATCGCCCGGGTTCGCCCGACCGAAGACCATATCGTTCTCGTGGCCTGCTCCCGGAGCGCGGCCGGGTGGGGCGCCGAGCGAGTCGGCGATGCGCCCGTGCTCGCCGTGGATTGTGCGGGGGACATGCACAGCTCCGTGGTCGAGTACCTCGTGCGAGCGGGAGCGGGCGGTGTGGTCGTCGCTTCGTGCCCGCCACGGGATTGTTGGAACCGGGAGGGCGTGGCGTGGATGGAGGCGCGGCTCTTCGAAGGACGGGAGGCGGAGCTCAAGGAGCGCGTCGATCGGACCCGGGTCCGGGTGGTGTACGCCGCCGAGGGTGAGCGCACCGTCCTCGCGGAGGCGGTGGATCGCTTCCGGTCCGAGATCCGAGGGTTGGATGGCGCGGTGGCCGAAGAGGCGATCCAGATCGATACGATCTGTGAGGTGCCCGAGGTGTCCGTGGCGGAGGTCGACGCCTGATGGGCGCCGTGCGGCAGCTGGCGGCCTTCGCCGTCGCCGCGGCGCTCTGCCTGGGCATCGCGGCGCTGTCGCAGTGGCCCACCCGAACCGAACCCGGCCCGGCCGTGGTGCGTCTGTCCTGGCGGACCGAGCCTGTCCGGGTCGAAGCCTGTCGCACGCTCACGCCCGAGGAGCTCGAGGGGGTGCCCGCCCACATGCGCCGCACGGAAGAGTGCGCGGGCGACTTCGCCGACTACGAGCTCCGGCTGCGCGTCGACGGGGAAGGGGTGCGCGTCGACACGATTTCACCGTCGGGGCTTCGGGCGGACCGACCCGTCTACGTTCTCGTCGACGCGCCCGTCGAGCCCGGCCGGCACGAGGTGGATGTGAGGTTCACCGCGTTGGTGCCGGCCGACGTCGAGGCCGAGACGCCACCCGCGCTCGAATGGAGGGGTCAGATGACGTTGGGGGCCGATGAGATCGGCCTCCTCACGACGACGCCGGATGGCACCGCGCTGCGCACGGTTCGGTCGCAGCGGTGAGGCTGCCCTAGGTGAGGTTGCTCTACCTGATCTCCGTCGGGGTGCACGTCCTGGCGGCCACGCTCTGGATCGGCGGGCTTTTCTTCATCGTGCTGGTGGTCGTCCCATGGCTTAAGAAGGGGGCGGAGGGCGGGGTCGACCCGGCGGCGTTCCTCCGGGAGACGGGGGAGCGGTTCCGGCTCGTGGGCTGGGTCTGCTTCGGCATTCTGGCCCTGACCGGGAGCTTCAACCTCTGGGTGCGCGGCGTGCGGCCCGTCGATCTCGCCGACCTCGAGTGGTGGACCGCACCCTTCGGCTCCGCTGTGGCCCTCAAGCTCGTCGTGTTCGCCCTGGTCGTCGGGGTCAGCGCCGTGCACGACTTCGTGATCGGGCCCCGGGCCACGGAAGCGATCCAACGTGACCCGGGCTCGGCCGAGACCGTGGCGCTGAGGCGCCGGGCGTCGCTCCTGGGACGGTTGAACGGGCTCCTGGCTTTGGTGCTGCTCGGGCTGGGGGTGGTGCTCGTACGGGGGTGGCCGTGAGTTGCCGGCGGGTCGGGCGGGGCAGAGGGCCGTAGGGCGGGCGCCCCACGCCAGGGTCGACGGCTCCGATCGGGGCGGATTCTTGCCTTCGAACCCGGCGAGGCCTCTACATTTGGAACGGGGCACCACCCGACGTTGTTCGCAGCACGGTCGGGGCACACCGTCCGGATCCACCGATCGAGGCCCGATGCACGCATCCCCCTTCACGCCCCTGCAGGAATACGACCGCGACGCGTGGCGGGACTTCATCGACCGCTCGTCCTCGTATCCACTGCCCTGCCATCCCGACGTGCTCGGATGGTCCATCCCGGACGGTGGAGACGCGCTGGTCTATGCCGACCGGATCGACGGGGAGGTTCGGACGATGGCCGT
>JBDHDM010000266.1:0-6171 GCA_039591515.1 Gemmatimonadota bacterium | reverse complement strand
AAAGACCCGCCCCACCGAGTCGTCGAACTCAGGCGAGACGGGCCTTCTCCAAAGTGGGCGCTGCTGGACTCGAACCAGCGACCCCCTGCTTGTAAGGCTCCATTCAAACGGGCCGGATTTCATCGATTTGGCGAAGATCTCGGGATAAGTCCACCGATTCGGCGAAGGCTTCGGTCAGAAGTTCGCCGGATTGGTGAAACTCAACATGTAGAGAAACATGGAGAGGTCACTTCCTGGGTGCCCATCCCGACGGCAACAGACTCCAACCCCCGAGCCGACAGGCCGTTGGCCCGCATTCGGAACCAGGGAATCCGCCGCGACCTCAACAGTCGCCCGTTCGCTCGCAGAGCTCGGCGAACCAGTTGGTGACGACCAGAATCCGCTCGACGCCGGTGGCCCCGCGCTCCGCAATCGTGGTGGGTCGAGCGACAATGAACCGGTCGCCGTCAGGATGAAGCGCCGAGCCCTGGAACGGTCGAATCGAGGACGGAAAGGCCGGGAGCACTTCGTCTCTGGACAACACGACGGGCACAGGGTCCTGCGCCATGTGAGCCGCCATCACGCGGCGGCCAGGACCTTCGCCGTAGAACAACGTGTCTCCGGAGGGCGACCAATATGGTGTGGTTCCCCCGCCCTGTGACACGATCGTCGGCCCACCCGCGACCGGGAAGCTGCGGACATAGATCTCGCGCTGGCCGGACTCATCGGACGAATACGCAGCCAGGGTGCCGTCCGGGGATACCACCACGCTCCACAGGAGTGACTCCGACCGGAGGTACTCTTCCGCGACCGGATTCTGCGGGTCGGAGAGATCCACCGTCCAAAAATCCCTGCGCTGAACGGTGCCATTCTCGAAGACGATCAGGGAGTCCGAGGCCCAGTTACTCATGAACTGGCTCGCCGGCAGCGTAATGATCGATCTCGGTGGCAGGTCGCTGTTCAGCTCCTTCACGAACAGATCGGCCTCGTCGGTGCCTTCGCGTTGGGAGCTGAACGCGACCCGGGTCCCGTCGGGCGAATACACCGGATTGAAGTTGAGCCCCTCGTAGGTGAGCTGTCGCGGCGCAGACCTGATCTCTGTGTCATAAGTGAAGATCTGAAGGATGCCTTCGGTCCCGCTCGTGTAGACGATCGATCGCCCATCGGGAGACCAGCCTGCCTGATCGATGCCCCGCGGAGGCAAGGGCAGCGTCTCCTCGTTCCCCTCCAGATCGATGACCACGAGCTGTAGGGGAACATCGACGCCCGTGTCGACGGTACCGCGTCCGGCCGCGTAGACCAGCGTTCCGTTACGAGACGCCGAGAGCCTCGAATAGACACGCTGGGGACCACGCCGATAGATGCTGAGCCCACTCAGGATCGGGACCGGCCCGCCGATCACCTCGGAGCGGCCCACGTCGAAGGCGAGCGCCCAGAGACCGCCGCTTTCATCGACATAGACGATGTGGCCGGTCTCCACGTACTTGGGGTCGAATCCGCCGGGCAATAGTTCTTGCATCGAGTCGGAATCGGGATCCAGCAGCATGATCCCGCCCCCCTCACGCCCGGCGATCACCCCTTCACCGCCTGGAAGAACCGAGGGGGTCGCGAGCCCCGGCGCGCCGAACAGCAGGGGCTCGCCGCCGGTCTCCGGCACGAGGTGCAGTCCGGCATCCGAAACGAAAACGATGGTCCCGTCGTCACCCCACGACGGGTCACGCGGATTCCCCAGGCCGGGTGGCACGAGCAGGGTCGGAGCTCCCCCCAAAACCGACACCGTCAACAGACCGTCGTCCTGGAGTAGTTCACCCGCGACGTAGACCAGCCTGTCCCCGTCCGGCGAGAATGCAGCACCGTCTCCTGCTCCTTCCGTCCCGGGCAGAAGGCGGAAGTCCTCGTCGGCCGCTCTTCGCCAGAACAGAGCCCTCTCATCCGACCCGTCGATGGCTCCGGCCACGGCGAACCGTGAGCCGTCCCTAGACACCAGGACGTCGTCCTCGGGCCCGAGATCGATCGCCCCCAACGAGAGAACCGAGCGCGTCGGAGGCGCCGGCTCCGACGGGCTGCCGAGCCGGTCCGACACGGCGACCGCCGTCATGCCCACAGCCAGTGCGAGCGCGGCAACGGAGCGATGGTCGGCGAGCCACGGACGGACCGCCGCGGGCCCGACGGCCGGCTGGTGAGACACCGCGATCGGCTGGGCGCTCGTCCGATACGAGAACGATTCGTCCTCGAGCGCCTCCCTGAAGCGCTGCGCCGTCTCGAAGCGGTCGGCCGGCAGCTTCTCGATCGACTTCGCCACCGCTGCGGCCACGTTCGCCGGCACCGTGTGGCGCAACTCGGTGACCGACTTCGGCTCCTCGGTCAGAATGCTCACCAGGATCCGCTGCGCGCTCGGACCCGTGTGCGGCGGCTGACCCGCCAGCATCTCGTACAGGACGCACCCCAAGCTGTACACGTCCGAGCGAGCGCTCAGGTCGCGGTCCGCGCTCGCCTGCTCCGGGCTCATGTAGTGGGGCGTACCGAGGCTCATGCCCGTCTCGGTCAAACGGCCCCCGCCCGCCGCGCTCACCGCCAGCGCGATCCCGAAGTCCGCCACCACCGGTCGTCCGTCGTGCAGCAGGATGTTGGCCGGCTTGATATCCCGGTGGATCACCCCTTTCCGGTGCGCGTAGTCCAGCGCGTCGACCACGTCTCGCGCGATCCGGACCGACTCCTCCACGCCGAGCTGACGCTCCCGGTCCAGCCGGTCGCGAAGCGTCTCCCCCTCGACGTACGGCATCACGTAGTACAGGAAGCCGTCCGCCTCTCCCGAGTCGAAGAGCGCCAGGATGTGCGGGTGCTGAAGGTTCGCCGTTGTGCGAATCTCGGTCAGGAAGCGATCGGCTCCGACGACCGCGGCCAGCTCCGGCTTCAGAACCTTGACCGCCACCTTGCGGTCGTGCTTCAGGTCCTCCGCCAGATAGACGGTCGCCATGCCACCCGCGCCGAGCTCGCGCTCGATGCGATAGCGGCCCGAGAGGGCCGCGTTCAGGCGTTCGACGGCGGACATGCTCGGAAGATGATGTCGTCCACCGTTACCGGCGAGCCTCGCGTCGACGAGCCTCTCCGCGTCGCCCCCTCAACGCGGCATCACCGGGCCAACACCCCCTGCCGAACGACCAGGTCCGAGTACATCGGCCCGCCGCGCACCACGACCAACCGCTGTCCGTCCGGTGTGATGCTGGCCCCGACCGTCTCGGCCGGCAGGGTGAACGCAGCCACCGGCGGATTCGCGGAGACGCGGTCGAGACCGACCTCGACCTCCCAGACGGTCCTCCCCTCCCGGTAGTAGAACCGTCGGCCGTCGCCCCGCCAGCCGACGATGTCCCCGCCTCCGGCGGTGACCTGAACCGGGTCGGCGACGTCGGGGAGCCGGGCGATCCGAAGCTCGTCCTGCCCGGAAACGTCGGTCTGGTAGGCGAGCCACCGGCCGTCGGGTGAGGGGGTAGGGTCGGTCTCGTCCGCCCGCGTGGCCAGCAGCGGTCGGAGTTCGGCCTCCGGGAGCGTCAGGTCGGCGCTCCACAGGTCGGCCCTGGTTGCCGTCCCGGTGAGGTGGCGGAAGTAGAGGGTGCTTCCGTCCGGTGAGAAACCGCCGGGATACGCTTCCATGAGGTTCCCGATCGGCTCGGGATCTCCCCTGCCATCGGACGAGAGCCACCACATCGTGGTCGATTCCCGTCCGGCCGCATTCCGCGGGAAGGAGGTGAAGGCGATGCGACGACTATCTGAACTCCACCGCTGGCCGAAACCGCCTCGGTCCTCGAACGTCAGCTGCGTCGCGGTACCACCCTCCAGCTCCCACACCCAAATCGTTCGAACCGCGCCGTTCCAGAGGTTCGCCGCGACCTGGCGGCCATCGGGTGACACCCGCGCGCTGAGCCAGGCGTCGGGCTCCAGCCCCGCCGCCGTGGACACGCCCGTCCGGTCGAGCACCTCGACCCGCCGATCGCTGCGCGAAGCCCCGGCGATGTAGTACAGGTCTCCGGAGAGGGTTCCGGCGGCCGGGGTCGCCAGTGCGACCGGCACGTCGGCGGCGAGCACCCTCTCCGCACCGTCGATCACCGCTCGCCGGGCGTCGAACGGGGCGGCGACGAGGGACCAGCCGCGGCCGGTGGCCTTGGAGAACAGCAGGAAGCCGGACGGTGCCAGCCGGGCGTCCATGCCGTCGGTAAGCGGACGGATGGTACCGTCCTCTTCACGAACGCTGATGCGGTACTCCTGCCCGACCAGGAGTGACAGGAGGAGCCGCCCCCCCGGAAGGGCCTCGGCGCGCCACGCGACCGTATCGCCCTGAAATACCAACGAGTCCAGGGGCCCGCCCCCGTCAGGCATCGCGTAGAGGGGCCCCCGCCCCGCTGCTTGGGCGAATCGGATGACCCCGTCCGAGCCCCACGCCAGGTCGCGGGCGTTTTGCACTCTCGTGAGCGGGAACGGCGGGGCGCTCCCGTCGATGGGCACCTTCGCGAGACCCACTCCATCGCTGAACGCCACCCATGCCCCATCCGGCGAGATCGCAGGGGAGAAGGCTCCGTCCGCCAGCCGCTCGGGCTCCAGGTCGTCCAGGCGTCGGACCCAGAGCCATCGGTCGCCGGACGACGGGTCCTTGGACGCGTACACGATGGCGTCCCCCGCCGGCGTGACGGCGAACCGATCCACCGCCGTACTGAGGTCGACTTCGGACGTCTCCAAAGTCACGGCCACGAACGCCGAGAGCGGCCGGGCCGTCGGCGTCCCACGCGAGCCCCACCCCATCGCCGCCACCACCACCGCGACGGCCGCCACCGCCCACGGCAACGGCCGCAACGCTGCGGCGCGCCCGGCGACGTCGGGCGTGCGCTCCGCTCCGTGGCGAAACGCACGGTCGGCCAGGGCACGGGCAAACTCCCTCGCGGTGGCCGGCCGGTCGGCGGGCACCCGCTCCAGCGCCGCCCGGATCGCGGCGTCGACGTTCGAGGGCACGTTGGGGCGGAGCTTGGTGACCGGAGTGGCCTCGCCCGTCACGATCTTCCCGAGGATCGCCTGCGCCGACCCACCGGTGTAGGGGGCTTCACCGGCCAGCATCGCGTAGAGCACGCACCCGAGCGCGTACAGGTCCGAGCGGGGATCGACGTCCCGGTCGCCCGTCGCCTGCTCAGGGCTCATGTAGTGCGGCGTGCCGAGGGAGAGCCCTGTTTCGGTGATCCGCCCGCCACCCGCGTGGGCCACCGCCAGCGCGATCCCGAAGTCCGCCACCAGCGGCTCACCCCGCCTGCTCAGCAGGATGTTGGCCGGCTTGATGTCGCGGTGGATCACGCCCTCGGTGTGGGCGTAGTCCAGGGCGTCGGCGACCTTCGTCGCCAGCGCGAGGGCATCGTCCACGCCCAGCTGCGTCTCCCGATCGAGACGCTCGCGTAGCGTCTCCCCCTCCACGTACGGCATCACGTAGAAGAGAAAGCCGTCTGCCTCACCCGAATCGAAGAGCGGCAGGATGTGCGGGTGCTGGAGGTTCGCCGTCGTCTTGATCTCGGCGAGGAACCGTTCCGCGCCCACGACGGCGGCCAGCTCCGGCTTCAGAACCTTGAGGGCGACCTTCCGCTCGTGCTTCAGGTCGTCGGCCAGGTAGACGGTGGCCATCCCGCCCTCGCCGAGCTCGCGCTCGATGCGATAACGGCCGGAAAGGGCCGTGTTCAGGCGTTCAGTTTGATCCGACACGGCTTGCAGTCACATCCCCATCCGCGGGCCATCTTGTATGTCGACGAATCCGTAGATTCTGGGACAGAATAGGGTGCGGCAGCCCGTTGTCACATAGGCCCTAGAAGGCCGGACGTTAGCTGGGGCGCTGCACCTGAAGTGCGGTCGCAGGATCTCGAACAGTTGTCAGGGCGTTGAGAGCCCGAATCGTGCAAGGCCGAGACAAGGCGATCGCAAATCCTCCTCGAGCGCGGGAGTCGAGATGCGGACGCAGCGAATCTTCGTGGGCATCGACGTAGGAAAGGCGCACTTGGATGTCGCTCGCCATGACGAGGAAAGGGTCTGGCGTGTCGACAACAATGAGGCGGGGATCGACGAGCTCGTAGCACGATTGGTCGAGCTCGGCCCCGAGCTCGTGGTGCTGGAAGCGACAGGCGGTTTCGAGGTTGCAGCAGCAGCAGCGCTCGCGGCTCGAGAGGT
>JBDHDM010000265.1:0-6178 GCA_039591515.1 Gemmatimonadota bacterium | reverse complement strand
CAGAATCGTGGTGAAGTGCCGGTCTTCAACGTCATCGGCGAGATCCCGGGGAGCGAGTGGCCGGACCAGTACGTCATGCTCTCCGCGCACTTCGACTCTTGGGAGGGCGGCTCAGGTGCGACGGACAACGGCTCGGGTTCCGTGCTGATGATGGAGACGATGCGGATTCTTCGTGAGGCGTATCCCAACCCGAAACGGACGATCCTCATCGGGCTCTGGAACGGCGAGGAGCAGGGCCTCAACGGATCCCGGGCGTTCACCGAGGACCATCCAGAGGTGGTGGACGGGCTCCAGGCGTTGTGGAATCAAGACAACGGAACGGGCAGGATCGTGCGGCTGTCGGCCCAGGGGCTCGTGGGAGCGGCACCGTCGATCGCCCGCTGGATGGCCCAGATTCCGGCCGAGGTCGCTCAGCACGTCGAACTCGACCTGCCGGGTAATCCGGGCGGGGGCGGCTCCGACTACGCGTCTTTCGTGTGCTACGGGGCGCCCGGATTCAGCCTCGGCGCACTGTCATGGGACTACGGCTCCCATACGTGGCACACGCACCGTGACACATACGACAAGCTGATCTGGGACGACTTGAGGAACAACGCGGTCCTCACGGCGTCGCTGACATACCTGGCGGCGGAGGATCCGGAGTTCGTGGATCGCACCCGGCGCACCGTCATCACCGGGCGTAACGGTCAGCCTGGCTCGTGGCCCGAGTGCCAACCCGCGGTCCGGAGCTCCAAGGACAGCCCTCGAATGCAGTGAGGGGGGCACGGCGCGCCACTCACGATACCGGTAGAGAGAAGAGACACCGATGAGCACAACGGTCCAGAACTACGTGGGAGGGGGCTGGAGGGCCGCCTCGGCTGCGGATACCCTGCCGATCACCAATCCTGCTTCGGGCGAGGTGATCGCCCAGGTCCCGCTCTCCTCGGCTGCGGACGTCGATGCGGCGGTCCAGGCGGCCAAAGCCGCGTTCCCGACGTGGCGATCGACCCCGGCACCGGAGCGGGCTCGCGTTCTCTTCCGCCTCAAGATGCTCCTCGAGGAGCACAAGGAAGAGCTCGCCGTGCAGCTCACCCGCGAGCATGGGAAGATCCTTCCCGAGACGCGGGGAGAGGTGCAGCGCGGCATCGAGAACGTGGAGCATGCGTGCGGGGTGCCCACGCTCATGATGGGCGATACGGTGGAGGATATCTCCCGCGGAATCGACTCCGCGTCCTGGCGGCAGCCGATCGGGGTGTTCGGCATCATCACCCCGTACAACTTCCCGGTGATGATCCCGCTCTGGTTCTGGCCCTACGCGGTCGCGACAGGGAACACAGTCGTGATCAAGCCCAGTGAGCAGGACCCGCTCACGCACCAGAGGATCGTCGAGCTGGCGCAGCAGGCCGGGCTCCCCGAAGGGGTGCTCAACGTGGTGCACGGCGGCCAGGAAGCCGTCGAGTCGATCTGCGACCATCCGGACATCGTCGGCGTCTCGTTCGTCGGCTCCAGCAACGTCGCCAAGATCGTCTACACCCGGGCCGCTGCGGCGGGGAAGCGCGTGCAGACGCTCGGTGGGGCGAAGAACTACCTCATCGTTCTGCCCGACGCCGACATGGATGCGACCCTCGACGCGTGTGCCGGCTCGATCTTCGGCTCGAGCGGTCAACGATGCCTGGCGGGTAGCGTGGTCGTCGGGGTGGGCGATGCGCACAAGCAGATCCGCGAGCGGCTCCTCGACCATGCCTCGTCGATCCGGGTCGGGGACGGGCTCGACCCGGCGACACAGATGGGTCCGGTGATCTCGGCCGCCCATCGTGACCGGGTTCGCTCGTTCATCGACCGGGGCGTCGCCGATGGCGCTACGCTCTCGCTCGACGGCCGTGGAGCCTCCGTCGACGGCCTCGAAGAGGGGTATTGGGTCGGCCCGACAGTCTTCGAGGACGTCTCGCCGGACATGTCGATCGCGACCGAGGAGATCTTCGGCCCCGTCGCGGCCGTGAACCGAGCCGATTCCGTGGAAGATGCCGTGGCAATGATGCACGCCAGCCGGTACGGCAACGCCTGCTCCATCTTCACCACGAGCGGGCGGGCCGCGAGGGAGTTTCGCTACCAGGCCGGCATCAGCATGATCGGCGTCAACATCGGCGTCGCCGCGCCGATGGCGTTCTTCCCCTTCGGGGGCTCGAAGCAGTCGTTCTTCGGAGACCTCAAGGCCGCCGGCAAGGACGGCATCTACTTCTTCACCGATCAACGGGTCGTGATCTCGCGCTGGACGGACGTCAGCGCGGATCCCCACCACAGGCCCAAGGGCTGACAGACATGACCGCACCTACACTCGCGAAGAGCGTCACGAGCGCAGAGACGATCCACGGACAGAGGGAGTACCTGCTTCCCTCGATGCTCCACCTGTACGACGAGCCCCTCGTGCTGGAGAAGGGCGAGGGTGTTCGTGTCTGGGACCCCGAGGGACACGAGTACCTCGACCTGTTCGCCGGCATTCTGACCACCTCGGTCGGGCACTGTAACCCGCGCGTCCAGCAGGCGACGGTGAGCCAGATGGAGAGGCTCGGGCACGTTTCCACGCTCTACGCCACAGAAGTCCACGTCGAGGCAGCCCGGAAGATCGCGGACATCGCACCCGACCAGCTGAAACGGACCTTCTTCAGCAACTCCGGCACCGAGGCCATCGAGACGGCGCTGATGATGGCCTGCTTGGCGACCGGCCGCTCCGAGATCATCGGGCTCCGGGTCGGATACCACGGGCGCTCGTTCATGGCCACCAGCGTCACGGCGCACTCCGGGTGGCGGCCCCTCGCGACGCCGGTGGCCGGGATCAAGCACGCGATGAGCCCCAACACCTATCGATGCCCTTTCAGGCAGCCGTGCGACGACACGTGCGTCGACAAGTTCGTGGCCGACCTCGAGGAGGTCATCGTCACGACGACCAACGGAAGGCCCGCGGCGTTCATCGCCGAGACCATCCAGGGCGTGGCTGGCTACGTGGTGCCTCCCATGGGCTATTTCGAGAAGGCCGCGGAGGTCATCCGGCACTACGGAGGGCTGCTCATCATCGACGAGGTGCAGGCGGGCTTCGGACGCACGGGAACGCACTGGTTCGGAATCCAGCACCACGGCGTGGAGCCCGACATCATGGTCATGGCGAAGGGGATCGCGAACGGGGCGCCGGTCGGGGCGACGATCACGACCGACGACATCGCAAACGCATGGAAGGGCAAGACCATCTCCACCTTCGGCGGCAACCCGGTGTCGATGGCGCAGCTCTGTGCGACCCAAGACGAGCTGCGGGACCACGACGCCCCGCACAACGCGCAGGCGCGCGGCGACCAGCTTCGGGCCGCGCTGGTCGAGATGCAGTCTCGACATCCGTGGATGGGCGACGTCCGGGGCATGGGCCTCATGCAGGCCATCGAGATCGTGAAGGACCCCGCCTCGAAGGAGCCGGACGTGGAGCGCACGAAGAGGCTCATGGCGGCGTCGCGCGACGAGGGAGTGCTCATCGGCCAGGGTGGCCTGCACGGCACGGTCATCCGCATCGGGCCGTCGCTCCTGATCACGGAGGACGAGCTGGCGGAGGGAATCGAGAAGCTCGGTCGAGCGATCGACCGGGTGGGCTGACGTGCCGCTCGACGCCTGGATCCTGCTGATCGTCTCGATCGGCCTCGGCCTGGGCCTCGAGATCGCGTTCATCCGTGCGCGGAGGCGTGACCGGTGACGTCCGCCACCATCATGGGGGTCGTCGTCGGCTACCTCCTGATTCTCCTGGCGATCGGCCTCTGGGGCGGTCGAGAGTCGGGCGACCTGAAGGGCTACTACGTCGCGGGGAAGAAGCTCCCGGCGTGGGTCATCGCCTTCAGCTCGAACGCGACGGGCGAGAGCGCCTGGCTCCTCCTGGGCCTCACCGGCATGGGGTACGCGATCGGCGTCCACGCATTCTGGATCATCATGGGTGAGGTGCTGGGGGTCGCGTGCGCGTGGATTTGGGTTGCGCGGCCCTTCAAGGAGTACACGGACCGCTACGACGCCATCACGGTCCCGGATTACCTCACCGAGCGCTTCCGAGATACGACGAACGTGTTCCGCTGGCTCTCGGCGGTCATCGTCTTGAGCATGGTCATGGCGTATACGGCTGCTCAGCTCACGGCGTCCGGCAAGGCGTTCGACTCGTTCCTGGGCACCGGCTACACGGCGGGCGTCTGGATCGGCCTCGGCATCGTCCTCTTCTACACGACGGTCGGCGGCTTCAAGGCCGTTGCCTACTCGGATTTCCTCCAGGGCGTCCTGATGCTCGGCTGCCTCCTGACGCTACCGGTCGTGGGGCTCGCAGCGGTCGGAGGCTGGGGCGAGATGGTCGCCTCGCTGAACGCGCAGGACCCGGCTCTGTTGCGGCCCATGGGGGCCTATGGGCTCACGCTCGCCGGCGTGATCAGCGCGGCTGGCTCGGTCGCGATCGGCCTGGCCTTCCTCGGCTCGCCGCAACTCCTCACACGCTTCATGGCCGCGCGCGATCAGAAGCAGATCGTGGACGGGGGTTTTTGGGCGGTTCTGTGCGTGATCGGGTTCGACGTGGGCGCCGTCTTCGGGGGGATGGCCGGGCGCACGCTCTTCCCCAGGCTCGACGACCCGGAAACGATTCTCCCGATGATGAGCGCTGAGCTCTTTCCCGCCTTCTTCACGGGGATCTTCCTGGTCGTGGTGCTCGCCGCGATCATGTCGACCGTCGACTCGCTGCTGATCCTCGCGTCGTCTGCGGTCGTGCGCGACGTGGCACAAAAGGCGCTGGGGTGGGACGCCTCCGAACGGACGCTCTCATTGATGGGCAAGGGGGTGACGGTGGTCATCGGCGTCGGAGGACTCGTCGTCGCCCTCCTCGAAGTGCGCGTCATCTTCGACTTCGTGCTGTTCGCGTGGTCCGGGATCGCCTGCGCGTTCACACCCGTCGTCCTGTGCTCGCTCTTCTGGAAGGGGACGACGCGCTCGGGGGCAATCTGGGGCATGATTGCCGGATTCGTGACAACCGTGGTCTGGGTGCGTGCGTTCAAGGCGGATTTCTACGACCTGTACGAGATGATTCCCGGCTTTTTCGTGGGCCTCCTGGTGTGCGTGGTCGTGAGTCTCGTAACCGAGGCGGACGAGGACGCCGTCGCCGAGCTCGATTCGGTACGCGACACGATCGGGCCGGTGTTCTGAGCGCGTCTCGTTTGCTCGCCCGGGGCGGAAGGAACGCGTAGGATCAGTCCCATCTCACGGTCGCGCGACACAGGCGGGAGGGCCCCATGAGCGACGTCACCAGGAAGCAGTTCCTCGGACTCGGAGCGGCCGCGACGGCCGCAGGGTTGGCCAGCGGATGCGTGCCGGCCGGGGACGACGCTCTGTCCCCGGACCTCATCGTGGTCAACGGCAACGTGCTCACCCAGGACGACGCCAACCCGACCGCCGAGGCCTTCGCCATCAAGAACCAGCGGTTCGTTGCGGTTGGATCGACCGCCGACGTGCGCAACCTCGCTTCGACGGGGACGGCCGTGATCGACGCGGGCGGGGCGACCGTCGTGCCCGGCTTCATCGATGCCCATTCGCATCCCTCCGGCGCCGGGCTCAACGAGCTCCGCAACGTCAACACGAATCTGGGGAGCATCGCACGGATCCAAGCGGCGCTGACGGAGCGTGCCGCGAGCACGCCTCCAGGCGAGTGGATCATCGGCTTCATGTACGACGACACCAAGCAGGAAGAGGGGCGCCCCCTGAATCGGCGCGATCTCGACGAGGTGAGCACCGAGCATCCGATCGTCGTAGGCCATCGAGGTGGCCACACGGGTGTGTACAATTCGAAGGCCTTCGAGGTCT
This sequence comes from Gemmatimonadota bacterium, assembly GCA_039591515.1. Taxonomy (GTDB): domain Bacteria; phylum Gemmatimonadota; class Gemmatimonadetes; order Longimicrobiales; family Gaopeijiaceae; genus UBA2589. The sequence goes on along the minus strand of JBDHDM010000265.1, from coordinate 337 downwards.
CGGGCATCGACGCCGAGACCCGTGACCCCTTCGGCGGACACTTCTATCGGGAAGAGAACGGAGAGTTCACCGGGAAGGTCGCCGAGCGGGCCCGTGGATATTTCGACGTGCCGAGCGGCTCGACGCCTGAAGAGCGGGCCCGAGGCGTGGGGGTCATCTGCAAGACGATGAACGCGTCGGGGCTCACGTCCGTGCACCAGGCGGGTACCTCGCGGGCCGACTACGTCGCGTATCAGGACGCCCGGGCGGCCGGTGACCTCACGCTCCGGATGAACCTCATGGCGCGCGGCGGGACCTTTCCGGCGCTGCACAGCGCGGGGATCCGGACGGGCTTCGG
>JBDHDM010000264.1:0-6178 GCA_039591515.1 Gemmatimonadota bacterium | reverse complement strand
GACCCTCGCCGGACCGGTGAATCCGTCCGTTCGGGCCCACGCCGCCGCCGACGCGCTCCTCCACCTCTCGTGGCACGATTCTTTCGGATTCGTGGCCCTGGAGGCCATGGCATGCGGCCTCCCCGTGGTGACGACCCGCTACGTCGGGGCCTCCGAGCTGATCGAGGACGGCGTGTCGGGGCTCATCGTGGACCCAGGGGATCGGAACGCGATCGAGAAAGCCATGACAGCACTACAGGGTCCCGACCGGCGAGGCTCGATGGGGGCACGAGCAGCCAGCGTCGCCAAGGAGCACGGTGAGCAAGTGAGTTTCGCGGGCGTCGAGCGGGTCATCCGGGTCGCGGCGCGCCGGCGGGGCGCCCCCATTCGCGCGTGAAGCGCGGTGGCCGTACATGTAAGCTGGTTGCTGACGCGCACTCGACGTTGCATCTGGATCGAGGATGAGGCGACATGACAGAGGATACACTTGAAGAACGACGGTTCCCCGAGAGTCTGCGACTGACGTTGATCACGCCGTCGCTGACCGTGGACGATCTCCAGGCCAGCCTGGCGTTCTACAGCGGCGTGCTCGGCTTCACCGTCAAGGAGACTTGGGAGCACGAGGGAGAGCTTCGGGGCGTCGCCCTCGTCGCTGGAGGCGCGCACCTGATGCTCGGTCAGGACGACTGGAAAAAGGGTAGGGACCGACCGAAGGGCGCCGCGCTGCGCCTCTGGTTCACCGCTTCGCGTCCTGTCGACGAGCTCGCCGGGGAAATCCGAGCTCGAGGAGGCACGCTGGAGTCCGAGCCCGAAGACATGCCCTGGGGCGGGCGGGCCTTCTCGGTGGTCGACCCCGACGGCTTTCAGATCACCTTCACGTCGGACGAGTGACCGAGGCGCCGACTCGGTCTCTCAGTGCGCCGTCCAGGCGATCCAGTAGTCGTCGATCGAGTCGTCGTCGGTCGCCAGCTCCGAGTCGCCGGCCGGCAGCCCGTTGAGCTTCAGGATGTAGGTCAGGACGTCCGTCACCTGCTGCCGCGACAGGCTCCACGGGTCGTCGTAGGGCATCCGATCGTTGATGTAGTACCAGAGCTGGAAGACCGACTCGTCTTCCCAGCGACCCTTGAACCCGTTGTCCGTCCAGTCGGCGGCCTCGTGACACTCGGAGCACATGCTCCTGAAGAGTGCCTCGCCTCGCCCCGCCTGGGCGACCGTGAAGATGCCGTCGGCGGTCGTCGGGTCCGCGCGCTCCTCCTCGACCGCGACCGGGGCGTCGGCAGGCGCCGGCTGGGAGGACGGGCCCGCCGAGCCCGACGAGCACGCAGCGAAAATGAGCAGGCACGGGCCCAGAAGAACACGCGGAAAGCGGAGCATGTCGGTACGGAGTGGGAGGGTCGAGCGCAACCCGCGATCGGTCGATCCGCATCCGGACGTCCACCGCGGCTTTAGCCTATCTTGACCCCCGGAGTCGCGGAAATGTTGAGCCCGAGAGACGCTCGCCCCCGCGAGCGTTCGGGCGATCTACGACAGGAACCAGTCCAGGGCGCTCGTCGCGATGTCGGCCGGCACTTCGTGTCCGCCCTCGAATCCCACGTACGTCACGAGGTAGCCGGATTCGATGAGCCCCGCCACGATGACCTCCTCCGTGCGACGGGACGACAGGATCGCGTCGTCCCTTCCGTGGGAGATCCACATGCGCGGCAAGCCGAAGACCTCCTGGGCGGGAGCAGAGAGGCCCGGCGAGAACGCGATGATGTGCTGGAAGAGGTCACCGTTGGAGGGCCCCAGCGAGAGCGCGTACGACGCTCCGTCCGAGAATCCCGCCAGGCAGATGCGGTCGGGATCGATGGCGCACTGATCGAAGGTCTGGGTCAAGGCCCGCTCGATGTAGGCGACGTCCGGTCCGTAGAAGCCGCCGATACGATCCCACGTCACCCCTCTCGAGTCGATCGCGAGCAGAATCAGGTTGCGAGCCTCACAGGCCGGATGGAACCCGTCCCAGTCCAGCGCGCTGCCGCCCCGCCCGTGTAGCGTGACCAGAAGCGGGGCGGGCACGGCGGGATCGTAATCTGTGGGAACGAACAGGCGCGCGTCTCTGCCCGTCGTGTTGATGTTGAGCCAATCCACGCCGGGCGTCGCCGCCGTTGTCGGCTCCCCGGGTCGAGCGAAGAGGCGCGCCCCTTCACTCACGGGTCCGGACGGTCCGGTCGGTTCCGGCGCACACGCGGAGAGCCAGGCCGGCGCCAACGCCGCCAACCCCGCGTGGACGAACCCCCTCCGCGTGATCGTGGCGCTCGACTCGACCCCATCACGACCGTCGCCGGTCCACCCGTTTCCCATCGTGCTCGACTCCCTCCACAAAGCGCCGGGCAGGTTGTTTTCTCCGACCATGAATACGTCCTTCCCGCGTCGTGCCTTTCCGCATCCGGTGCGCGGCACCGGCGAGCCCGACCCGGGTAGCCTCGGCCATGGAAATCGGCATCTACTCGTTCGTCGAAGCCGCGCTGGACCCTGCGACCGGGACACAGCTGGGCGCGCGCGAGCGGCTGGCACGCCTGATGGAAGAGATCGAGGTCGCGGATTCCGTCGGGCTGGACGTCTTCGGCGTCGGCGAGCACCACCGCCCGGACTACGTCTCGTCCGCGCCGGCGGTGATCCTTGCCGCAGCCGCGGCCCGGACTCGGAGCATCCGGTTGACGAGTGCGGTGACCGTGCTCAGCTCGGACGACCCCGTGCGGGTCTTCCAGGACTTCGCGACGATCGACCTGATCTCGGATGGACGCGCCGAGATCATGGCGGGGAGAGGGTCCTTCACGGAGTCCTTCCCCCTGTTCGGGCAGGACCTCGAGGACTACGACGAGCTCTTCGGCGAGAAGCTCCAGCTGCTCCTCCGCCTCCGCGAAGGAGAGCGGGTCACGTGGGAAGGACGACACCGCGCCCCCATCGACGGGCGCCTCGTGTACCCGCGGCCGGTTCAGGATCCCCTTCCCGTCTGGATCGCGGTGGGAGGCAACCCGCCCTCGGCGGTCCGCGCGGCTTCTCTCGGCCTCCCCATGGCGCTGGCCATCATCGGCGGAATGCCCGAGCGTTTCGCACCCTTCGTCCAACTGTATCGCGAAACCGCAAGGCGCACGGGACTCGATCCGGCAGCGCTGCCGGTCAGCATCAATGCCCACGGCTTCGTCGCAGACGACCCCGAGGAAGCGGCGGAGCTCGCGTGGCCGCCATTCGCAGAGACGATGGGACGGATCGGTCGGGAGCGTGGCTGGCCGCCCCCGACCCGGGCGCACTTCGACGACGAGGCGACGCTGCGCGGTGCGCTCTTCCTCGGGGGCGCGCAGGAGATCGTCGACAAGATCCTGTTCCACTGGGACATCTTCCGGCACGATCGCTTCTTGATCCAGCTCACCGTCGGTCCGATGCCGCACGACAAGGTGCTCCGTGCCATCGAAATCCTCGGTACGGAGGTGGCACCCGTCGTGCGCAGGGAGATCGCGAGACGGAAGGCGGCGGAGCGCACGGAAGACCCCACAGCTCCCCTGCCGGCGCCGGCGAGGGAGCGGGCCGACCGCTGACACCGGCCGGCGCGCCGACCTCCATCGGCGGCATCGCCAGTGGGCGCGGAAGCAGAGTCAGCCGTGCTCGACCCGCCAGCTCGCGCGCACGTCGTCCACGAACGTTCGGAAGCGCTCGTCGGAGCGCCAATCGTCGATCGGCCAGGCGCGGTGCACGTACAGATAGAGCGTCTCTGCCCAGGGTAACGGCCATTCCGAGCGAAGGAGCCCGAGAGCTTCGTCGCGCTCCCCGAGCAGCGCCAGGATCATGCCCCGCTCGAAGCCCGTTTCCCGCCCGGAGAGTGAGGCGAGCAGCTCACGGGCCGTGGCCTCGTCGCCGGTCAGGCAGGCCGCCGCCGCACGGCCGAGCTCGGGCCATCCCCGGGTCCATCGATCGCCGAGGGTCGCGAAGGCATCGGCTGCTTCTTCCCATCGCTGCAGGGCTTGCAGACTCAGCCCCTGAGCCCATCGCGCGTATTCGAACGAAGGGTGGAGGGCGAGAATGCGACGCGTCTCCCCCAGCGCACGCTCGGGCTCGCCGACCATGAGACAGGCGAGCGCGAGGTTACCGGATGCCTCGGGGTCCAGCGGATCGAGGCGCGTCGCCTTCTCCCCGAAGGAGAGGGCTTCCTCCCCCCGATCGAGGAGGAGGTTGGCCCAGCACGACCACTGGTGCGCACCTGCGTAGCTCGGCTGTAGCTCGATGGCCCGGGCATGCGCGCGGGCCGAGCCGGGGGCATCCCGGGCGGCCGTGAGAAACCGACCCCACGCCGCATGCGCCTCGGCGAGGTTCGGATCGAGCTCGAGCGCTCGCCGGCAGGCGTCCGCACCCCGCCGCAGCGCCTCACTCGAGTCGGAGTGCCCATAGTCCACGAGCCCCACCAGGGCGTCGGCGAGGCCCGCCCACGCGGGTGCATAGGTCGGGTCCCGTTCGACCGCGCGCTCGAAGAGGGTCGCCGCAACCTCGAAGCCCTCGTGAGAGCGGTCGATCAGCGCCTGCCGCCCCGTGACGAGCAGCTGGTACGCCTCCAGGTCCGCGGTGGGCCGGTTCTGCGGAAGAGCCGCCTCCTCCGCCGTGAGCTGTGCGTGCAACTCCGCCATGATGCCGGCCGCCAGCTCACTCTGCAGCTCGAAGATGTTCTCCGTGGTCAGCTCACGGTCGTAGCGCTCGGCCCACAGGTGCTTGTCGGTTCGAGCGTCGATGAGCTGCACGTTGAGCCGGACCCGGTTCCCGGCCTGCTGGACGCCGCCCTCGACGATGGTGCCCGCACCGAGCTCCCGGGCAATCTCCGGCAACGACTTGCTGGTGCCGAGATACCCCCGCACCGAGGTACGGGAGATCACCGTCAGCGCCGAAGCCCGCGAGAGCTCGGTGAGGAGGTCGTCGTGCAGCCCGAGTGCAAACGGCTCCGCTGAGGTCGCGCCGCTCAGGTTCTCGAACGGGAGTACCGCGACCGTGAGCGAATCGAGCTCGGGGACGACCGATTCGCGCCGCCTCGGCGGACCCCCCGTGGCCGAGGTCGCCCCGGTCGCCCCGACGCGCTCCGATGCCTCCCCTTGCTGCGCACGCGCAGCCGGAGGCGACCCGCCCCGGCTGAGATCGTCATCGGCTCCGGGTGAGCCCTTTGGCAGGTCGGTCGTGCGTCGGATGCCGGATTCGGTGATGTCGAACGTCCACGCGAGGACGAGAACCAATGGCAGCCCGGTGATCGCCAGACCGAGGAAGAGCTCGTCGAACCACCCCGGTAGCCGAGTCGAGGGGAGGAGGACGGAAGCGAGCTCCAGCCCGCCCACCGACAGCACGACGTAGATCGCAGTGACCTTATAGACCCTTCGCCGCTTCAGCTCTCCCAGAAAGTTGCTGATCCGGCCCAGCGACGAGTTGGCCATCGCCGGAGCTCAGCCTGACTCTGGTACGACGTTGTGGTTCATCCGGAAGACGTTGCCGGGATCCCACTTCGCCTTCAGGCCGGCGAGCCGCTCGTAGTTGACCCCGTACGCCGCCCGCACCCGGTCCCTCTCGTCCTCCGCCAGCATGTTCACGTACACGCCGCCATTCGCGTGACCCGCGATGGCAGCACCGAGCCCTCGTGCCCACCGCATGATCCTGTCGTCGGCCTCGGAGTCGACCCATCCGGGGAACACGTGGATCGAGCACCCCGCGGTGCGATGAGGGAACGCCGTGGCGTCCGCAGCGATCCTTCCCGGGGCCCCACCCTCGTCAGCCAGGTACACGGTGGTGAACTCGCCCGGGAACGGCTCCAGCCCTTCGACGATCGTGTCGATCGCGGCATCGGTGAGCCCGTCGAGGTAGTGGTAGCGGGAGTACCACCGGCCGCCTTTGGCGGACATGCCCTCGTCGAACGACTGCTGGAGCGTGAGGTACGGCTGCGGACCGACCATGTCGAAGATCGGGTCCCCGAGCGCCCGGAACGGCGCCAGCGCAGCCTCGCCGTCCTCGACCGGGCCCAGCCAGGTGAGGACGAAGTCCACTGCGAGCGCGCCGTGGTGCTCCTCGGGGAAGAACTCGAGCGGCGGCACCCTGAGGAAGAAGAAGAACGCCATCAGGTCGTCCGGCGCATCCCGCATGTGGTCGCGGAAGAAGCGAAGAAGCTCGGTCGCGCGCTCGGCCGGGTAGATGACCT
>JBDHDM010000263.1:0-6186 GCA_039591515.1 Gemmatimonadota bacterium | reverse complement strand
CAGGTCTACGACACGGGTATCGGAGCGTGGGACGTCGCGACGATCCGCTACGGGTATTCCGACTTCCCCTCCGGCACCGATGAGGCCGCGGAGCTCGAGCAGATCCTGGACGACGCCTGGCAGGACGACGTTCGCTACATGTCCGGACAGGACGTGGCCACCACGCCGCAGGCCGATCAGTGGGCCAACGGTACCGACATGGCCGGCGAGCTGGAGCGGATGCTGGACGTACGCGCATCCGCCCTCTCCCGCTTCGGCGAAGCCGCGATTCGCAACGGCCGGCCGTGGGCGACCATGGAGGAGGTCCTCGTCCCCCTGTACATGCACCATCGGTATCAGACCGAGTCCACCGCGACCGCCGTGGGCGGTGTCCAGTACACCTACGCGATGCGCGGCGACGGGCTCACCCCGATGTGGCGTGTCGACGCGAACGAGCAGAACCGTGCGCTCGACGCGCTCATGCGTACCCTCCGGCCGTCCGAGCTGGCGCTGCCCGAGGTGGTGCTGCAGTCGATTCCGCCCCGCCCCCCCGGATACCGTGGCACGCGGGAGCTCTTCCCCCGCTACACCGGCTCGGCCTTCGATGCCGTGACACCGGCCGTCGTCGCCGCGAGCCACACGGTCGCCGCCCTCCTCAGGCCCGATCGTGCGGCGCGAATGGTGCAGCAGAACATGCTCGACGCATCGCTACCCGGGCTGGACGACGTCCTCACCCGTGTCGTCGACGCCGCATTCGAGGCGGAGACGGCGAATCCCTATGAGGGGCAGATCAAGACGGCGGTCGAGGCCGTCGTCATCGACGCGCTCATGCGGCTGGCCGCGAGCGCGTCGATGATGGAGGTGCGCGCCCAGGCCACGGCCGCGCTCCAGGGAATCCACACCCACGTGAGCGAGCACGCCGACGTACCGCACGCGGCGTTCATGGCGCAGGACATCGAGCGTTTCATGAGCCGGCCACACGCGCCGGCCGCACCGGTCGAGAGCGTCGACGCACCCCCGGGCGCTCCGATCGGCCAGCCCGCCATGAACTGGCTGGGAAGTCTCGGCGTCGGGCAGCCCGCACTGGACTGGCTCTCCGCGACCGAGGCCATGTGCACCTGGGACGAGCACGGCTGGTGAGCCCCGGGAGAGACCGCGACCGAAAAGGGGTCCGGTGACGACGCAGCGGGTGGGGTCTGGCCCCGCCCGCTGCGCACCCGGGTGACTCGTCCGCGCCCCGCTAGCGTGCCTCAGCCCGTGGATCCAGCGCGTCCTGCAGCCCGTCGCCCAGGAAGTTCACGGCCAACACGACGGTCAGGATCGCGAGCCCGGGAAACACCGAGAGCCACGGTTGGGTCGCCATCGTCGCCTGCGCATCCGTGAGCATGTTGCCCCAGGTCGGGGTCGGCGGCTGGACGCCGAGCCCGAGGAAGCTCAGCGAGCTTTCGAGGATGATCGCGTTCCCCACGGCCAGCGTGGCGCCAACCACGATCGGACCCACCGTGTTCGGTAGAATGTGGCGGCCGATGATCCTCCCGTTGCTCGCGCCCAGGCTCCGCGCCGCCTCCACGAACTCCATCGATCGGAGCTTGAGCACCTCCCCCCGAACCACGCGGGCCGTGGTCATCCACGAGAGGGCGCCGATGGTCAGGGCCATCGACCCGGCATCCGCCGTGGTGTACGACGCCAGCACGATCAGCAGCGGCAAGGTCGGGATCGAATAGACGACATCGGTGAGCCGCATGAGCGCCGTGTCGGTGCGCCCCCCGTAGTACCCGGCGACGGCTCCCAGAAGTGAGCCGAGACCCGTCCCGACGAAGGCGGCGAACAGTCCGATCACGATCGAGACCCGCCCTCCGTAGAGGATCCGCGTGAGGAGGTCACGGCCCAGGTCGTCGGTTCCGAGCCAGTGCCCCGCAGACGGTGCCTGCCGGATGCTGCCCAGGTCGATCGCGTCGAAATCGAAGGGCGCGATGAGCGGTGCCCCCAGGCACAGCAGCGCAATCACCCCGACGATCCACAGCGACACCACCGCGAGGCGATGTCGGCGGAGGCGCTTCCAGAAAGCGCTCCGGAGGGTCGCCCCCCCTGCCGACTCCACCGCAGCGACGGCCCGATCGCTACTCATATCGGATGCGCGGGTCGAGCACGCCGTAGATCACGTCGGCGAGGAGGTTGAAGACCACGACCATCGTCGAGCCCAGGAGCAGGATGCCCATGAGCAGCGGGTAGTCCCGCGCGAACATGGCCTGAACGAACATGCGCCCGATGCCGGGCCACGCGAAGATCGTCTCGGTGATCACCGCACCGGAGAAGAGGCCCGCCAGATTCAGGGCCATCACCGACACTACCGGAATCATGGCGTTCCGGAGCGCGTGCCCCCACACGACCACGCCCTCCGCGAGGCCCTTCGCACGTGCGGTCCTGATGAAGTCGGTACGGAGGACCTCGAGCATGCTCGCCCGCAGGTAGCGCGACCACCCGGCCACGTAACGGAACGCGAGGACCGTGGCCGGGAGCACCAGGTGGAGGAGGTGATCGCCAAGTGACGTGGCACCGACGGTCCGTGTGCCGGCGACGGGTAGCCAGCCGAGCCACACGCCGAAAACGAGCTGGAGGATGAGAGCGAACCAGAAGACCGGCATCGCGATCCCGACGAAGGATACCCCCGTGCCGAAATGGTCGAACCAGCTGTACTGGCGCACCGCGCTCACGACGCCGAGAACGAAAGCCATCACGGCAGCCAGGAGAAACGAAGCCCCCATGAGCTCGAGCGTGGCAGGCAGACGCTCGACGATCATCTCCGACACCGGGCGCGTCGTGGAGAAGCTCACCCCGAGGTCCCCCCGGAGGGCTCCGCCGATCCACCGCGCGTATTGTACGGGCACGGGCTGATCGACTCCGAGCCTCTCTCGGTACGCCTCGATGACCTGCGGATCGATGAAGCGGTCGGACTCCAGGAGCGCGGCTTCCGGCCCACCCGGAGCCGCCTGGATCACTGCGAAGAGCAGGACGCTGATCCCGAAGAGGAGTGGGATCATCTGCAGGAGGCGGCGAACGACGTACCGTGTCATGTCTCGGGCTTCGGGGATTCGGGCTCGTCGGGACGAGGTCTCTCTGCGCAGCCGCGTTCGTGACCGCGGCTGCGGAATCTTTCACGCGGTGCGTCGCCGGGCCAAGGCGCTCGCGAAGGACATGGGACGTACATTCGTACCCAAGACGTACGCGCGGGACGGTGCACGCCGCGTGAGGGACGCGTGGCTCGGGATGAGCGCAGCGCCGTGAGATTCGCGCGAGAGGCCCAACGAGACCTCCCTGGAAGGGGACGAATGAGCGACGATACACGGCGGTTCACGGACCGGGAAGTCGCGCTGGTGCTGCGGCGCGCAACCGAGATCGCAGAGGCGTCGGAGCAGCCGGGCGCGGCGGGCTCGGGGCTTTCGCTCGAGGACCTGCGGGGCATCGCCCGCGAGGTCGGCATTTCCCCATCAGCGATCGATCGGGCCGTCGCGGGGCTCGATAGGGGGCCTGGGCTCGGTACTCGCCTCGCGGGGGCACCTTCGGTCCGGAAGGCGGCCCGTGTGGTTCCGGTCTCGCTCGATCAGGAGGCCGTGGCAGCCCTCGTGTCGCTGGTCGACGAGCGTGCCGACGGAACGGGCGCGGTGACCGAGGCACTTGGGTCGATTCGCTGGACCGCCCGGGACAAGTTCAAGAGCACACGGGTGTCCATCCGGCCGGGAGACGGCGAGACCGCGATCGACGTCGTGGAGAAGGCGGAGCCGCGTATGCGGACCATCTTCCACCTCCTGCCGGCGGCCTGGGGCATGATGCTCGCGACGCCACTGGTGGCCGCCGGTCCCCCGGCCGGCATGATCGGAGCCATCGGGATCTTCGGCCTCTCCCTGCTCGCCGGCGCCGGCCTGGGCCGCGCCGCGTGGACCCTACTCTCCTCGGCCAGCGATCGACGCGTGCGCCGATTGGCCGAGGCCGTCGCGCAGAAGGCGGCGCAGGTGGGCGCACCCCAGGCAACCGAAGCCCCGAGCGAATGATCCCGACCGCCTCAGCTCGCGATCCACGAGGTCGGCACCTGGACGCGGTCCCGGGCTTCTAGCGCAGATCCCACTCCCAGAGGTTCCAGAAGCTCCCGAAGTTCGTACCGCTGCCGCGGTAGTTCACCACGCGATCACTCAGCAGCTCGGGAACCACGTTGTAGTAGATCGGCAGCATGCGGGCGTCTTCCGCGAGAAGCCTCTGCGACTCGTCGAGCAGCGGCTTACGCTCCTCGAACGACAGGAAACGATCGGAGGCCTCCATGACCGAATCGAGGGCCGGCGTGCAGAAGCCCGTCATGTTGTTGGGGCCGCCGCACCGGTAAAGCCCGCTGAAGCTCGGATCCGCGGGAAGGAACCACGCGCTCACGACGGCCTCCCAGTCGAAGCTCCTCCAGGCCTGAGTCCAAGCCGCGCTCTCCAGGGTCTCGAACTGGACCTCGACGCCCACGGCCTTCAGCTGCGCCTGGATCACCTGTGCAATCGCGATGCGGTCAGCGGTGCCGGCTCGGTTGAGCATCGTGAACGAAAAGCGTCGGTCGTCCTTCACCCGAATCCCGTCACTGCCCGGGAGCCACCCCGCCTCGTCGAGCAGCCGCGCGGCGCGCTCGGGGTCGTACGTGCTGGCCGTGACCGAGGCATCGTGGTACGGGCTGGTCGGGTTGATCGGCGTGTTGGCGACGCGAACCGTGCTCTCCATGAGCTGCTCTGCGATGGCCCCGCGGTCGATGGCATGGAAGAGCGCCCGTCGAGTCTGCGGATCCGAGAACAGTGCCGCGGCCTGGGGGGTGTTGAGGCTGAGATCGAAGTGCATGAAGGTGTTCGAGCTGATCAGGTGGGTCCGGTACCCGGCCAAGGACTCCACCTCACGAACCTGCGTCGGCTCGAGGCGCGCGTAGTGGTACTGGCCCGCCCTCATCGCATTGAGGCGAGTGTTCGAATCGGGCACGAACGACCAGACGATCTCGTCGATCGCGGGGTGACCCTCCGAGCGCCAGTAGTCTTCGTTTCGCACCACGCGGATATACTCCCCGGCCCTCCATTCCGCGAAGCGGAAAGGCCCCGTGCCGACCAGCTCGTCCCCCCGATTGTACGGCGTGTAGTTGACGACCTCCTCGGTGCTCATGCCCCCGAGAACGTGCTCGGGCAGAATCGCCTCGAAGAGGCCGGCGTAGTAGCCGAATCGGCCACTCCAGGTGAAGACGACCGTGTGCTCGTCGGGCGTGTCGCAGCCGATGATCCCGAGGTACCAGTCCCGATTGTACGTCTGGGAGTTCTCGCTGGTCACGAACCGCCAGGTGAAGCAGACATCTTCACTCGTGAAGGGCTCACCGTCGTGCCAGCGCACGTCCTCGTGCAGCCGCCACGTCATGTCCAGCGTTCCGTCCGGGTTCTCCACCACCAGGCCGTTGGACTCGGAGGGGATCTCGCGTGCGAGGACCGGGACATACCGGTTGTTCTCGTCGGTCGTGACGAGCCCCTCGACCATGCTGAAGTGGATGTCGACCAACATCTGACTCGTGAAGGCGTTCAAGACGTCGACCTCCCGCTCGTACGCCACACGCAGGATCTTGTGGCCATCGATGATCGCCAGCGGGTCTCGTGCCTCTCCCCCCACGCACCCCGCGAGCGCGAGCGCCCCCGCCACGAACAGCCACGCCTGCCCCGATCGACCTCGTTCAGGCATCGAATGCCTCCACGGTCCGGTTGGAGTGCATGCGCCCGTACAGATAAGCCACGAGGTCGTCCTTGCGGCCCGCGGCGACCGCCGAGCGCCACGCCTTCGAAACGGTCGGCTCACCCCACCAGTACGACCAGATGAGCACGGATCGCGCCGGTCCGGAGATGAACGCCATTCGGTTCTGCACCCATCCCTCCCCGCCCGTGAGCGCCTGGTCGCGCAGCCACGCGGCCGTCCTCTCCGGAGCCCACCCCAGCGAGTGCAGCCGCCACGCAGCCCCCGTCCCGATGGCGCAGCGATACCGATTCATCAGGCCCTGGAGCCGGTCGTCGGGGCTCCGGTCCCATCCGATCATCTCGAGCCCCGTGTCGGCGATGCCCTCGAAGACCGACGAGCTGGCGGTGTTGACCACCGATAACAGGTTGTCTGCAGGCGCCGCACCTTCACGGTACAGGGTCTCGCGGAGCTTGAACTGGA
>JBDHDM010000262.1:0-6215 GCA_039591515.1 Gemmatimonadota bacterium | reverse complement strand
CGCGCGATCGGGGACGCTCGCGTGGCCAGCCCGACCCGAGATGGCGACCTCGACCTCGGCGCGCCCTCTGTGACCGATACATACGTCACCGTGCGTGGCTTCGCCGATCACGACCACACCCGGATCGACCTCACCCGCCTCGAGCAGGTACTTCATGCCCAGGCCACCGCGCTCCTCGAGCACGGTGTGCGCGACGATCACGTCACCCGGAGCCTCCCCGATCAGCGCCGCCGCCGCGTAGGTCTGAATCGCCAGCGGCCCCTTGATGTCCATGGCTCCGCGACCGTGCAGATACCCGTCACGAACCTCGCCCGTGAAGGGTGGGACCTCCCACTCGTCGTGGTCACCTTCGGCCACGACGTCCATATGACAGTTCAGAAGAGCCGCAGGCGACGCACCGCGTCCACGGGCCACGCCGATCACGTTCCCGGCGCCGTCGACACGGACGTCCTCCAGCCCGAGCGCCTCGAACTCCTCCCGGACGCGACGAGCGACGTCCCCTTCCTCACCGGGCAGCCCCGGGATCCGAATGAGATCGGCAGCGAACGCCAACGCGTTCTCGAACGACGCCTCCTTGGCCATCGTGCTCGCCCCGGCCGCTAAGTGATGAACCAGGGAGCAAGGACCAGGGACACGACACTCATCAGCTTGATGAGGATGTTGAGAGACGGACCGGAGGTGTCCTTGAACGGATCTCCGACGGTGTCGCCCACCACGGCCGCCTTGTGGGGGTCCGAGCCCTTCCCACCGTGCGCACCACCCTCGATGTACTTCTTGGCGTTGTCCCACGCCCCACCGGCGTTCGCCATGAAGAGCGCCATGGCCACGCCCGTGACCGTGGCGCCAGCCAGGAGACCGCCCAGAGCCTCGACGCCCAGGAAGCGGCCGACGATGACGGGGGAGAGGATGGCCGTGATGCCAGGTAGGATCATCTCTCGGAGCGCGGCCCGGGTCGAGATGTCGATGCAGCGGGCGGAATCCGGCTTCGCCGTGCCTTCCATGATCCCGGGGATCTCGCGGAATTGACGCCGGACCTCGTCGACCATGCCCTGCGCGGCCCGGCCGACTGCCGTCATCGTGAGGGCCGCCACGAAGAACGGAAGCACGCCGCCGAGCAGGAGCCCGATCACCACCCTCGGGTCGACGAGGTTGATGCCCGTCTGATCCAGCCCGACGGCCGCCGCGTAGGCGGAGAAGAGCGCGAGCGCGGTCAGCGCCGCAGACCCGATCGCAAACCCCTTCCCGATCGCCGCGGTCGTGTTGCCGATCGCGTCCAGGGAGTCCGTGATCTCCCGCGTCTCGGGCCCGAGGCCGCTCATCTCGCTGATGCCACCCGCGTTGTCCGCGATCGGGCCGTACGCGTCGACGGTCATCGTGACGCCCACCGTCGCGAGCATGCCCACGGCGGCGATTCCGATCCCGTAGAGGCCGGAGAAGTTGAAGGCGACGGCGATCGCGATACAGATGAGGATGACGGGAATCGCGACGGACTCCATCCCGACGGCGAGACCCGCGATGATGTTCGTCGCCGCTCCGGTCTCGCTCGCCTCGGCGATCCTCTTCACCGGCTTATGGGCCGTGTAGTACTCGGTGACGGTGCCGATCATGATCCCTGCCAGCATCCCCGCGAGAATCGCGACCCACGGGCCGGACGCCGGGTATGAAGTGCCGGCGAAGGTGATGCCCATTCCCTGTACCACGAAGTACATCAACACGATGAAGAGCGCTCCGGCCACCCAGGTGGTGCCGTGAAGCGCCTGAGAGGGATTGCGCTTCTCGAGGACCTTCATCGCGGCGATGCCTACGAGCGAGCAGACCAGCCCGACCATGACCGTCGTGAGTGGAAGGGCGATCGCCGCCGCCCGACTCCCGGCCAACGCGGGCGCAGACGCCGCGATCGCGATCGTCGCCACCATGGATCCGACGTACGACTCGAAGATGTCGGCCCCCATGCCGGCCACGTCGCCGACGTTGTCGCCCACGTTGTCGGCGATCGTCGCGGGGTTCCGCGGATCGTCCTCGGGGATACCCGCCTCGACCTTACCGACGAGGTCGGCGCCGACGTCGGCCGCCTTGGTGTAGATGCCCCCGCCGACGCGGGCGAAGAGCGCGATCGAGCTCGCGCCCATGGCGAAGCCAGAGACCACCTGGGCAAAGGAGAGGAACTCCTCGGCCGTGCTGGCTGAGGCCCCGTAGAAGTAGTACAGGACCCCCAGGCCGAGCAGGCCGAGCGCAGCCACCGCGAGACCCATGACGGCACCCCCGAAGAACGCCACGCGCAGAGCCTTGCCCTGGCCCTCCTGGTTGGCGGCGGCCGAGGTCCGCGTATTGGCTCGCGTCGCGGCCTTCATCCCGGCGAAGCCGGCACACACGGAGCTGAACGCACCGAAGAGGTAGGCCCCGGCCGACAGCCACCCGATGGCCAGGCCGAGCAGCACCGCCACGATCGCCACGAAGCCCGCGAGCACCGTGTACTCGCGACGCAGGAAGGCCATGGCCCCGTCGTGGATCTGTTCGCCGAGATCCACCATCGTCTCGTTGCCGGGGTCTTGGCGCTTCACGTAGCCGTAGATGCCGCCTGCAATCGCGAGCCCGGATACACCGAAGAGCCATGCGAAGCTGGTCAGGTCGACGAAGTTCATCGAATCGATTCCTTTGGTTCGTCGTGCACTGGTTGAATTCGTCTAGCGATTGAAGCGATTCATCGCCGCTTCGACTCCCTCCGCGATCCAGACCTCGACGGCCTGGGTCAGCTCGGGAAGTAATGCCACCACCACGTCTTCATCCTCTGCGGGCATCGGTGAGAGGACCCAGTCTGCCAGGTCCTCCGCCGGAGGCTTCTGCCCCACTCCGATTCTGAGCCGGGCAAAGTCGTTCGACTGCAGCGCACCCGAGATCGACCTGAGCCCATTGTGCCCCCCCGCCCCGCCCTCGGGCCGGAAGCGCACCCGTCCTACGTCGAGCGCCGCATCGTCGACGATCACCAGGAGATCCCTGGCGAGGTCGAACGAATCCATCGCCCGTAACGACCTCATGGCGAGGCCGCTCCTGTTCATGAAGGTGGTCGGCTTCATCAGGCGGACTTCCGTCCCGCCGACTTCCCCGTCGCTGACGAGCGCACGTCGGTCACGCTTGAACGGACCGAAGTCCCAGTCGTACGCCAGTCGATCCACCACCCACCACCCGACGTTGTGACGGGTGTCGTCGTGCTCGGGCCCGGGGTTCCCGAGCCCGAGCACAACCTTCACGATTCCACCGGCTCAAGGAGGGCTTCAGCCCTCGTCTCCGCCGGTATCTTCGGTCTCGGCACCTTCGGGAGCGGCTCCTTCCGGCGCCTCCTCACCCTCGACTGCCTCTTCGTCCTCCACCTCCGGCTCCATCTCGGCCCTGGGCACCGCCACGGAGCAGATCGTCCTGTCCAGCGGGATCGTCACCTCGACGCCTTCGCCGAGCGTGATGTCGGACACGTGGAGCGCGTCGTTCAGGTCCAGCCCGGAGATGTCCACCTCGAGCACCTCGGGGATCTTCGACGGGATGCATCGGATCGGGAGGTCGTGGATGATCTGCTCGACCGTACCACCGCCTATCGTGACACCGACGGGGTCCCCGATCAGGTGGAGCGGCACCACCATTTCCACGGCCACGCCCTCCTGGATGCGAAGGAAGTCGACGTGGACCAGGCTGGCCTTCCACGGGTGCATCTGGATCTCACGCACCAGGGTCTGGACCGGCTGCTTCTCACCCTCGATATCGAGGGCGACGATCGTGTTGTCGACGGAGATGTTGCGGAACATGTACTCCGCGTCGTGTGTGTCGAGGGAGATGTGTTGGGCTTCTCCCTTCCCCCCGTAGACGACCGCCGGGAGGCGGCCCGCCGAGCGGAGCTTACGGGCAACGCCCTTGCCGGTCCCTTCGCGCAACTCGGCCTTCAGTGTCGTGTCGGTGCTCATCGTTTCTCGCTTCCTCTGATTATCGGCCCCCGGGCTCTCCCGGGGCCCTTTCCCTCAGGTTCCCGGCTCACGCGTCCGGAAGCATCTCGAACAGCTGGCTGACAGACTCGTTCGAATGCACGTAGTCGATCGCCTTGGCGAGGAGGTCGGCGACGGAGAGCACCCTCAGCCTCTCGAAGTGCTTCTCCTCGGGAATCGCGATCGTGTTGGTGACGACCATCTCCTCCAGCGGAGCGTCACTCAGCCGCTGTACCGCCTCCCCCGAGAAGAGGGCGTGCGTCGCGGCCGCGTACACCGCCTTCGCCCCCCGATCCCTCAGGGCGTGAACCGCGTTGGTCAACGTGCCGGCGGTGTCCACCATGTCGTCGACGAGGAGGCAGTTCATCCCCGAGACCTCACCGACCACGTTGAGTATCTCGGACTGGTTCGCCTTCGGCCGTCGCTTGTCGATGATGGCGAAGCTGGCTCCGAGCCGCTTGCCGTAACCGCGTGCCATCTTCGCCGAGCCCACGTCCGGAGCCACCACGACGAGGTCGTCCAATCCCATGTCGCGGAAGTACTTCGTGATCACGGGCGCGGCATAGAGGTGGTCGACGGGGATGTCGAAGAAGCCCTGAATCTGGTGCTGATGGAAGTCGATCGAGACCACGCGGTCCGCTCCCGCGGCCACGATCAGGTTCGCAACGAGCTTCGCGCCGATCGACACACGGGGTTGGTCCTTCCGGTCCTGACGCCCGTAGCCGAAGTACGGGATCACGGCCGTGACACGTGCCGCAGAAGCGCGTCGCGCCGCATCGATCAGGAGCAGGAGCTCCATGATGTTCTCGGCCGGGGCCGTGGTCGTCTGAACGATGAAGACGTCGCGGCCGCGGGCGTTCCGGTCGATGCGCACAAAGATCTCGCCATCCGCGAACTGACGGATCGTGGCCCCGTCCGGCGATTTCCCGATGATCTCCCCGATCTCCGCGGCCAGGGGCCGATTCGCGCTCCCCGCGAGCAGCAGGAGGGGCCCCCGCCGATATGTGTCGTCCATGGGATGGAATCAGGTGCCGAAAAGACGTGCGAAAGACAGCCAAATAAGCTAGACGCGACCCCTCGGGGGGTCAACGCGACGCGGGGTCGGACACCTCGAATTCCAGGGTGCGAACGGTCTCCGACCGGTCAGCCGTGCGCAGGATCAATCGCACGCGGTATCGACCCTCGTCGAGCGGGGGAAGCTCGAGGTCGACCGAGTGGAAGCTGGTTCCGGGCTCGGAGGCGGCGGGTTCGGTCCACGAGAGGCCGAGCGGTCGGCCCCGATCCGCCAGCCGCAGGAACTCCCCTACCCGCCGGAAGACACTCCGGTCCGCTCGCTCCACCGAGAGCTCGAACTCCAACGTTTCGGGCCGGAAGCCGAGACCCGACACCTCCCATGCGACCCCGAACGGTTCGTGTCGACTCACGCGAGCCCTGGGCAAAGCCTGGTCCAACGCGGCCTCGAGGGTGGTCGGATCGTCTCCGGGAGCCAGCAGGAGTAGATCCGAGAGCGTGGCAACGTCCTCCACGGTGCTCCGGACCTTCAGCCCCGATCGGATGCGGCCCGCCCTTCGGAGCGCCGGGCTCCAGCTCTCCGCCGAGATCACGTAGTCGCCGGGGGCGGCGGTGAGGATCAGCGCACCCGTGGCGCGGCCCACGTGCCGGGCACTCCGTGGCTCTGTCTCCGCTCCGGGCTTCCCGACCGGCAGGAGGTAGAGCCCCATCCGATCCGCGAGGCCCGCCTGGTCTCCGGGGTCCAGCCAGGGGAGCGCATGGGCATGGTCGGCATGGAACGTGGTGTCTTCCGGTAGATAGTGCGTGGTGACCACCCGCGCCTGACCCACGCGTGGGAAGACGGCGAGCTGACTCTCCATGGGCAGGAGCACGGGGGCGTAGTCCGGTGCATACAGGCTCCGCGGCGACCGCCGGTCCGCGCGCAACTGCTCGGCGTCCGCTTCGGCGGGCGCCCGCAGCACGGACCCGGCAGGCATGTAATCCCGGCCTTCCGGATGCTTGTGCCCGATGACGTTGTCGATCGACGAGAAGTCCCTGGACGGCGACCGTTCCCAACCGAGCTCCCACCCGTGCCGGACGGTGAGCTCGGAGAGGTCCTCCCCCCATCGGGTCTGGAAGGGGTTGCGAGCTCGATCTCGGAGCCGGGCGACCGTCCACCTCGCGAAGTGCGCGGTCTTGCGATCGTTGCCGGGCACCAGGTTCAGCGGGTCCGCGAGCGTCCACAGCAGCTCGATC
>JBDHDM010000261.1:0-11675 GCA_039591515.1 Gemmatimonadota bacterium | reverse complement strand
CCCAGGATCTCGTGGCTGCGAGGAGCTTCGCGGTCCGGACGCAGGAGCCGGTCGTGATCCGCTTCTACGAAGTGAGTCTCTGGTACGAGGTCGAGGCTCAGTCGAGCGCCGAAGAGATCGCCCGGAGGCGGTTCGGCACGAACGCGGACATCGATCTGAGCGGGGTCACGCTCGACACGACCGGCGACTCTCTCGTTTTCAGCGCGCGCGGCGTCGCGGATTTGAGCGGCGCGGCGGGCACGTTGGGCACGGCAACGTTTTCTTCCGGGGACGTGACGTACACCGTATCGTTCAACGGTATGGGTGCCTCGAAGATCGACCGGACTTGAGCGCCGAGCGGGAGCCATGTCTTCTCGCCCACCGTCGCGACGGCTTCACCCTGATCGAAGTCGTCGGGGCGCTGGTCATCTTTTCCGTCGGTGTGCTCATGGTCATGCGCGCCGGCAGCTCGCTCACTACACAGATGCGTTATTCCGGCGCACGCTCGGAGATCGTCGTCCTGGCCAACGCGCAGCTCGATTCGATCGAAGCGACGCCGTTCGACTCGATTGCGGCCGGCTCCAGCACGGACACGCTCACCGTGCAGGGCTGGGACTATCGACGGATCGTCACTGTCACGCGCCTCACGCCGATTCTCGGCCGTGTCGAGGTGACCTTGGAGCCGGTCGACAACGTGGGGCCGTCGCACGCGCTGACTTCCTACACGTCAGGCGTCTGGTAGCACGCCGGGGGGCATCCGTGCACGGCCGTGCTCCCGCGGGCTTCACGCTCGTCGAAACGCTCATCGCGCTCGTCATCGCGTCCTTCCTGGTTGTGCTCGTGAGCCATGCATTCCTGGTCCAAAACGAGTTCTACTCGCTCCAGACGCTCCGCATCGGCGTCCAGGACAACACCCGGGCGGCCACGGAGCTCGTGGCACGCGAGGTCCGGAACGTGCCGTCGGACGGAGTGGTCGTCGCGGGACGGCGCACGTTGACGATCCGGTCTCCCATCGTGGTCGCGACCGTGTGCAACCGTCAGGGGCCCTCGCTGGTTGACGTCATGAGCGGTGGCGGGGAGGCGTCCGTTGCCGCGGACGAGGTGGCCGGACTCGCGCTCCGCAACGACTCGACGTGGGAGTACGGCTTCAGGAATTGGTCCGCGCTCAACGGGAACGACAATCAGTCCGCCAACAACTGCGAAGCGAGCGGAGCCGATACCGTGGGGGCGCGCGACGACTTCCATCGGCTCGTGGGAATGAACGCACTCTTCGCCGGCAGCGTGTTCGAGGGCGACGTCGTCATGATCTTCCGCGAGACGACGTTCACGATCGGGACCTCACAGCTCGACTCCACGACGCTCGGTCTCTTCCGCGCGGACTACGGGGACACGCCCGTCGAATTCGCGACCGGCATCGACACCACCGCGCACTTCGAGTACCGGACGGCGGTCGGCACCTACGCGGATACGGTGCTCGCCGCGGACCTCTCCGGGGTCGACGCGATCCGCTTCCTCGCCACGTCGCGAAAGCCGCCGCCCACTGGGGGAAGGGACGACGTCACCTTCGGGTGGTCGGTCGACGTGCCCCTTCGGAACGTGCGCGAGGACGGCTCGTGAGGACGCGATTGCGGCGCGTTGGCGGAAGCGGGGGCGCCCGCGAGGGGGGCTTCGTGCTCGCCGTGGTCGTCTTCATGCTCTTCGCCATCGCGGTCACGGCCGCGACGGGCTACCTCCTCGTGTCGTCGGAGTTCACGCTGGCGCGCCACAGCCGCGACGGGGCCGAGGCGCTCACCGTGGCCCGGGCTGGGCTGGAGCGGTTCGTGGCCGAGACGATGGGCGTGCTGCCCGATACCACCACCTACGCGCTGGGCAACGGCGTGGCCGTCGTCACGACGCGGAAGGTGTACGAGGAGAACGTACAGACGCACATCTACTACGTCCGGTCGGAAGGCACCGTCGACGACGTGTTCACGCCGGGCACCCCGGCCCGTCGCGTGGTGGGTGCGTACGCCACGTATCGCTGGCGTCCGCTACGGCATCATGCGGCCGTGATGGTCAGCGCCGACGCGCTCTCGGTCGAGGGTGGGGGTCAGGCGCACGGCGTGGATTACAGCACCATCGCGGACTGCCCGGATGGAGGTGCACCGACGATCGGGGGCGCGATCGCCCGACTCTCCGTGAGCGAGCAAAACGCCTCCGACATCCAGGGAAGCCCCGAGACGAGCACCTGGCCCGGAGGGTGGTCGGCCCTCGCCGACTCGATCGGCATCCGCTGGGACGTGATCTCGGACCCGAACTTTCCAGTCGACTACGAGAACACGCTCCCGGACTTCGGCAGCCTGCCAGCGGACTCCTTTCCGGTCATCCGGTACACGTGGTCATGGCTGCCGGCGTGGTTCTCGGGGCGGGGCGTCCTCATCGTCGACGGCAACTTCGACCCGTTCGTCACGTTCAACTGGGACGGGATCGTCATCGCCAAGCACATCGACGACGACACGATGGGTCAGATCGACGGGATTCTCATCGCAGGCGCCGAGGAGCCCGCCATGTACTCGCCCGTGGACCTCTCGACCGATGTGAAGTACCACGCCTGCAACGTGTACGCGGCGAGCGAGGCGCTCTCCTACCTGGAGCTCATGCCCAACACCGTGCACGAGGCGAACTGAGTCACTCGGTGGCTTCCAGCACCATGATCTTCTGCCAGATCTTCGCGCTCAGGCCGGTCGTGAGCGCCTCCACCTCGTCGACGGCCTGCAGGATCACGGTGTCGTTGAAGCGTTCGGCATAGAGCGCCGCCAGCTTCGACGTGAGCGAGAGCAGCTCGGAGCAGTAGTCGAGGTACCGCCCCAGCTGATCCCGCGAGAGCGTCCGCTCGGGCGAGGAGACCGTGTCGCCCTCCGGGTGGAGGAGCTTGTCGGGGTCTTTGGTCAGCTGGTGCATGTCCACGATGTGCGCGATGGCCCGAAGCTCCCGGATGTGCCCGAGCGCTCGGGTGCGGCGAAGCCGATTCTCCGCCGTGACCAGGAAGACGAGCAAGAAGCCGATGAAGATCACGTCCTGGATGCCGGACTCGAGCAGCTCGACGGCCTCGAACGCGCTTCCGAACCCGGCCGGGATCTCGATCAGCACGGCGCGGATCGCCGCCGCGGCACCGACCAGCACGAGAGCGGCCATGAGCCACGTCGCGGTCCGCAGCCACCAGACGGGACGCTCGATCCGGTCGAGCCGGTCTTTGGTCTGCTCGCCGATCTCCTGAAGGCTGGCACACAGGCGCCCCAACCCCGAGTTCGGGAAGCGTTCCGCGATGCGACTCTCGAGCCTGGAGATCGTGTAGACGATCCGGACAGGATCGAGTGATCGGGTCGACGGCAGGGGGAGGTTCGAGGGTGGCGGCCGGCGATTCATGTGCGCAATGTCGCAATCGCTTGCGGATTCGTGAAGCGTCACCACATGATGCCGCGAATCGCCGCGTGGGCGGGCGCTCCCCGCCGTGGATGGAGACCTCATGCAGCCGACCGACACCCGGGATCCGCAGTACTACCACAAGGTCGTGGATTGCCAGTGGGCCTGTCCGGCCCACACGAACGTGCCGGAGTACATCCGGCTGATCGCCGCCGGCCAATTCACGGAGTCGTATCTGCTCAACCGGAAGTCCAACGTCTTCCCGGGCATTCTCGGGCGGACGTGCGACCGCCCATGTGAGCCGGCGTGTCGCCGCGGGCGGGTGGAGGAGGAGCCGGTCGCGATTTGTCGCCTCAAGCGCGTCGCGGCGGACCTGCGCGACGAGGTGAAGCACTTGCTGCCGACGGCCCCGTCCGTAAAGAACGGAAAGCGGGTCGCCCTGATCGGGGCCGGGCCCGCGTCGCTGACCGTGGCCAACGACCTCATGCCGCTCGGCTACGAGTGCACCATCTTCGAGGCCCTTCCCAAGGCGGGCGGCCTCATGCGCACCAACATCCCTTCCTTCCGGCTGCCCGTCGCGGTCCTGGAGGAGGAGATCGACTACGTCCTCGACATGGGTGTCGACATCCGGTACGATCACCGCATCGACTCCATGAAGGAGCTCCTCGACGGCGGCGAGTTCGACGCGGTCTTCGTGGGCACGGGAGCGCCGAAGGGCAAGGAGCTCAGGATTCCGGGGCGCGAGGAGGCCGACGCCAACGTCCACATCGGAATCGAGTGGCTCGAGTCGATCCACTTCGGACACATCGACTCGGTCGGTGAGCGGGTTCTGGTCATCGGCGTGGGCAACACCGCGATGGACTGCTGTCGCAGCGCGAAGCGGATCGGCGGGAAGGACATCAAGGTCATGGCGCGCAAGACCCGGCCGCACTTCAAGGCTTCACCATGGGAGCTCGAAGACGCCGAGGACGACCGCGTGCAGATCCTGGTGAATCATGCCCCGGCGAGCTTCGTGGTCGAAGACGGTCGGTTGACGGGGATGATGTTCGACATCGTGGAGTGGCACGAAAACGAAGCGGGTCGCCTCGTGAGCACCAAGCTCGACGAGGTCCTCATCCCGGCAGACGACGTCATCCTCGCCATCGGGCAGGACAACGCCTTCCCCTGGATCGAACGCGATATCGGCATCGAGTTCGGGGAGTGGGACATGCCCGTCGTGGACCGCGCCACCTTCATGACCACGCGCGAAGGAGTCTTCGTCGGAGGGGACGCGGCATGGGGGCCCGAGAACATCATCTGGGCCGTCGAGCATGGCCATCAGGCCGCGATCTCCATCCATAATCATTGTGAGGGCGTTTCGGTCGCGGAGCGGCCCCCGTACGGCATGAACCTCGTGTCGACCAAGATGGGTCTACACGAGTGGCGCTACTCGAACGACTACAACCCGTCGGACCGGACCTCGATGCGGTATGTCGACCTGGAGCAGCGAATCGCCGACATGAAGATCGAAGCGGAGCTCGGCTTCGATCCGAAGCAGGCGGCACGGGAAGTGGAGCGGTGCTTGAACTGCGACATCCAGACGGACTTCACGGCGAAGCTGTGCATCGAGTGTGACGCCTGTATCGACGTCTGCCCCGTCCACTGCCTGACCATGACGGACAACGGCACCGAAGAGGATCTGCGCCAGCGGCTCCTGGTTCCCGCGGAGAACCTCGAGCAGGATATCTTCGTGTCCGAGGACCTTCCCCAGACGAAGAGGGTGATGGTGAAGGACGAGGACATGTGCGTGCACTGCGGCCTGTGCGCCGAGCGATGCCCGACGGCCGCATGGGACATGGTCCAGTTCGACCTTCTGAACCCCTACGCTGGACAGGAATCGTGGCCCACGACAGCGGTTACGGCGTAAACGACTTCGCGTTCAAGATCGCCACGGTCAACGGCACCGGCTCGGCGAGCGCCAACGGCCTTCTCCTGCAGGCGCTTTTCCGCATGGGCGTTCCCGTGTCGGGCAAGAACGTCTTTCCGTCCAACATCCAGGGTCTGCCCACGTGGTACGAGATCCGCGTGAACAAGGACGGGTACACGGCACGGAGTCCGGACTTCCAGCTGAGCGTCGCGATGAACCCACAGAGCTACGCCCGCGACATCGAAGAAGTGGTGTCGGGTGGGTGGGTGCTGTACGACAATACGCGGGAGCTCGACGAGCAACTTCAGCGTGAGGACGTCGAGTTCCTGGGCGCGCCGCTCGCGAGGATGTGTGTGGAGCACTTCGAAGGATCGCGTACGCGAATCCTGATGAAGAACATCATGTACGTGGGCATCCTCGTCGGGCTGCTCGACATCGACATGGAGGTCGTGAAGGGCATGCTGCAGGAGAAGTTCTCCGCCAAGCAGCACCTCATGGACGCCAATCTGAAGGCGATCGAGATGGGCCAGGCGTACGCCCTCGAGCACTTCGACTGCCCGCTCCCGATCCGCCTCGAGGCGATGGACGCCACGAAGGACAGCGTGCTGGTGACGGGCAACGTCGCGGCCGGGCTCGGCTGCGTGTACGCCGGCGCCACCGTCGGGGCATGGTACCCGATCACGCCGTCGACGTCCCTGATGGACGGGTTCACGGAGTTTTGCCACCGCTTCCGAATGGATCCGGAGACCGGCAAGAAGAACTTCTGCATCATCCAGGCGGAGGACGAGCTCGCCGCGGCTGGGATGGTCATCGGGGCATCGTGGATGGGTGCGCGGGCTTTCACCCCCACGAGCGGTCCGGGCATCTCGCTGATGAGCGAGTTCATCGGCCTGGCCTACTACGCGCCCAGCGTCTTCTTCGACGTGCAGCGTACCGGCCCCTCCACGGGGATGCCGACGCGCACGCAGCAGGGCGACCTCATGCTATGCGTCTATGCTTCGCACGGCGACACCAAGCACATCGCGCTCTTCCCCTCCGACCCGAAGGAGTGCTTCGAGTTCGCGGTGGCCGCCTTCGACCTCGCCGATCGGTTCCAGACGCCCGTGTTCGTGGTTTCCGACCTCGACATCGGCATGAACGACTGGATGATCCCCCGACTCGAGTGGGACGACGGCTACGTGCCCGATCGGGGCAAGGTCCTGTCTGCCGAGGACCTCGAGAAGGTGGAGGCGTTCTACCGCTATCTCGACGTCGATGGGGACCACATCCCGTACCGTACCCTCCCGGGCGTGCACCCCAAGGGCGCGTATTTCACGCGGGGCTCGGGTCACGACAAGTACGGACGATACACGGAGGGGTCCGACGAGTACGTCGAAGTCGTCGCTCGTATACTCGCCAAGGTCGAGTCCGCCGGAGATCACGTGCCCGCTCCAGAGGTCTTCGGAGAGCACGCGACCACCAAAGGGGCCGCTTCGTACGGGCTGATCTCGATCGGGGGGTGCCACTGGGCCGTGCTCGAGGCCCGCGACGAGCTCGCCGCTCGGGGCATCGAGGTCGACTACCTCCGTGTGCGCGGCTTCCCGTTCAATCAGACGGTCGACGACTTCCTCGAGCACCACGACAAAGTCTTCGTGATCGAGCAGAACCGCGACGAGCAGCTCCGGAAGCTCCTGCTGACCGAAACCTCGTGCCCCAAGCACAAGCTGAGCTCGATCGTGTACTACGGGGGACAGCCCTTGAGCAAAGGACACGTCCTCAGCGGCCTCACCGAACACATCGAGATCCTCCCCGCCGGGATTGGAGGATCGGTATGAGCGCCACCGGTGCGAGCTTCATCGACGTGAGCCCCATCGGAGACGGGTCATGAGCTACATCACGAAGCCGGTCGCGCGCCACCCCGCGATGCGGGTCAACAAGCTGGGGCTCACGCAGCGGGACTACGAGGGCGCGATGTCGACGCTCTGTGCCGGGTGCGGCCACGACTCCGTGACCGCGGCCCTCGTCCAGACGTTCTTCGAGCTCGACGTGGAGCCCCATCTCGTCGCGAAGCTCTCCGGTATCGGTTGCTCGTCGAAGACACCGACGTACTTCGTCAGCGAAGCGCACGGTTTCAACTCGGTCCACGGGCGTATGCCGTCGATCGCTGCCGGGGCCAACGCGGCCAATCGTGACCTCTTATATGTAGGCATCTCGGGAGACGGTGACTCGTTGTCCATCGGGCTCGGTCAGTTCTGCCACGCGGTGCGGCGGAACGTGAACATGCTCTACGTGCTGGAGAACAACGGTGTGTACGGCCTGACCAAGGGCCAGTTCAGCGCCTCGGCGGACGTGGGCACCAAGTCGAAGAAGGGTGAGGTGAACCAGCAGGGCCCGATCGATGCCGTGAACGTCGCCCTCACTCTGGGCGCGACCTTCGTCGCCCGCTCGTTCTCCGGGGACAAGGCGCAGCTGGTGCCCATCCTCAAAGCCGGACTTCGCCACCGGGGCTTCGCATTCATCGACGTGATCTCGCCGTGCGTGACCTTCAACGATCACGTCGGGTCGACGAAGAGCTACGCGCATACACGCACCCACATGCACGAGGTGATCGAGACCGACTTCGTGCCGATCCGGACCGAGATCGAGGCCGCCTACGCGGAGGGGACGGTGAGAGCCGTGAAGATGCACGACGGCAGCACGCTGCGCCTCCGCAAGGTAGCGGAGGACTACGACCCGACCGACCGGACTGCGGTGATCGACTATCTCGGCGGCGTCGTGAGCCGTGGCGAGGTGCCGACGGGGCTCCTGTACCTGGCCGAAGCGGGCTCGGACATGCATGAGTTCAGCGGTACGGTGGATCGGCCCTTGGTGGACGTGCCCTACGAGGACCTCTGCCCCGGCAGCGCCGGCCTCGAAGTCGTGCAGAAGGAGTGGTGGTGAGCCGGTCGGGCCTCTGGCGCCAGACGACTCTGCCGACGACGACAGCGGCCGGGCTGGCGGTCTCGGCTGCGTTCTTCACGGCAGGGCTGCCGACTGCGGCGCAGTCTGCGGACGACGTGCGCGCCCGGCTGACGGCGGCGGCCGAAGCATACGTGGAGTCCCCGATCGTGCCGGGCGTCTCGGTGGCGGTAGTGCGGGGGGACGAGGTCCTGCTTCAGCGCGGCTTCGGCTACGTGGACCTGGAGTGGAGGGTGGAGACACCGGTGGACGCCGGCGCCAGCTACGAGATCGGATCGGTCACCAAGCAGTTCACTGCGGCGGCGATTCTGCTCCTCGCGGAGCAAGGCGAGGTCGATCTCGACGCGGACTTCACCGACTACGTGGACTTCGACACCGGGGGACGGACCGTCACCGTGCGGCGGCTGCTCGACCACACGTCGGGGATCGAGAGCTACACCGACATGCCGGTGTTCGAGGAGCTGACTCCCTTCACGCTCCCGCGCGACACGCTCCTGAGGCTGGTCGAGGGGGAGCCCTTCGACTTCGAGCCCGGCACGGCGCTCATCTACAACAACACGGCGTTCTTCATTCTCGGGCTCATCATCGAGGAGGTGGCCGACCAGTCGTATGAGGACTTCGTGGCGGAGCGCCTCTTCGAGCCGGCCGGGATGGAGGACTCCTACTACTGCCACCACGAGCGTTGGCGGGAGCGCCGGGCGCACGGCTACGACGCGGTCCGCCCGGACATGGTCATCCGGGGTCGCTACCTCGACCACACCTGGCCGTACGCGGCGGGGTCGCTCTGCTCGACCGTGGCCGATCTCGTGAAGTGGAACGAGGCGTTGCACGGTGGCGAGATCCTCCAGCGGTCATCGTACGAGGCCATGATCACCCCGATGCCGCTCGTGGACGGTAGCCCGGTACGGTACGCCATGGGCATCACGAACCAGGAGCTCGAGGGTCGGCGCATGATTGCGCACGGGGGCGGGATCAACGGCTTCACGTCGCACCTCGCGTATTATCCGGATGACGATCTGTCCGTGGTCGTACTGCAGAACTCCACCGCGCCGCCCGGCCCCGCCTCCCTGGCGAGCGACCTCGTGGGCATCGTGCTCGGCCCGGGTGAGGAGGCCGCGCCTGTCGCGTTCGACGGGGATCCGTCGCGCTTCCAGGGTTCGTACACCGGCGTCGGCCGAGGCGCGGACCTCACGGTCCTCGTCTCGGTGGAGGCGGGCGAGCTCGTCTTCCGGCAGCACGATGGTCGGGCGCCGGAGCCTGACGAGCCCATGGATGCCGCGTATCGGGGAGGACTCACCTGGGTGGACGGCGTGACGCGCCTCCGCTTCGTGGAGGACGGCGGTCGTGTGACCGAGCTCCGCCTCGAGGGGCCCAGCGCTCACTACGTCTTGAAGCGGAGCGACGACTGACCCCTTGACCACATAGGTATCGCCCACTTATACCTAGGTCATCAAGGGGTGGCCGACAGGTGTCGGTCCTCGACCGACCGACATCGGAGCCGGGCATGAGCGGGAGTGATCTCTTCACGGGCACGTTGGACATCCTGATCCTGCGCACGCTTCAGGCGGCGCCCCGGCACGGGTACGCGATCGGTCGGGCGATCCGTGACGGATCGGAAGGTGTGCTCGCGGTCGAGGAAGGCGCGCTCTACCCGGCCCTGCATCGGCTGCAGCGCCGTGGGCTCCTCGAGGCGGAGTGGGGCAAGACCGAGACGGGGCGTCGCGCGAAGTTCTATCGCCTGACCCGCGAGGGCACAGAGCATCTCGAGCGCGAGGCGGCCCGTTGGTCGGAGTTTTCCGTCGCGGTGTCCGCGATTCTAGGCCCCGGTCGCTGAGGCTTCGATGGCCCGGCTGCCCTACTTCCGCACGCTTCGCCCCGGTCACTTCCGGAAGGATCCATCGGAGGAGATCCACGAGGAGATCGAGCTGTACCTGGATCTGCGCGCTGCCGAGCTGGAGGCAGAGGGCATACCGGCCGAGGAGGCCCGCCGCGTGGCCCGGGAACGCTTCGGCGACGCAGAGCGAATCGAACGAGAGCTGCGGCGCGATGCGCGCCGACACATCAAGAGGGAGGGGTGGACGATGACGGTCACATCGATGCGGCAGGACCTGGCCTATGCGGTGCGAGGCTTCCGCCGGAGCCCCGGCTTCGCCTTGGTTGCGGTCCTGACGTTGGGGCTCGCTCTGGGGGGGAACACGGCGATCTTCAGCGTCGTGGACGCGACGCTGCTGAGCGCGCTCCCGTTCGAGGACCACGACGAGCTCGTCTTCCTCAACGGCTACCACCTCGTGGATGGGGACGTGTCGATTCGTGGGGCTTCGTTCCCCGAGTTCAGGGATTGGAGGGAGCGGGCCCGCACGATTTCGCGGATGGCCGCCCTCACCGGCTCTTCGTTCGCGCTCACGGGCGAAGGAGAGGCCGAGCGGCTGGCCGCCGAGGTCGTGACCGAAGGATACTTCGACATCCTCGGCTTCGACGCCGTCCGAGGTCGGACCTTCGAGCCCGCCGAGCACGTGGGCTCCGCGTCGGTCGCGATCATCTCCGACGGTCTCTGGGAGCGCCGCTACGGGAGGAGCCCGGAGGTGGTCGGATCGTCGATCGTGCTCGACGACGAGCCCATGACCGTCATCGGAGTCATGCCGGCCGGGTTCGGAGGCACGAACCTCACCACGGATGTCTGGGTGCCGGACGGGGTGATCGGTGCTCGCGTGCACGGCTCTCGCGGAACGCGCTTCCTCACGGTGGTGGGGCGGTTGGCTCCGGGCTCGGACATCGAGGCGGCGCAGGCGGAGCTCGACGTCATCGCTCGGGATCTCCAGGCGGACTTCCCGCGAGCGCACGAGGATCGCTTCTCGCAGGTGCTCTCCTTTCGGGAGGGATACCTCGGGACGACGGGAGGGCTGCTGTGGATTCTCATGGGCGCCGGACTCGTGCTGCTCCTGATCGCGGCCGCAAACGTCGCGAACCTCTTGCTGGTCCGGTCTCACGGGCGGACGCGGGAGCTCGTCTTGCGGCGAGCTCTGGGCGCTCAGCCGGGAAGGATCGCCGGCCAGGTGCTGGCGGAGAGCACGCTGTTGGCGGGCCTGGGGGGAGTCGTCGGGTTCGGCATCGCGCTGGTCTCCCTCGAGGTCCTGGGCCCGATGATCCCGTCCGGAGTTCTCCCCGGCTACGTCGAGCCCCAGATGAGCGCGACGGCCTTCGCTGTCTCGCTCGTGGCGCTGGCCCTCGTGGGCGTGACGACGGGCCTCGTTCCGGCGATGTCGAGCGCCCGGCTCGACATCGCCACGAAACTGCGCGAGGGTGCGCGCGCCGCCG
The DNA here is from genome assembly GCA_039591515.1 of Gemmatimonadota bacterium. Lineage (GTDB taxonomy): Bacteria > Gemmatimonadota > Gemmatimonadetes > Longimicrobiales > Gaopeijiaceae > UBA2589. The sequence goes on along the minus strand of JBDHDM010000261.1, from coordinate 136 downwards.
CCGCCGGCCCGGGGCGTGTGCCTTCCCAGCACGTCTTCGTCGTGGCGCAGGTCGCGCTCGCCCTGGTCCTCATGGTGGGCGCGGGCCTCCTCACGCGGAGCTTCCGTGCTCAACTGGCGGTCGACACGGGCTCGGA
>JBDHDM010000260.1:0-6927 GCA_039591515.1 Gemmatimonadota bacterium | reverse complement strand
TGATCCCGATCGCGTTCGGCAGCTCCGACGGGCTCTTCAACCTCGGCGGCGCGCTGACCGCGGTTCAGGTTCTCCCGCCGGGTGTGTACATCACGATGAACGGGCGGGTCTTCCCGTGGGACGCGGTGCGAAAGAACCGCGACACCGGTGTGTTCGAGGCGACCGGCTGAGCTATTTGCCGCCGGGGTCTCGGGGGGGACGAGGCCGCATGTACCGGATCTGCTGCGTCTGACGGGCGAGTTCGCGGAACTTGGGGTCGCCCCGTAGCTCGTCCCACGCAGGATCGGAGCGGATCGCGAGCACGCCCGACTCGCCCCTCTCGAGTGCGGCCACCAGGTATGCGAACGCCTGGTCCTCGTTCCCCAGGGCGGCGTGGGCCGTTGCCCACTCCATCCGTTGAGGCGTACGGCCCTGCGCCTCCCGCTCCTCCAAATGCTCGAGGGTCCATTCCCAATAGCCGTCGCTGCCGCGCATCTCGACGGCGAGCTCCAGCCCCGAGGCCCGTGCGGCGGTGGGCGCGCCCGGTGACCCCGACTCGCTCCATTCCTCGACCGCGTCCACGGCTTCATCGAGGTCGCCCTGTCCCACGAAGGAGCGCACGAGCATGTCCCACGCCGGGTCCATGTGGGGTGATTCCTCGACGACGTCCTCCAGCACGCGGCTGGCCTCCGCGTAGCGCCCCGTGCTCATCGCCGAGGGAGGTGACGGCCGCGACCCAGGCCGTGTCGAAGGCGCCGACGTCGACGGCGATCGAATCGACGCCGTTCGGGAGGGCCAAGACGTGGACCTGCCGGACACGGTCTCCCGGAGCCGGGATCATCGGCGCCTGGCCGGTCACACGGGGCATGCTCCGTTCGATCAGCGCGAGAACCTCCCGCGCTTCCATCGATGCCGGATCGAGCTCGATGGCGGAGAGGGCCTCTTCATGCGCTTGCTCGAGCGCGTCTTCCGAAAGGTCGTCTTCCTCGAGCTCGAAGAGGAACCGTGCGCCCGCCAGCCCTGCGAGTGCGGGCGCGAATCCGGGGTCTTCGTCGATCGCTTCCTCGAAGTACTCGACGGCCATGCGGTACCCCTCGGGTGTGCCGCGCTCGTACTCGTAGCGACCACGGAAGTAGGCGTCCTGGGCCGCGGGGTCGACGTCGACCGCCGCTTGCGTCATGACCGAAGCATCGTGTTGGCTCGACACCTGGGTCACGACGTCCTGGGCGATCTCCGTCTGGAAGGCGAGCACGTCTTGCACGGACCCGCGATCCCATTGCAGCGTCTCGATGTGTGAGTCGCTCGGCGCGTGAATGAGCTGAAGCGTGACCCTCGTGCGCTCGGGTGTGCGCGTTACGGAGCCCTCCACGATCACGTCCACGTCGAGCTCGCGGCCGATGTCGGGCATGGCCATGGTGGTGCCCTCGTAGCGCATGACCGTCGTTCGTGAGACCACTCGGATCTCGTCGAGCATGCTCAGCTTCGCGATCAGCTCCTCGTGCATGCTCGACGTGAAGTATGCCTGGTCGTCGCCTGGGGAGAAGTCGTCGAGGGGGAGGACGGCGATCGATCGGATGGGCTGGCCCGGATCCCAAGCAGCAGCGCTCGCGGGCGAGGTCGCCACGGCCTGGGTCGTGGGGGCGTCGAGGACGCCCTGCCGCGCGAGGTACATACCGAGCGCGCCGGTGACCGTGACCGTCGAAAGCAGCAACGCCCCGACCGCGACCCGCCGGAGCACCGGGGTGGACCCCTGGTCTTCGGTTCGGCGGATCCCCTCCGTGCTCAGGTCGTAGATCCATGCCAGGACCAGCGCGGGCGGGAAGCCGAGTGCGGTGACGATCACGAGGAGTCGGAGACCCGACTCACCGACCCCGAACGCTGGGAAGATGATCTCGGCCAGCTGCAGCACGACGAAGGCTGCCGCCGCATAGGCGAGCGCAAACCGCACCACGTGGCGCCGTCTGATCTCGGCCAGGAACTGACCGAACCCTGAGCCCTCGTTCGTTTCGCTCATGTCTCTCTGATCGCTTCGCCCTTCCGGACGTTAGCTACACATCCCCCTACGAAGCGTTCGCGGGCGGAGTGTCCCTCTCGTCGACCACTCCTACCCACGGCATCCGTCGTTCAGAACGCCTTGAGGTACGTGAGCTTGATCACGCCCGTCTTCCGAAGCCAACGCGGGTCGCGTGGGTCTTCGAGAGGTCCGGTAAGGTAGCCGGTATCGAAAACGAGAAAGAGGTCACTGCCCGGCGTGTGGATCCAGTCGATTCGGATGTTCGCCTGGAGGGTGCCGGAGACGTCGTCCCACTGCACCAGGGCGTACGCGAAGAGTCTTCGGCTGACCGCCGCCTCGAAGCGCGTACTCACGAGGGTCGTGGTGAAGTCACCGTCGGGCACGGGAAGGGACACGTCGTTCCAGCTCGCGTTCGCGTCGACGGTCAGGTGCTTGTTCATGATCCAGACCAGGCCCCCACCGATCTCGGTCCGCGTACCGCTCCAAAACTCGCCGGCCGAGCCGTGGACCCGGACTCCGAGGGCTCGCGCCCGGTTCGGGGTGTACCGCGCCGACACGCGGCGGAACGTGTAGTCACCGGGGAGCAGCTCACGGCCGTTGATGTAGGCGGGCTCCACCAGTCGCTCGAATCGCTCGTTGGCGTCTGCGCTCACGTTGTCACCCGATTGGAGGGCGAGACGGCTCGAGAGGAGGCGGAGGTGGGACTGCTTGTCCCCGTCGATGCCCTCGATGTGGTTGGCGCCGAGGTTCAGAAAGAGCTGGCGCGCCCATCTGCTCCCTTCGAAGCGCGGCCTGAACGCCACCTGGCCGCCCCATCGCTTCTGGTCGGGTCGTCGCACGAACCCGAGCGCGGGATCGTACGCCTCGCCGATGATCGTGCGAGTGAGCTCGAACATGTAGCGGTCGTTTTGAAGGATCAGCTCCGCCTGAGCGGCGTGGCGCTGCTCCAGCTCGCCCGTCGCCTCGTTGGTCCGGCGAGGTCCGGAATCCCAGACGTTCGCAGCCCAGAGCAGGAGTGAGCTGCTGCTCCAGAACCGAGCCTCGACGTCGCCCCCCGCGACTCGGTTGTACCCGAGCTGCGTGTCCTGGCTGGTGAAGATCCCCCCCACTGTGGTGCGCGGGAGCACGGAGCCCTGCAATCGTACCACCGAATTCCAGGCGGCTGGCACCGTATCGGGCGGGTTCGAGGGGGTGGCAGCCTCGAGCAGGGCGTCGTCCGTGCGCAGGCTCATCGCTCCCAGCGAGATCGGGCCCGTCTGCCCGGTCAGCCGCCCTCCGCCGACGACGTCCGAGTCGAGTCCCACGCGTCGGGAGAAGAACGCCTCGGCCTCGCGAGGCGCACCGAACTCGAACAGCCCCGCCCGTTCGAGGAAGAACTCCCGCTTCTCCGGGAAGAACAGATCGAAGCGTGTGAGGTTGATCTGGACGTTGTCGGCCTCGACCTGCGCGAAGTCCGTGTTGTAGGTCAGATCCAAGGTGAGGTTCGACGTGATCCCGGCTTTCACATCGAGGCCCCAGTCGGCGTCGGTCTCCGTCTCCTGGTCCGCCTCGTCGGTGGCGCCCGCGATCCCGTACGGCTTGACCTCCACGTGCCGGGCCTTCTCGACGTCCCGCAACCCCGTCAGGGTCGCATATCGAGACACCTGGCGAATCCCGGTGCGGTACTCCTGGCCGATGTGGGGCCAGTACACCTGCTCGTTCTTTCGGCGGATGGAGCGAAAGAACGCGATTCCCATCTCCGGTGCGTCGGTGTCGTCGAATCGGATCGTGGTGAAGGGAATCTCCACTTCCAGGACCCACCCGTCTTCGGTGATCCGAGCTTCGGTCGTGTAGACCCCGTCCCAGTTCCAGTCCTCCGTCGATTCGTCGGTGATCAGGGCGTCGTCCTGCGCCCCCAAGGCCCCGATCTCGAAGAGGTACGCGTTCCGGCGGTCCCGGTACGTGTCCAGAGCGATTCGAATGTTGTCGTCCTTGTCGATCCACCCGCCCCTCTGGAGGATGTTGCCCAGGATCAGGTCGGGCGCCGCATCGTACATCGTCATCGCGAAGTACAGCGCCGTGGGCGTGTACGCGATGCGGACCTCCGTACGCTCCGTGGCCGGAGCCCCGTCGACCGGCTCCCGCTGGAGGAAGCCGGTCACCGGCTCGATCGAGTCCCAGAAGGGCTCGTCCAGGACGCCGTCGATGACGGGTGCCTGCTCGATGGGATGCGCGACCGCGACCGGACGCTCGGACGGGACCTCCTGGCCCGCGACGAGGGCCGGGTGGAGGAGGGCCAGTGGGCACAGCAGCCCCAGTCCGCTCAAGAGGGTCCGTCGGCGTGGGAGCGTCAGCCCGCGTGGGAGGGTCGGCTCGCGCAGGACGACGATCAGGGGGAGCCGACCTCTGGCCTCGGGCGTCGACGTGGTTGCCCTCGAGGCTTCGAGGACGGAACGGTTGCGTCCGCTCAACGGTGCCGACTTCGGCGGAGCACCGCCCGAGCGCTGTGGGCGAGGATCGGCCCGTCGATCGCCTTGGCGACGTCGTCGACGGTCGCCTCCACCACGGCCACCATCCAGCTTCCGAAGGGCACGGACGACACGTCGGCTCGCCTACTCGCAGGGTTGGCCGGGCATCGCGCGATGCCACGGCAGGATGTGACGCGCACAAGGTAGGCCCTGTCCGGCGTGCGGGAAGATCGTCCGACGTCGCCCGCAGGACCACCGACCGGGCTGGTGCGCCGCGCGGGTGCCGGCCGTGGGGTCGTTTCGTAGATTCCGCGGATGCAGATCGGATACCTGGACGGGCCGCGCCTTCGGCGCTCCCTCATCGCCGCGTGCGAGTACGCCCAGCGTCAGCGCGCCGAGTTGAACCGCATCAACGTGTTCCCGGTGCCGGATGGCGATACGGGCACCAACCTGGCGATGACCGTTCGTGCGGTCGCGGACCATCTCCGGGCCAACCAGGAACGTTCCGTGGCCGCGGTGGCGCACGAAGCCGCCCAGGGCGCACTGCTCGGGGCCCGAGGCAACTGTGGCATGATGCTCTCGCACTTCCTTCTCGGCTTCGCGGAGAGTGTCTCCGACCGCGCGCGGATCACGACGGGCGAGTTCGGGAGCGCGCTCCGCGCGGGCGTCGACAAGCTCTACGCGTCCCTGGAGGATCCGGTTGAGGGGACGATTCTCACGGTCATGCGCGACACTGCGGTCGCCGCTCAGGGTGCGGACGAGGCCGACTTCGTCCCGCTGGTGACACATGTGGTCGCACAGGCGCGTGACTCCCTCGCGCGCACCCCCGAGCAGCTCGAGGTCCTCAAGAAGGCGGGGGTGGTGGATGCCGGCGCCAAGGGCTTCGTGAGCATGCTGGAGGGCGTCTTGTTCTTCGTGGAAGGCGTCTCGCTCGCAGGCGACTCGGAGGTGGGGTCGGGGAACGGGCGCGGCGCCGATTCCGCCGCGGACGCGGCCAGCATGGCGGCGGCCCTGGCCGACTTCAGCGATGCGGAGGAGCAATACCGATTCTGCACGGAGGCGCTGGTCCGCGGGGGCGAGCTCCCGACTCAGCAGGCGGCTCAGTCGGTGCTGCGCGAGTATGGGGACTCGCTGATCGTGATTCGCTCGGGAGACGTGTTGAAGGTTCACGTGCACACGGATGAGCCCGAGGAGGTATTCGCCTACCTCCGCGGCATCGGAACGCTCGCGACGCACAAGGCCGAGGACATGAAGGTCCAGCACGAGACCATCGGGCGGTCGGGAGGGCACGTCCGATTGGCCCGCCGTCCGGTCGGCATCGTGACCGACTCGGCAGCCGACTTGCCCGAGGAGGTCGTGCGCGCCCACGGAATCCAGGTCGTTCCGCTCTCTCTGGTGGACGGGGACGACGTGTTCCGCGACGGCATCGACATCACGGCGACCGAGTTTCACGATAAGCTGGCGAATGCGGATACGCTCCCCACGACCAGCCAACCGACGACCGCTGCCCTGCTCGAGGGGTTCGCGGCCGCGGCAGATGAGGCGGAGCGCGTGGTCGGCGTCTTCCTCTCGTCGACGCTCTCGGGAACGATCCACTCTGCCGAAGCGGCTGCCGGGCGGTTCGAGCAAGCCCCGCTCCGACTCGTGGATTCGCTGGGCGCGTCGCTGCTCACGGGCCTGCTCGTGCTCAAGGGAGCGGAGCTCGCCGAGGCGGGCCGGTCGGCCGAGGAGATCGGCTCCGAGCTGGAGCGGATTCGGGCCCGTTCCGGCATTCTCTTCACCGTCCGAACCTTCGATCGAATGCTCGCCTCGGGGCGTGTCGGCCGCGGCAAGGCGTTCATTGGGCGCTCCCTCGGCCTGAAGCCGATCATGGGGATGACGCCGGACGGCTCCGTCGTGCCGTTCGGTAAAGCGTTCGGCGTGCAGCGGGCTCGCGGGGAGATGCTGCGTGTCCTCCGTCAGCAGATTCCGGCCAGTGCCGAGAAGATCCGGTTCGGGGTCGTTCATGTCGGCATGCCCGACATCGTCGACGAGATGGCCGCTGCGCTGCGGGCGGAGTACGGACGAGACGTGGAGGTCCTGGGTGCGCCCGCGACCCCGGTCATCGCCACGCACCTGGGTATCGGCGCGTGGGGCATCGCCTACATGGTCGAAGACTGAGCCCGGGGCCCTCAGCTCCGGAGGCGCTGCTTCCCCGCGACCAGGACGTCGTACGTGGCGCGTTGTGCCGGCGAGAGCTCCGGCGGGAGTCCCACGACGAGTGCCCGGGCGCCCTTTTGGTCGGGCAGGTGCAGGACGAGCCGACCGAGTTCGGGTGCCTCGTGGGCGTGCGCGCGCCCGGTCTCATCGATTGAGACGGCGCGGCCAGGGCTGACGGCCTCGGCCAGTCGACGACCGTATTCGGTCCATGCTTCGAGCGGAGACTCGCTTCCTTCCGCGACGGCCGGGATCAGCGTCTCCCGGTAGTACGCCACGGCGTCGCGGTAT
>JBDHDM010000259.1:0-6250 GCA_039591515.1 Gemmatimonadota bacterium | reverse complement strand
CCCGGCACGCACGTGACGGGTGTCGGCTCCTTCACCCCGGAGATGCGCGAGGTCGATGCCGCGCTCGTGCGTCGCGCACGGATCATCGTCGATCAGCGTGAGGCGATTCTCGAGGAGGCGGGGGACATCGTCGGGCCGATCCGGGACGGAGTCGTGGATGAATCCGTGATGGTCGCCGAGCTGGGCGACGTGGTGCTGGGACGTGTGCCCGGACGCACGTCCAGTGAGGAGGTGACCTTCTTCAAGTCGGTTGGAAACGCGGTGCAGGATCTCGCCGTCGCCGCTCGCGTGTTGGAAGCGGCGTCGCGCGAGGGGCTCGGTGTCGTGCTGGAGCTGTAGGTGCTTCGCTCGGGCCGGCGAGACCCTCGAGACGGCGGGGGTGCGGAATGAGGCGAGCATTCCTCCTGCTCCTGACGGTGCATCTGGCCGGTTGCTCGTCGTGGCAGGTGCAGCCGATCGCTCCGGCCAGGCTCATCGAAACGGAGCGGCCGGATCGCGTCCTCCTGACGCTACACGACGGCCGCGAGGTGATCGTCGCGAGCCCTCGGATGGATGGTGATTCGATCCACGGGGAGGTGCAGCTCGGCCCCGATCGCGCCTTTCACACCAGCGAGGTCGACCAGATCGCCGTCCGGGAGGAGGACGACCGCTCCGGGGGGATCGGCGTCATGGCAGGGGCCCTGGGGCTGATCGTCATCGCGGGCCTGGTCTGCTTCGTGGGAACCTGCTGGTAGGGCCGTCGAAGGAGCCGGTCAGAGATTCCCGAGCGCCGACCACACCTCGGCTTCCTCGCGATAGCGCACCACCGCTTGAGCGTCCCCGCTCTGCGTGGCCGCCTGCATGAGGGCGAGGTAGACCCAGGAGTAGTAGTTGGGGATACCCAGAGTCGCGATGTCCGGCCAGTGATCCCACCCGTGCGGGAGCCCCCCCCGGTGCGCGAAGACCTCCTCGGCGAGGAGCCTCGTTCGGTCCACGTCGATCCAGTCGCCGGTCACCGGCGTGTACGGCGACGCCTCGAGGCGCTCGAACCCGAGCTCGTCCGCGTCGAGCGGACCGTTGTGCAACCGGAAGGCGAGTCCCTGTCGCACCAGGTACGGCTGCACGCCGAGCGAGATCGCGGCGTTTCCGCTCGACGCGAAGTAGATCGGGCGATCCTCGATCGACTCGATCATGAGGGTGAGCGCGAAGCGCTGCCACGGGGCGAGAAACTGGCCGCCCGGAAGACTCGCCTGAATCTCTCCGATCTGGATCGTCACCGCCTGATCGAGGCGTGAGTACGCCTGCGAAGCTTCCTCGATCTGCTCGTCGGTGAGTGGGAGGATCGAGCGCGTCGGCGCGTCGAGTCGTTCCAGCACGATCGGGACGCGATCACCCGCCTGGCTGGCGTCCGTCAGATAGGCGGCGTCGGTGTTCTCGAAGGTGTACGGCCGCTGGCACTGGATGATGGTCCAGTCCGACGAAGGATCCACGCCGGGCTCGCAGGGTGCCGTGAGGCGCTTCAGCTGCTTCGTGTACCAGTCGGTGTTGAGGTACGACGTGACGATGACCGTGACGTCGCGTCGGACGCCCTCGACCTCCTGCAGGTACCACAACGGGAAGGTGTCGTTGTCCCCGTTCGTGAAGAGAACCGAGTAGGGTTCGACACTCATGAGCAGGTTGTACGCCCAGTCGCGGGCCGAATAGTCGTCCGAGCGCGTCGCCCAGCTCCAGTTGAGCACCAGGGGGAGGAGGGCGAAGGTGAGGAAGGGGCTCGCCTTCTTCAGCGTCGTGCCCGTCTCGTGCGCCACCTCCTTCCACAGCGTGGCGATGCCCATCCCGGCCCAGAGTCCCCAGACGGAGAAGCTGACGACGAAGAAGTAATCGCGCTCACGCACCTCGTGCAGGCCCCGGTCGGGCACGGGTGCCTCGAGCGAGTACCCGTACTTGAAGTTCAGGTAGTACAAGAGCGCGACCGACAGCGTCCCGAACAGGGTGGCGACGTACAGGAAGCTCGCTTTGTCGCGGCGTGCGTGCTCGAGCGCACCCCAGACTCCGAAGCCCGTGAAGAGCATCGTGAACGGCAGGCGGATCCGCGCGAAGACCGTGCTGGCTCCGTCGAGGGAGCGCGCCCACTGCCAGTCGAAGTACTGGAGGTAGTTCACGAACTGCTGTGAGAGCGGCGCTTGGCGAGGGACGAGCGGGGGCTTCGAGTACTGCTCCCGGTTGAGCGCTTCGGAGAGCGCCACACACCCGGCTTGGCCGTACGTCACCACGGCCCCGATCGCGGACCCGATATCCGGGCACGTCGGGGCAGCTTCGTTGATGACGGGCCCGAGTCCCGCCCGGATGGGAAGGAAGAGGTGGATGGTCAAGCCGGCGATCGCCGTGGCGACCCCGGCCACGTACAGCCGCCAGTTGAGGAGTGTCTGCGGGTGGACGTAGAGGATGAAGAGACCGATCGCTGGGGCGGCGAGGAAGGCCATGAGGTGGTTCCCCACGCTGAGCGCGAGAATGAACACCATCAGGATGAGCAGGTTGTCGTCCTTCCCCTTTCCCAGGTTCTCCTGCCAGCGCACGGCCAACCACGACAGGAGCGCAATCGTCAGCAGAGAGACCGTGTAGACCTTCTCGTTCACGTTCGACTGATTCCACACGGTGAACGCGGTCGAGCTCACCAGCACGGCGGCGGACGCTCCCGCGAGGCGAAAGAAGCGGTCCTCCGAGAAGAAGCGCAGGATGTGGTGAACGACGAGGAACCACAGCCCGTGCGCGCTGGCGCTCATCAGCGCGCTGAAGAGGTTGACCTTCACCGCAGCCGACAGGCCGAGCGGGCTCAACAAGATCGACCAAGCGCGAGCGAGCACCACGAAGAGCGGATTTCCCGGAGGGTGGGGAATCCCCATGATCTCACCGGTCGCGATGTACTCGCTCGTATCCCAGAACGCGGTCGTGGGACCCAGCGTGATCGCGTACAGCCCGAAGACGAGGAGCCCGGCGAGCGTGGCGGCTCCGTACGGAGGTCTCAGGTTTCCAGGATCGACCGACGCCGAGGCGTCGACGTGGTCGGCTGCTTCGGCCGGTTCAGATCTCATGGTATCCGGTTGGATCCATCCAGGGCCCCATAGGGCTGCACGAAGCCCCTAACATAACCGTCATGAAGGGGTCAGGTGCAGAACGCCCCAGGCGTCGACCCGCAGATGCCACTCGGGGGGAACCCAGGTGGTCCCGCTGTACTCCTGCACGATCGCCGGCCCCCGGATCTCGTGACCCGCGCGGAGGTCACTGCGCCAGAGTGCTTCGGCCTCGTGCGGTTCACCTTCGTATACGACGGTGGTGCGTGTGCCGGGCGGACTCGTGGTCGCCTCTGCAAGCCGGGGCTGCACGACATCGGCCGCCGGGGCCGAGACTGTCACGCGAAGGGTGACCGCCTCGACGGGTGTCTCGTCGCGCCGATATCCGTACCGCTCCTCGTGCGCGGTATGGAACGCTTCGACCCAGCCGTCCTCGGGAACACCGAGCTCGAAGCTCTGACCACGGTACCGTGCATCGACCCAGCGCTCGGCTGTGAGGTTTTCGGGAGCAACGCCTTCGGCGGTCATGGCGCCCCGCGCTTCCTCTTCGAGCTCGTTCAAGACGGCGCGAACGTCACGCGAGGTCTCGGGCGAGGTCGTGTCGAGCAGGACGGTGCGCGAGCTCTCCCTCGTGATGGGCGAGGCGAGCATGCCGTAAGCCGAGAGTAGCCCGGGGTCGGGAGGGACGAGGGCCTTCGTCGCGCCCAGTCTCTCGGTGAGTTCCACCACGTGCAGCCCACCGGCGCCTCCGAACGCGACAACGGCGAAATCGACCGGGTCGTAACCCCGCTCGACCGAGATGACACGAAGCGCACGTTCCATCGCCGTATCCGCGACGGCGAGCACGCCTTCGGCGGCTGCATCGAGTGAGCCGCCCAGGCTGTCGGCGACCCTTCGCAGCGGTGTCTCGATGGCGTCCCTCTGGAGGGAGCGGCGGCCACCGAGGAATGCGGTGGCCGGGAGCCGACCGAGCCAGACGTGCGCGTCCGTCACCGTCACGCGCTCGCCTCCGAGGCCGTAGCAGATCGGCCCGGGGCGGGCCCCGGCGCTCCTGGGTCCGACGCGGAGGGCACCTCCCGCGTCGATGCGCGCGATCGAGCCACCTCCTGCTCCCACGGTGTGGATGTCGATGACGGGAATCGCGGCGGGCTGCCCGGCGATCGCGAACTCTCGCGTCCGTAATGGACGGCCGGGGCAGAGGGAGACGTCGGTCGAGGTTCCTCCCATGTCGAAGGAGAGCACCGAGTCGTGGCCCGCCCGCCTCGCCCACACGAGCGCGCCGACCACGCCTCCCGCCGGGCCGGAGAGCACCGTGTGAACCGGCTCGCGCCGCGCGCGATCGATCGGGAGCGCTCCTCCGTTCGAGCCCATGATGGTGACACGGGTCGCTCCCGCCTCCCGTGCCAGCCGGCCGAGGTAGCGGTCCATCACGGGCGCGACGTACGCGTTCATCACGGTTGTAGACGTGCGCTCGTACTCCCGAAACTCGGGCACGAGGGCGCTGGACACCGAGAGGGGCGGGTGGTGCTCTCCCAGCCCCTCCGAGATGGCGGCGGCGAGCCGTCGCTCGTGTTCCGGATTCGCATACGAGTGCAGGAGGCTGATGGCGATCGCCTCGGCGTCCCTGCTGCGGATCTCCTCTGGAATCCTTGCCAATCTCCCTGGATCGAGTGGAGTGATGACTTCGCCGTCGGGGCCCAGGCGACCGGGCAGCCCGAGTCGGTCGTCTCGGTCGACGAGGGGAGGGAGCCGGTGACCGACGAGGGCATAGAGCTGGGGACGATCCTGGCGACCGATCTCGATCACGTCCTCGAAGCCCTCGTTGGTCACGAGCACTACGCGGGCCCCGCGTCGCTCGAGGAGCGCATTGGTTGCCACGGTGGACCCGTGAAGGAGCGAAAAGTCGTCTCCTTCGCTCAGCATCTCGCGCAGGCCGTCGAGCACGGCCTGCGCGGGGTCATCGGGCGTCGACGGGACCTTCAGGGTGCGGATCTCTCCTTCGTGGAGGAGGACGAGGTCCGTGAAGGTCCCACCGGTGTCGACGGCGAGCAGTGGCGTTGACGCTCTGTCTGCGGCTCCGGACATTGGTGCGCTCACCCCTCCCCCGCGCGCACGTCGCCCCGATCGGCGCTCGTCTCCCTCATGCAGCTCCTTCCCTCCTTCGATCGATTCCGCGCGTTGGCGGCCGTGTCGACGCTCGTGCCGGTGTGGCGAGAGTTCCTCTTCGACGTCGAAACGGCTGTCACTGCGTATGCGAAGCTAGCAGAACCGCCCTTCGGATTCCTCCTCGAGTCGGTCGTCGGAGGAGAGCAATGGGCGCGCTACTCCTTCCTCGGCACGCGACCGTCGAGCGCCTGGCGCTTCCAGAACGGAACCGTGAGCGAGTGGACTCCGGAGACCGGGTGGGTGGCCCGGGATGTGGGAGACCCGTTCGCCGATTTCGACGCCCAGCTCCGCGCGCGAACACCGGCTCGGGTCGAAGGCCTTCCGCGGTTTTGGGGTGGAGCGGTCGGGTTCTTCTCCTACGACATCGTGCGTTGGATCGAGCGGCTGCCCGATGGACCTCCCGACGATCTCGGGCTGCCCGACGGCCTCTTCGTCTTCACGGATCTCGTGCTGGCGATCGACAACCTCAAGGGCACGGCGATGGCGATTGCGGCCGTTCCGGTCGAGCCCGGCATGTCGGAAGACGCACTGCGGACACGATACGACCAGGCCGAGGCCGAGATCGACCAGGTGGTGGCCCGCTTGGACCAACGTCCCGGTCCCGGATCACTCTCGTTGGCCTCGGAGCCCGATTCCGATCCTCCCTTCGAGAGCTCGGTCCCGCGCCAGGTCTTCGAAGACGGTGTCGAGCGCATCCGTGAGTACATCTTGGCGGGCGACGCCTTTCAGGTGGTCCTCTCTCAGCGTTTGAGCTTCCCGCTCGGCTCGACACCCTTCGAGCTCTACCGGGGGCTCCGGAGCCTGAATCCCTCGCCCTACCTCTACTTTCTCGAGTTGGACGGCCTCTCGCTCATCGGGAGCTCGCCGGAAGTGCTGGTACGAGTGGAAGACGGGACCATCACCGTCCGTCCCATCGCCGGCACGCGACCCCGCGGAGGGACGCCCGAGGAGGAGCGGGTGCTCTCGGAGGACCTTCTTTCGGACGAGAAGGAACTGGCGGAGCACCGGATGCTCGTGGATCTCGGCCGCAACGA
>JBDHDM010000258.1:0-6273 GCA_039591515.1 Gemmatimonadota bacterium | reverse complement strand
TCCGTCATGACCGAGAGCGAGCGCAATGTCGGCGGGCACGCGGCGCACTTCCAGGGCAGCGGGCCGTCACTCACGATCCCCGGCATGCCACGGCGATGAGGCCTCGGCTGCGGCGCGCGGATTCGCCTGTCACCGTCCTGACCGCTGGTGTGACCGTGCTCGCAGGGTGCGCCGACGCCGCTCCCGAGCTCCCGAGCACTCTCGACGCCCTCGCCTTCGACACCCTCTTCGAGATCGGGTCGTCCTCGGGTCCGTCGCATCAGGTGTTCCAGGGGGTCTGGGACGTCGAGCTCGACGGGGATGGCCGCCTGGCGATTCTGGATCTGGGCGGGCCAGCGATTCACGTTTACGACGCGCGGGGCGCCCACCTGACGTCACTCGACGAGACCGGCCTCGAGGCTGGACAGCTCGACGGCCCCGCAGGCATCGCGTGGGGCGACCCCGGGCATCTGGCCGTGTGGGACCCGGGCGGCTCGTGGATCTCGACCTTTCGAAGCGCGGGCGCATCCCTCGACTTCGTCGACCGCCGAAGGGCGTTCGCCTTCGGCGAGACCGGCTTCTGCGCTGCAGGTGGCCGGGCCTTCCTGAGCTACTTCGGCTTCCAGGACGGCAACGTCGTGCACGAGATCGGAGCCGAGGGACCCGTGCGCTCCTTCGGTCCCGCGCCGGCCGTCGCGGGGGCGGAGTCGCTCGGAGCAGAGCTCCAGGAGATCGCCATCGAGGAGCTCACGCCGTCGGCCCTCCTCTGTACCGTGTCCGGCGTGATCGACGTGAGCCTCATGCAGTCGGCCGTGCGCCTGCACGACGACGATGGGGCACTCGTGTGGAGTCGCGCGCTCGACGACTTTCGGCCGATCGTCGCGTACAGTGACGACGGGATCGGGCTCGGCCGCGCATTCGACGTGGGCGAGGGCTCGCACCTGCTGCGCTCGGTCGTTCCGTGGGGCTCGTCGATGGCGCTCGTCCAACACGAGCTACGGACGCGCGAGGTGCCCGAAGAGGGTGAGATCGAGGTCTTCGAGTCCCGCCTGCTCCGGCTGACAGACGGGGCCGAGGTCGACCGCACGCGTGCGATGCCTCTCGTGCTCGCTGCCCACGGGCGCAGGCTCGTGCTCGCGCGCTCCGGAGCGATCTCCGGAGTGACGGTCGTCGAGGTACGCTGAAAAACCCACAGATCCGATGCTTCCATGAAGATGACGCGTCCACATCCGCTCCAGACCACCCTCTTCACCGCCGCGGCATTCATGACCGTGGCGCTCGCCGGGGCCGACTCGCGACCCCTGAGGGCGCAGGCCACGCACCGTCTGGTCGCCGGGCCCGGGACGGTCGCCTGGGGGCACTACGATCCGGCGAAGCCGGGCGTCATCCGGATCCGATCGGGAGACTTCGTCGAGGTCACGACGATGCTCACGAGCAATCCGGACCGGCTCGAGTCGATGGGGCTTCCCCCCGGGGAGGTTCAGCCGAACCTCCGAGCGATCGTGGACGAGGTCACGGACCGCGGGCCCGGGGGCCACATCCTGACGGGCCCGATCCACGTCGAGGGCGCTGAGCCGGGCGACGTGCTCGAGGTGCGCATCCTCTCGGTCGACTACTCGATCCCGTACGGGTACAACGGGTGCAGCGGCTTCGTACGTGACTTGTGCGACGAGGATCGGCGCTCACGCCTGATTCGCATCGACACGAAGAACCACCGGGCCGAGATCGCCCCGGGGGTCGAGGTCACGACACGTCCCTTCTTCGGCTCGATCGGCGTCGCTCCGCCGCCCGACTCGGGCCGTGTCAGCTCGGTGCCGCCTGGGCGGCACGCCGGCAACATGGACCTCAAGGACCTCGTGGCGGGCACGACGCTCTACGTCCCCGTGTGGGTCGAGGGGGCGCTCCTCGAGGTCGGCGACGGACACGCGGCCCAGGGCGATGGGGAAGTGAACCAGACCGGCCTCGAGACGTCGCTCGAAGGCCGACTCCAAGTGCTCGTGCACAAGGATCGCGAGCTCGACTGGCCGCGAGCAGAGACCGCGACGCACCACATTCTCATGGGCTTCGACCCCGACCTCGAAGCCGCCACGGAGATCGCCATCCGCGAAACGGTCGAGCTCCTCATGGAGAAGAAGGGGCTGAGCCGGGGTGAGGCGTACTCCGTCGTCTCGATGGCGGTCGACCTGCGGATCACCGAGCTGGTCGACCAGAACGTCGGCGTGCACGCGATGGTTCCGAAGACGATCACGGGCGACGTGCCCGCCGAGGTAGACGTCCTCATTCGGGGCGGCTTGGTGTACGACGGCACGGGATCGGCGGGGCAGGTACGCGACGTCGGCCTCACCGCCGACCGGATCGTCTTCCTGGGCGACGCAACGGAGACGGGGGTCGTGGGACGCCGGACGATCGAGGCGAGCGGCTTCGTCGTCTCGCCCGGCTTCATCGATCCCCACGCGCACGCGCAGGGCGATCTCACGTCCGATGCGGCCGAGCGGCGCGAGAACGCCAACTACCTCATGCAGGGCGTCACGACCGTCGTGGTGGGCAACGACGGGCACGGGACCTTCGAGATCGCGGGCGCACGCTCCCTGATGGAGACGACGGGCATCGGTACGAATGCCGCGATGCTCGTGGGCTTCGGAGCGGTTCGCCAGGAGGTCATGGGGATGCGGGACGAGGCCCCGAGCGCTGTGGAGCTCGACCGCATGAAGGGCCTCGTCGACCAGGCGATGCGGGATGGGGCGGTCGGGCTGGCCACGGGGCTTTTCTATGCGCCCCAGAGCTTCTCCGACACGGACGAGGTGGTCGAGCTCGCGCGCGTGGCGGCCTCACACGGCGGCGTCTACGACTCCCACATGCGCGACGAGAGCTCGTACACCGTTGGCCTCGTCGGGGCCGTGGACGAAGTGATCGAGATCGCAGAGGCCGCCAACATCCGCGCGAATATCTCGCACATCAAGGCGCTCGGCGTCGATGTCTGGGGAGAGAGCCAGACCGTCATCGAGCGTATCCGCTCCGCCCGTGCTCGCGGCGTGATCGTCACCGCGGATCAATATCCGTACGAGGCGAGCGGCTCGTCGCTCAACTCATCGCTCCTGCCGAGATGGGCGCAGGCGGGTGGGCGTGACTCGTTGATGGCCCGCTTCGACGATCCCCAGACCCGCGCCCGGCTCGTCGACGACATGCGCGAGAACATGCGCCGCCGAAACGGCCCGGAGGCGATGCTGATCACCGGAGGCCGGAACGAATCGATTCGGGGCATGACCCTCGCGGAGGTGGCCGAGGCGCGGGGCCTCGATCCGATCGAGGCCGCGATCGAGATCATCCGTGACGGGGGCGCCGGAATCGGCTCCTTCAACATGAACGAGGACGACATCCGAAGCTTCATGGCCGCCGAATTCGTCATGACGGGTTCGGATGGCTCGGACGGACACCCGCGCAAGTATGGCACCTACCCTCGCAAGCTTCGCCGGTACGTCCTGGAGGGCGACGTGATTTCGATGGCACGTATGATCCACGCCTCGAGTGGTCAGCCGGCCGACGTCTTCGGGCTCACGGATCGGGGCCGGATCGTGGTTGGTGCCTACGCGGACGTCGCGGTCTTCGATCCGGAGACGATCCGAGACGAAGCGACCTTCCTCGAGCCGACGCTTCTCGCGACCGGAATGCGTTGGGTCTTCGTCAACGGCCGCATCGCCGTCGAGCAGGGCCACCCGACCGGGCGGCTCGAGGGTCGTGTCCTGCGGAGGGTGCCGCGGCCGGTGTCCTAGCGACCGCGCGGGCCTGAGGGACCGCTCAGACTTCGGTCAGGCCGGGGAGCTCGGGTATCCGACCGAAGCAACGCGGGGCCGACCCCACTTACCCGTGCTCAGGCTCGCACGCTTGCTCCGGTGAGTCGAGCGTCGGATCCAGGCCGACCCAGAGCATGAGCGTGGTGTCGCGTGGCTCGCTCCACGTGAACTCGAAGTCCACCTGTGCGGTCATCCCGAAGTCGTGCTCGAAGGGCACGCCGATGCCGGGCTCTGCTTCGATCCGGAGGTTGGAGCCGAGGACGCGTTCGTGGGCCTGAATCTCGAACGTGCCGCTGTGGCCCCACCAGACGTTGACGCATCCCGCGACGCTCATCGCCGCGGTGGGGAGCGTCACGGTGCTGAACGTCCCCTTGCCGTCCTCGATCGGTATCCCCACCCAGCCCCCGCCATTCCGCATCCCCATGAGGATCTGCCCGACGCCGGCACCGCTGCCGTTGGTCTGGGCGGCGCCCGAGACCGGTACCGCGGCGAGAAGCGGAAGCGCGAGCAGTGCGGTGCGGAGCGTCCGTCGTGAATCCATGCGTGATGGTGGGCATCGGGTCGAGGAACCGGCCCTCGTCGGACCCGGCCGAGCGAGGGAGTCGTCTGAATCTACTACGGCGTAGCGCCCCGTCGGGGTCCCGCCACGCTCTCCACCTCACAGCGGTGGCTGGAGCTGCGCCCGCGTCGCGACGACGCGCGCCCGCGCCCTCTGGCGTATGCCGTCCAGCTCCTGAGCGAAACCCGGCGCCCGACGCACCGGATCGAAGAGCGCGGAGCCGAGCAGGCGCTCGTCCACACCGGACGGGGATAGGTCGAACGCGGCTTCGATCCAGAGTATCGCCTCTTCCGCATTGCCGACGTAGCCGTAGTACGAAGCAACGTCCTGGGCGAGGACGTCCACCATGTAGTCGGAGGTCCCCTGGTCGCCCGCCCCGATGCGGCCCGCCGTCGACTCGGCCAGCCTCGCGGCCTCATCGACACGGCCGATGGCGTGCAGGCAGAGGGCCCGCACGGAGTCGTACACGCCCAGCTCCAGCGTCAGGCACTCTTCTCCCCGCCCGGTGAGCGCGAGCGCCCGGGCCTCGTATGCGCGGGCCAGCGAGAGCCCCTCCTCGAGCCGGTACGCCTCGCGGGACTCCGCGATCGTCACCTCGTAGTCGCCTAGCTGAAAGCCGAGGGAGGCGAGCGCGGTCCGGCGGCCGGCCTGCAGTGGATCGAGGTCGCGAGCGCGCCGGGCCTCGCGATACGCCTGATCGACGAGGCCCTGGCCCGCGAGGATGCGGGCGGACCAGCTCGGCCCGTTGGGCGCATTTGGAGCGAGCGCCTCGGCCCGGGCGAAGTCGGCCTCGGCCTGGCCGATGTCCAGCCCGATCAGCGCACGGATGTAGCCGCGGGCCGAGTACCCGTTGGCTACGGTGGGATCGAGCGAGATGGCGGAATCGGCGGCCGCGAGTGAGCGCGCGGCCAGCTCGTAGGCGGACGGGCCGACTTGGTACTTGTAGTAGACGGCGAGCGCGTACGCGGAAGACAGTGCGGCGAGCGCCGCGGCGGAGCTCGGCTCCAGGGCGATGGCCTCGTGGAAATGGTCGATGGCCTCCCGCACGCCGGCGGGGGTACGGCGTCCGAGGGCGGTGTTGCCGGCCAGGTATGCGTCCCGCCCGGGGCCGATCACCGAGCCGCCCGGATCGAAGCGGTCTTCGAGCCCGACCGACGAGAGGAACGAGCGCGTGATGGTGCCCGCCAGCGCCACCTGCTGCACGTCGAGGCGACCCGGGTCGACGCGGTGCTGACGGCGCAGGGAGAGAAAGCCCTCGCGGTCCGACTCCGACACGTTGACGATGAGGTCGCCGCCCCGGATCTCGACGTACCCGTGAATCACGTGATCGACGTTGAGCGTATCGAGCAGCGCCGGTGTCCCGAGGCTGTCGTTCATGAGGGAGGCTGCGGTGTACGGGTCGATGACCCTGATCTCGGGGATCGTGGTGAGCCGGTTGATCACCTCTTCGGCGAGCGAGCGGCCCAGCACGTCGAGGGAAGGGTCCCCGGTACGGTTCTCGAAGGGCATGACCGCGACCGAGGCCTGCCATGGCCTCGCCCCATCCCGGTTCGACGACCACAGCTGGAGCCCCGCCACCACAGCCGCGATCACGGCTGCCGGCAGGATCACACGGGCGAGCCGCTGCGAAGGACGAGTGTCCGGCATCTGGTTCACGGCAAGGACGCCACGGGGAGACGGTGCACCGTCGGGCGGGGCACGAACCCGCCACCGAACCAAGCTGACGACGCCCGAGGGCGCCCGCCAGTCGCGGAGCCACGACGCCGGCCGAGTCGTAGGAACGGCCCGTCGGCTGTCGGGCGGGCGCTCCTGGGTCGTCGAGCCATGGCATCGCCTGGCTTCGGGCGCTCTATTGGAGCGAGCCTCCCGTCGCCTGGCACGACTCGAGCGTCGAGGAACCCGACATGTCGACCGTACGCCTGCGTCCGACATTTCGCATCCCGC
>JBDHDM010000257.1:0-6333 GCA_039591515.1 Gemmatimonadota bacterium | reverse complement strand
ACGTGCGGTCGGGCCGAGCCGCAGATCGGGGAGCGCCGGTCGACTCGGCGCCGGTGCGCCGCGCCGCCGCGACGTCCGCGTTGCTCGTCGCACACGGATTGGGGCCGGACGCCGAAGCGTGGGCGATGGCGGTGGTGGCCACCGGCGGACGGCGCCTCGTACTTCCGACCGGCCCCGAAGGCGCTGGGGCCGTGGGTGTCGAAGTCGGCCTCCCGCAGGCGGGTGAGTGGTATGCGTCGCCGGACGTCCCGACGTCGCCGATCGCCGGAGCGCTCACCGGAGTCGAGCTGCAGGGGCTCCCACCACTGACCGGGGTCATGACCCCCGCCACCCCGAACCGGCAGCCGGTGTTGCAGCTGCAGCTACGAGGCGCCGGTGCACCCGCCAACGCCTTTCACCTCGTCGACGACGAGGGTGGGAGGCTCGTGGTCGCCCTTTCCTCGTCCTATTGGCGCTGGGCCGCCCGGGAAGAAGGGCGGGCCGCCTATCGGAGCCTGTGGTCGGGCCTCGCGGGGTGGCTCCTCGCCGGCGAGTGGCTGAGTGGGGCCGAGCCAAGGCCATCCGCGTGGGTCCTGGACCAGGGCAGCCCGGTCGGCTGGTCACTTCCCGGCGACTCGGCTTCGTACCGGGTCAGGGTCTCCACCGCGGGAGTCGACGTCGTCGACACCGTGCTCACGAACGGCATCCGGGCGGAAACGCCGCCGCTCCCGACCGGGAGCTATGCCTATGCGGTGCTCGGTGCCGACGGCGATACCCTCGGTGCGGGGCGCTTCGACGTCACGTCGGCCACGCAGGACATGCTTCCCGCCGTCGCGGAGCCCGACCAGATGGCACTCGGGGCCGGCGCCGAGGTAACGCTTCAGGCGGCGGGGCGTCCACTGAGGACGTCCCCGCTGCCATATTTGCTACTGATCGCGCTCCTTTGCGGCGAATGGGTTGTCCGTCGTCGCAGTGGGCTGCGCTGACCGGGCCACGAAAGCAGCGGCCGGTCCACTCGGGCCGGGTGCGGCATCTCCACACTGCAGACGACTCGGCATGTCACGTCTCTTCAAGCAGAAGCCCGAGCGAAAGAAAGGACTCTGGAAGCGGGTCGTCGACCTCGCGCTGACGGACGTTCGTGTCGTGGCGGGCGGCATCGATGGTGCCTCCCTCGAACAGCTCGAGGAGCGCTTGCTGGCGGCGGACTTCGGCGTGCCCGCCACCCTGCGACTCACCGACCTCGCGGAGGAAGCACTCCGACGTGGGAAGGTGCGCGAGTCCAACGCGCTCGCCCAGCTCCTCAGGGAGGAGATCGAGCGGATCATGGGCGAGGGTGCCGATGCGGAGCTCGCCGCGGCCGCGGAAGGGCCGACCGTCTATCTGATGGTGGGCGTGAACGGTGTGGGCAAGACCACCTCGGTGGCCAAGCTCGCACACCATCTGGTTCGAGAGGGCAACGCCGTCATGGTGGCGGCTGCGGACACCTATCGGGCTGGTGCGGTGGCCCAGCTCGAGAGCTGGGCGGCACGCATCGGTGCGGACTTTCTTCGGGGACAGCAGGGTGGTGATCCCGCCGCCGTCGCCTTCGACGCCCTCGACGCCGCCGAGGCCCGCGGCACCGACGTCGTGCTCATCGACACCGCGGGGCGGCTGCACACCAACCGCGGCCTCATGGAGGAGCTCGCGAAGATCGACCGGGTCATTCGTCGCCGGATCCCGGGTGCGCCCCACGAGACGCTCATGGTTCTGGATGCCACGGTCGGGCAGAACGCGATGCGCCAGGCGGAGGCGTTCTCGAAGGCGGTCGAGGTGAGCGGGATCGTGCTGGCCAAGTTGGACTCGTCCGCCCGGGGCGGCGTGGTCGTCGCACTCCGGGAGGAGTTCGACCTTCCCGTGAAGCTGGTGGGAACGGGGGAGGGGCTCGACGACCTCGAGAGCTTCGACGTCGACGCGTTCGTCGACGCAATCCTGGGCAGTTGAGCTACTCTCAGCTCGATCGTCCGGTCCAGTTCCTCAAGGGGGTGGGGCCCAAGCGTGCCGACGCGTTCGTGCGGTTGGGGGTCACGACGGCGCGGGATCTTCTCTATCACGTTCCGAGACGCTACGACGACGCCTCGACCGTCGAACCGATCGTCCGCCTGGAGGTCGGCATGGATGCCAGCGCGATCGGACGAGTGCGGAGCAAGGGTGTGATTCCGACGCGTCGAGGCCTCCGGATCTTCCAGGCCGTCCTCGAGGACGACACCGGCATGATCACGGTGGCGTGGCCCGGCCAACCGTGGCTGGACCGGAAGCTCCGGGAGGGGGACACCCTCCTTGTGACCGGTAAGGTGAAGTTCTTCCACGGGCGCCAGTTGCAGCCTCGTGAGTACTCGATCCTCTCCCGGGCGTCGGATCAGGATGCGGGCACAGGCACCGCGGGCGAGCCGGGCTCCGGCGCCGCGTCGCTCGCGGGCGGCTTGGTGTTCGTCACCTATCCGGCCACCGAGGAGCTTCCCCAATGGGTCCTGCGTGGGATCTTCGACAAGAACCTCGAGGCCATGCTCGGTTGGGCCGACGACGACGAGTACCTCTCGCCGCAGGTGCGCACGCGGCTCGAGCTGCCCGGGCTGGCGGAGGCGCTCACGCTCCTCCACCGCCCGACGACGCTCTACGATGCGGAGCGCGGACGCCGGCGTCTCGCCTTCGACGAGCTCTTCTTCCTCCAGCTCGTGCAGGCGCAGGCTCGGCGAAAGGCGACCGCCCTCGAGCCGGGCATCGCCCATCGCCGCACGAATCGGCTCGTTCGTCCGCTACACGAGTCCTTGCCCTTTTCGCTCACGGAGGCCCAAGCGAGGGCGCTTCGCGAGGTCTACGCCGACATGCAGTCGGAGGGGCGCATGAACCGCCTTCTCCAGGGCGACGTCGGCTCGGGGAAGACCGCGGTGGCGACCTTCGCCATGGCCCTGGCCGTCGAGGGAGGGTCTCAGGCGGTGCTGATGGCGCCGACCGAGATCCTCGCCGAACAGCACGCGCGCGGCGTCCAGACGCTCTTGGCCCCGCTCGACGTGAAGGTCCAGCTCCTGACGGGTCGCTTGGGTGCCGCGGAGCGACGCCAGGCGCTGGGGGCGGTGGCCTCGGGAGAGGCCTCGATCGTGGTCGGCACGCACGCCCTGATCCAGGACGCGGTTCGGTACCGTGCCCTCGGGCTGGTGGTGATCGACGAGCAGCACAGGTTCGGTGTGCGTCAGCGTATGGCGCTGCTCGAGCGTGACGACGGACGTCCGGACGTCCTGGTGATGTCCGCGACGCCGATCCCTCGCTCCCTCGCGATGGCGCTCTACGGCGACCTGGACATCAGCGTTCTGGACGAGATGCCGCCGGGCCGGACCCCGGTGAAGACCGCCCTGCGGTCCCCGGACGCTCGTGCGTCGGTGTACGCCTTCATTCGGGAACGGATCGCGGAGGGGCGCCAGGCCTACATCGTCTACCCGCTCGTCGAGGAGTCCGAGAAGATCGATCTGCTGTCCGCGACGGCGGAGTTCGATCGGCTCCGGGCGGGCCCGTTCGAGGGAGCTCGGGTCGGGCTCCTCCATGGGCAGCTGCCGGGCAGCGAAAAGGACACGGTCATGCGGGCTTTCGCGAGCGGGGAGCTGGACGTGCTCGTCGCGACCACCGTCATCGAAGTGGGAATCGACGTCCCGAACGCGACGGTCATCGTCATCGAGCACGCGGAGAGGTTCGGCCTGTCGCAGCTGCATCAGCTGCGCGGCCGGGTGGGCAGGGGCGCGGAAGAGAGTCACTGCATCGTCATTTCCGAGCCCGGTGACGACGCGCTCGAGCGCCTTCGCGTGTTCCGCGACACGACGGACGGGTTCGAGATCGCGAGAGCCGATCTGAGAATCCGCGGTCAAGGCGATCTGTTCGGTAGCCGGCAGCACGGGAAGGACGCCATGCTGCGCTTCGCCGATCTGCTGGCGGACGAGGACCTGCTGGTCACCGCCCAACGGGACGCGCGCGCGCTGATTTCCGCCGACCCCGAGCTGACCCAGGCCGAGCACAGCCCGATCCGGGAGCACCTCGTGGCGCGCTATCGGCATCGGCTGGCGATGTACGGGGTCGGCTGACGGTTCCCAACGAAAGTGGATCTGTGCATTGTCTTCGGCGCAGCTCCGAACCCAGGGTGAGGTCTTCGATGGTCGAAATCAGGCATCTCGGCGAGCACGTGGGTCAAGCAGTGACCGTGACGGGCTGGGTCGAGGCGACGCGCGGGCACGGCAAGGTGGCGTTTACGGTCGTGCGTGATGGGACGGGAGTCCTGCAGGGGGTCCTGGTGAAGAGCCAGGTGGACGAGGCGATCTGGGAGCTCCAGCAGTCGTTGACGCAGGAGGCCCTCGTCTCGCTCACGGGCGAGGTGAAGGAGGATGCCCGCGCGCCAGGTGGATACGAGCTCGGGGTGACGGGCGTCGAGCTCGTGTCGGGGGCGGAGGAGTACCCGATCCAACCCAAAGAGCACGGGGTCGACTTCCTCCTCGACCATCGACATCTCTGGCTCCGTTCCTCCCTGCAGCGTGCCGGTCTCCGCGTCCGTGCCGAGGTGGAGCAGGCGATCCACGACTTCCTGTACCAGAACGACTTCGTCCGCATCGACACCCCGATCCTCACCGGGGCGATCGGAGAGCACGCGGGCACGCTCTTCCAGACGGACTACTTCGGTGATCCGGCGTACATGGCTCAAACCGGGCAGCTCTATGTCGAGGCGGCCTGCCCCGCGTTTCGCCGTGTGTACTGTTTCGGACCCACCTTCCGGGCCGAAAAGTCGAAGACTCGGCGTCACCTCACCGAGTTCTGGATGGTCGAACCCGAGGTCGCCTTCGCGGATTCGAGCGACAACATGGACCTCCAGGAGGCGTTCGTCTCGTACATCGTCGAACGGGCCCTCGAGAACTGTGGCGAGGAGCTGAAGGTCCTGGAACGCGACACGACCAAGCTGGAGGCCGTGAAACCGCCATTCCCCCGGATGAGCTACACCGAGGCCGTCGAGCTTCTGCAGGAGAAGGGCGCCGACATCGAGTGGGGCAGGGACCTCGGCGCGGCGGACGAGGCGACGCTGATGGAGGGTCGGGAGCTGCCGCTCTTCGTGCACGATTACCCGAAGGGGGCGAAAGCCTTCTACATGAAGGAGAACCCCGACGACCCGCGCACGGTGCTTTGCGACGACCTGCTCGCACCGGAGGGGTACGGGGAGATCATCGGGGGCAGTCAGCGCGAGGACGATCTCGAGCGCCTGCAGGCACGCATCCAAGAGGAGAAGCTCCCCGAGGAGGCGTACGCCTGGTATCTCGATCTTCGTCGCTACGGGACCTTCCCGCACTCCGGTTTCGGCCTGGGTGTCGAACGGACGGTCGGTTGGATCACGGGTCGCCACCACATCCGCGAGATGATCCCGTTCCCTCGGCTCATGAACCGCCTCTACCCCTAGCGGGGTCCCAGCAGCCCCGCGGCCCAAATGGCCGCACGACTCCCACCCCATGGAACGATGCGTCTCGCGATCTTGGACATGATGGACCGTCGCCCGATCTGGGCGATGCCCGACTGGGTCCCGGCGCGCATCCGCGAGGCCCTGCCGTCCGGATGGGAGCTCCTCGTGATCGACGAAGAGACGGACGGGTCGGGTGACGGTGCCGCTCGCGTCTCTCCGACCGTGATCGATGCTGTGAAGGATGCCGAGATCTACTTCGGGTACGGCATCCCGGCCGAGCTCCTCTCGGCCGGCGAGCGGCTCGCGTGGGTCCACTCGGGTGCCGCGGGGGTGGGTGGCTCCCTGACGCCCGCCATGTTGGCCAGCCCCGTCGTCTTCACCAATTCGGCCGGCGTGCATGCCCCACCGATGGCCGAGACGGTGCTGGCGATGCTTCTCCACTTCGGGCGGGGCCTCGACTTCGCGATCCATGCGCAGAGGCGGGCGGAATGGTCGACGGACGCGTACTACGTGGCCGGGTCTCCTCTTTCCGAGCTCTCGACGGCGACGGTCGGCATCGTCGGCTTCGGGGGCATCGGGCGAGAGGTCGCCCGGCGCCTGGCGAGCCTCGGGGCCCGGGTTATCGCGGCCAAAAGAAGCCCGGCCGCCCCGGATGAAGCCGACCTCGAGCCCGTGGCCGGAGGTGGGGCGCTGGGCTCCCGGATCGAGATCGTGTGGGGCGAGTCTGGTCTCGATCGTGTGTACCGCGAGGGTGACGCGGTGGTGGTCGCGGTCCCCCACACGCCGGAGACCCGGGGCATGATCGACTCCGCGGCGTTCCGGCGCATGAAGCCGGGAGCGGTGCTCGTGAACGTGGCGCGAGGCAGCCTCGTCGACGAGCAGGCCCTCGTAGA
>JBDHDM010000256.1:0-6346 GCA_039591515.1 Gemmatimonadota bacterium | reverse complement strand
CCCCGCGGAGTCGCGTCGCTCGTAGGCGCATGCTTGGCTTCCTTTGGGTTGAGGTTGAGGTCCTACGACTGCTGGCATCTTGTCGTGCTCAAACGTGCGAACTGTCCCCCCCAGGAGCCGCCCGTATCCGGCTCAGGAGCCGCCCATGTCGGTCCTCTGCTGAGCGGGTGGTGTCTGCCCGTACGTGTACGCTCGGGTCTCGAGCTCGAGTGCCTCGGCGCGTAGCTCGGCCACCTGCTCGGGCGTCATCTCGATGACTTCCACCAGCTCGAGCTCTTCTTGCTGTTCGTCGTCTCCGGCCCAGCTCACGCGGATCAACCCCATGCCCCGAGCGTAGGACTTGAGCTGGATCGCGCCCGGCTCCTCGTCGTTGAACTCCTCGATGATCACGACGTCGTCGAAGGCGCCGTGCTCCACCTCGTCCGTTCCGCCGATGCTCCGGACTCTCCCGTTGTCGGTCCAGTTGACGGGCGGCGGCGCGAAGCCCTGGGAGTACGCTGGTGTGCCGGGCTGGGGATTCGCCTGCACCATGACGCCGGCACGGGCCCCCTCCAGGTGGCCCTGGAGCCACGTCCGGCCCCCGATCAGCTCGCCGTCCTCGTACTCCTCGGAGTATTCCCCGAGGTGCCAGACGTTGCCGTCGTTGTCCTGCGCCCGGAAGGCGAGCTCTGCCTCGACCACCTCACCGTCGCTGATGTCCTGCTCGTAGACGACGACGGCGTTCACACCGCCGATGACCTTCGTGAGATCGGTGATGGTGATGACGATCTGATGCTCGGTCTCCTCGCCCTCTTCGACAGTGAAGCCGTCGTAGATGAACTGCGTGCCCGGCGGATGCGGCCACCACGCGTTGTCGATGACGGTGGGATTGTCGAAGCGCCCCGTGCTGAATTCGTACACCTGCGCGTCGGTGGCTGCGCTACACGACAAGGCGACCATCGCAACGCCGATCCGCGAGCCCCATATCCACTCCTTCCTTCTCCACATACTCGCCTCCTTTGCTCAGACTGCTTCGGCCGGGGCCGGCTGCCCCCTGTGATCTCCGGCGAACCGCAGATACAGGGGCGGGACCACGAAGAGGTTGATCAGCGTCGCGGTTACCAGGCCACCCAGAATCACGACGGCCATGGGGTGCTCGATCTCGTTTCCGGGGATCGAGCCGGCGATCACCAGGGGCGCAAGGGCCAGCCCGGTGGTCGTGGCCGTCATGAGGATCGGCGCCAGTCGCTCCCGGGCACCCCGGAGCACGAGGTCGACGCCGAACGTCTCGCCTTCGTGCTTTTCGAGATGCTGGAAATGGTTGATCATCAAGATCCCGTTCCGCGCGGCGATGCCGAGCACGGTCAGGAACCCGACCAGCGATCCGAGCGAAAGCACGCCATCGCCCATGTAGGCGGCGAGGATGCCACCCACGAGCGCCGTGGGCAGGAGCACGAACGAGAGCGCTGCCAGGCGGGTGCTTCCGAACGACGTCTGGAGCAGAAGGAAGATGGCGATCAGCGCAACGGCGCCGTACGTCATGATCTTCCGCTGAACCGCCTGACGCTCGGTGTACTCGCCGAGCAGCTCGGGATAGTACCCCACGGGGAACTCGACCTCCGCGAGAGCGGCTCTGACGTCCGCGTAGACAGATCCGAGGTCTCGGCCCCTCACGTTGGCTCCGACGTCGATCTTACGCTTCAGGTCCTCGTGCTCGATGGTGTTGGGTGTGGGAGCCACACGGACGTCGGCCACGTCCTGAAGCTGGATGTGACCCCCTCCGGGAACGTCGATCAACAGTTCCTGGACGTCCGTGAGGCTGTTGCGGTCCTCCGGGGTGCTCCACACCTGCACGTCGTACGTGCGCTGCGCGATGTGGATGTCGCCCGCTTCCTGGCCGGCGATCATCGTCGTGGCCGCCCGACGCACGTCGCCCGGTTTGAGCCCGTATTGCTGAGCCCTGTCCAGGTCGACCTCGACCTCGATCTGCGGGATGTTCTCGTGCAGCTCCACATGCAGGTCGATGATGCCCGGGATGTCTTCCAGATGCTCCCGCACCTCGCTCGCCTTCTCGTGGAGCAGATCGAGGTCGTGACCGTAGATGCGGATCACGATCGCCTCCGAGGTGCCGGTGAGCACCTCCCGAATCCGTTCCTTGAGATACGTGAGCACGTCTCGGAAGAGGCCCGGATAGCCGTCCACCGTGGCCTGGATCGTCGCCACCGTCACGTCGTAGTCGACCGACGGGTCGACGCTGACCCAGTTCTCCCCGAAGTACATGCCCACCACTTCGTCCATGATCAACGCCTGGCCGATGTGCGCTCCGAAGTTGCGCACCCCGGGGATCTCTCGAAGCTCCTTGCTACCCTGGATGGTGATGCGGTTCATCTCCGGCCAGGACGTACCGGGCTTCGTGAGCCAGTGCATCAGGAAGTCCCGCTCCTTGAAGTCGGGGAGCAGGGATTGGCCGAGCTGAGGCACGACCACGACACCCGCCACCATCATGACACCTACGGTGGCGTAGGCCGGACGCGGTGTCCGGACGATTCTCGTCAGGAGCGCGTCGTACCCGCCGTGCAGCCAGCGCACGAGCGGCGACTCTCGCTTCTCGAGCGGCACGTTGCGCAGCAGGATGAAGCTCATCGCCGGGGTGACCGTCAACGCGACCACCGTCGACGCCGCCACGGCCAGAGCGTACGAGAAGGCCAGGGGGCGGAAGAAGGCCCCGGAAAGGCCTTCCATGACGAAAACGGGAAGCAGCGCCATGATCTCGATGAGCGTCGAGAAGATGATGGCGTGCCGGACCTCGAACGAGGCCTCGAGGATCACGCGGGCGATGGGCGTCTTCCTGCCCTCGCTACGGGCCTGGCGCAATCTTCGCACGATGTTCTCGACGTCGACGATCGCGTCGTCCACGACGGCGCCCAAGGCGATCACCAGACCTGCCAACACCATGGTGTTGATCGTGAGCCCGCGGGCCGAGAGCACGAGCATTCCCGTCATCAAGGACAGCGGGATGGCGGTGCAGCTGATGAGGGCCACACGCCACTCGTACAGGAACACGAAGAGCACCAGCACCACGAGAATCGAGGCGACCAAGAGGGCCGTCGTCAGGTTCTCGATCGACATCTCGATGAACGTGGCAGGCCGGAAGATCTCGCTGTCGATCTCCACGTTCGGGAGCCCGGGTCTCATCGCGTCGAGCGCGGCTTCTACCCCGCGCGTCAGCTCCAGGGTATTGCCCCACGGGAACTTCTCGACGATGAGCAACAGGCCGAGGTCGTCGTTGATGATCGCGTCGCCCACCATGGGCTGGTGATCGACCACGACCTCGGCGATGTCGCTGATCAGGACCGGCTCACCGCCGCGGAGCGCCACCGTCACGCTTGCCAGCGCATCCGGTGACACCTGGTCCGACCGGTAGACGAGGGGCAACACGTGCCGGATCGGGAGGCGCTGGTTGGGGGTGTCGATCCACCCGCCCGTCCCGACGTAGTGCCCGTCGGAGAACTGGAAGAGACCCACGTCGAGCGCGTCCGACGTCGCCTCCATGACGTCGTTGAGCGTGAGCTCGTACTCCTGGAGTCGCTCCGGCACGACCTGGATCTGGAGCATCTCCAATCGCTCTCCCCAGATCGCCACGTTCGCCACGCCCGGAACCCGGAGGAGCCGCTGGCGAATGGTCCAGTAGGCCACCATGGACAGGTCGATCACCGACAACGAGTCGGACGAGAGTCCGATCTTCAACGAACGGCTGGTCGCCGAGAGCGGCGGCAGCATCACGGGCGGACTCGCCCAGGGGGGAAGCGTGGGCGTGATGACCTGGACGCGCTCCTGCACCATCTGCCTGGCAAGCAGCAGATCGGTCCCCGGCTCGAAGATCATCTTCACCGAGGACAGCTGCGGAACGGACGTGGAGCGCATCACGTCCAGCCCCGGCACGCCCGCGAGGACTTCCTCGAGCGGGGTGGTGATCAGCGCCTCGACCTCGGCCGGCGAGAGCCCCAGGGCCGGGGTCTGGATTTCGACCATCGGGGGCGCGAATTCCGGAAAAACGTCGACGGGGAGGTTTCGGAGCTGGCCGACGCCGAACAGCACGAGGGCGCCGGCGATCGTGATCACCAGATACCGAAACCTCAGGCTCGATCCAACGATCCAACGCATCATGAGAAGTGGCCTCCGTCAATCATCAGTGGCCTACCTCGAACTCGGTGCCGTACAGCTCGGCGACAGCGACGGACGCGACCACGGTGCCGACCGCTGGCCCACTGGCCAGGACGGCGAGGTCACCCTCGATGTACTCGACGACGACCTCGGCCCGGACGAACGACCCCGGCTCGTCGCTGGTGTAGACCCACGTCCGGCCCTCGGGATCGTAGATGAGGGCCGAGTACGGCACACAGGAAACCGCTGCGCTCGACCGGGACATTACCTGTTGGGTGACCTCCGCCGTTTGGAGGTCGATGCGCTCGATCGCCTTCTCCGTGAGCGTGACGCGGCTCAGATCCGTGCCATCGATGTGCTCGACGTGGGACGGCGCCTCGGCCTGCGCCGGTCCCGGAGGGACTCGCCCACACGCGACGAGCAGGAGGGACGAGACGGAGAGAGCACCGAGGACCCAGAAGTGACGGTTGCTCATGACACACCTCCCGCGGGGGCATTGGATTCAGGTCTAGTCATTGCTTCACTCCTCACGCCACGGAGGAGGCGAGATCGCCATCCTCGTCGAGGGAGATCATCGGGCGCGGCTGCAGCCCGAGGTCAGGCTCCCGGATGGCGCCGAACAGGAGGTAGAGGGCCGGCAAACCGACCAGGTTGAAGAGCGTGGCCGTGACCAGGCCGCCCAGGGCCACGGCCGCCATCGGACCGGCGACCTCGAGGCCCGCGCCGCCGCCCATCACTGCGAAGGGCAGCAAGAGGAGGCCCGTCGCGAGCGTGGTCAGCAGAACCGGGCCCAATCGTTCGTGAGTGGCCCGCCTCACGAGCTCCGGGCCGAACGCCGCACCCTCCTCCTCCAGGCTCTGGTAGCGACTCATGATCGTGGTCCCCTGACGCACCGCCACCGCGAGCACCGCGAGCAGGCCGGCCATCGCCGCCAGCGACAGCTCACCTCCCTGCACCGTACCCGCGACGACGACGCCGCCCGAGAGGGCCATGGGAAGGGCGAGGACATAGGCCATGGCGACCTGCCAACTGCGCGTGAACGCCTGGACCAGCAGCATGATCAGAAGAAGTGCCGCGATCGCGAAGCCGATCAGCCGTCGCTCTGCGGCGAGACGATCGGCGGAGAGGCCGAGGAGCTCGGCGCGATACTCGAGGGGGAAGTCGACCCCGGCGATCGCGCGCTCCACGTCGGCCCCCACCGCGCCGAGGCCACGCCCATCCACGCTCGCCGTCACGTCGACGCTCCGTGCGGCGGCGTCACGATGGATGACCGTCACGGCCGGCACGCGTCGGACCTCGGCTACCTCCGCCAGGCGGACGTGTCCGCCGCCGGGTGCGTCGATGAGGAGATCCTCGATGCTGGTGAGGCTGTGGCGGGTGTCGGGGGTTCCCAACACCACGACGTCGAAGACCTTCTGCTCCTCGAAGAGGTTCCCGACCTCGATGCCCGAGATCAACACGGCCGCGCTGCGGCGCACGTCGCCGGGCTTGAGGCCGTAGGCCTGAGCCGCCTCGAGGTCCACCTCGATCTCGATGGTCGGCCGCTCTTCCGGGAAGTTCACTCTCGG
Source organism: Gemmatimonadota bacterium (assembly GCA_039591515.1). Lineage (GTDB taxonomy): Bacteria > Gemmatimonadota > Gemmatimonadetes > Longimicrobiales > Gaopeijiaceae > UBA2589. The sequence continues at coordinate 635 of JBDHDM010000256.1, read as the reverse complement.
GTCGACCACGCCGTCGATGCCCGCGAGGGCCATCCGGACTTGATCGGCCTTCTCCCGGATCACGCCGAGGTCTTCACCGTAGACCCGCACGACCAAGGGATCGCGCGTACCGGAGAGCTCCTCTCGAACCCGGGCCTGCAGATACGTCATGACTTCCCCCGACAGCCCGGGATACGAGGACACCACGCCGGAGACGGCGGCAACGGTCGCGTCGTAGTCGGCCTCCTGATCGAGGCTCACCCATAGCTCGCCGCTGTTGACATCCATGCGCTTGTCGGACATCACGGCCCGGCCGACCTGCCCGCTCACTTCCCGCACGCCGGGGATCGACCGGATCTCCTGTCCGATCCGCCCCGTGATGCGGCTCATGGCGGGATGTGAGGTGCTGCTGCTTCCCTCCCAGCGCACGAGAAGATGCATCTCCTCGAGCTCCGGGAGCACGGACGCCGGTCGCATCAGCGGGATCGAGACCAGACACAGGACGGCGAGCGCGCCCACCGCCATGAGCGCCGGGCGCGGTGACGCGGTGGCTCGCGCGGACACCCAGATGAGCCGGTCCACCAGTGCTCCACCGACCCCCGATTCCCCGTGCGCGGACGGCGTCGCGGGCAGGAGCACCACGCTCAGGGCCGCCG
>JBDHDM010000255.1:0-6354 GCA_039591515.1 Gemmatimonadota bacterium | reverse complement strand
GTCTCGATGGATGCGGGTGACTTCGCGTCGGCTTGTCACGAGCGGGGCGTGCACATGCTGCCGAACGGGCGCCATGGCGTGCGCGCGGTGCTGCATCGCGACGTGTCCGACACCGAGGTCGACGAGGCCGTCGAGGTCATGGCGTCGGTGCTGGCCGACGCACCCGCTCGAGGACCTACCTGAGTGGCACTCGTCGTCCACGATCACGACGGGGCCGAGGCGTTTCTGGCGCGGGCGCGGACGTTCCTTCTCGCCGACGAGGACCGGAACAACCTCGTGCTCAGCCTCTCGGCCGCTCGGGTGAACGCCCCCGCCCCCGCCCCCGCGGCCGGGGCGGGCGAGCGACCGCCTTCGACGGAGGACGAGCCCGTCTTCGCCACCGTGGAGGATGGGGAGACCGGGCGACTGGTCGGCTGCGTGCTGCGGACGCCGCCCCACAAGGTTCTCCTCACGTCGATGCCGACGGCGGCCGCCCGGCCCGTGGCACACTTCCTCGCCGGGCGCTACCGATCCATCCCGGCCGTGCTCGGACCGGTCGACGAGGCCCGCGCCGTGGCCGAGGCGTGGACCGACCTGCGCGCCGGAGCCGTCCGACCCGGAATGGAACAGGGCATCTACCGGCTCGACCGGGTCGACCGCCCCGCCGGGGTGCCCGGCTTCATGCGTCTGTCTACGGTGGCCGAGATCGACCTGGCGGTCCGATGGGGAGAGGGCTTCTCCCGGGACACAGGCATTCCCTTCCCGCCCGACGCCTCGTCCGTCGCCCGATGGCTCGACGCCGGTGGGTTGCACGTGTGGGAGGACGAGGGGCGAGCGACGAGCATCGCGGTCGCGCGCGGACGGACCCGCCGGGGCGTGCGCATCGGGTACGTCTATACCCCTCCGGAGCAACGGGGTCGCGGATACGCCACGGCGCTCGTGGCCGACCTGAGCCAGAAGATGCTCGACGAGGGGTGCGGGTTCTGCGTGCTCTACACGGACCTCTCGAACCCCACGTCCAACGCGATCTACCGCCGGATCGGATACCGACTCGTGGAGACTGTTCAGGACTTCGAGCTTCTGCCGAATCTCGGAACGTAGCGGGGCACGCGAGCACGGTAGCGCTCGAATTCGTCTCCGAAGCGGTCCGCGAGCTCTCGCTCCTCGAGCAGCACGATCAGGTGTACGATCGGGAAGGTCAGGGTGGCCACGATCAACGCTCCCAGCCACATCGAAAGAACCGCGTACGCCATCGAGCCGAGACAGATCTCCACGTAGCGGGGGTGTCGGATCGAGGCGTAGATCCCTTCGGTCAGCAGCTTGCCCGGTGCCTCGGGCGCCAGCTCGGGCACACCGGCGAGTGTGCGCATGTCCAAATGCTTCCGTCGCTGCAACGCGATCGCCACGGACACTCCGAGGAGTGCGAAAGCCGCCATCAGCGTGCCCGGGCTGGTGCCGAGATCACGGATCAGAAGGGCATCTCGAACCTGGTAGAGCGCCGCGACGCCGCCGACCCCGATCACGCCCATCGCGATCAGAGTGTTCCGAGGCCCCACGCCCCGCCAGAACCCCACGAACGGGTGGATGAGGAACCACCACAGGAGCCCCGGCGGGAGACAGGTGACGACGAGGACTCCGAAGACGTACCGTGCCGTATCCACGATCAGGTCCTCCTTCTGCCGCGAGTGAGGGCCGCACACTTGTGTCGCGCCGTCGACCGCGTGACGATGGAGCGCTTCGAACATACGGCCATCCGGAGGTTGCCGTGCGTATCCTGATCGCCGCGCTGCTGACGCTCTCGCTACCCGCTCTGTCCACGGGCCAGGAACGGCGAGCGATGACGACCGACGACGCCTTGAACATGACAGGCGTCGGGAATGCGCTCCTATCCCCCGACGGGCAGTGGGTGCTCTTCTCCAAGTCCGAGCTGGACTGGGACGAGAACGAGCGCAAGACGACCTGGTGGCGTGTGCCCGCCGACGGAAGCGACGAGCCCTACCGCTTCATCGGGGAAGAGGGCGGTAGCTCGTTCGCGTTCTCACCCGACGGGCGCTGGCTTTCGTTCACGCGCACGATCGACTCCAAGCGCCAGCTCTTCCTCATACGCACGAACGGAGGTGAGGCGCTCCAGCTGTCAGAGCACGAGACGGCGGTGGGTTCCTACGCTTGGACCGACGACGGCGCTCGTATCGTCTTCGTCGCGGAACACGAGCGCGATGAAGAGGAGGAGAAGGAACGGGAGGCGGGCAGCGACGCCATCTTCGTGGACGAGGGACCCAACGGTCAGCAGGCCGGCCAGTGGAACGACCTGTGGAGCATCGACGTCGAGTCGAAGGAAGAGGTGCGCCTGACCGACGCCGAGCACCGGATCGGCTCCTTCGCGGTCTCACCCGACGGGACGCGGATCGTGTTCGCGGCGCGGGCGGAGAACCGCCGCAACCAGGGGTATCTGTCCGAGATCCAACTGCTCGACGTGGGGTCCGGCGAGATGCGGCGGCTCACGGAGAATCGAGCGCCGGAAAGCAGGCTCTCCTGGGCGCCCGACGGGCGACGGATCGCCTATATGGCGCGCAGCGACGGGGAGTGGGAGCTCCTGCTGGACAGGATCTGGGTCATGGACGTGGAGTCGGGTGACCGGCACATCGTAACCGAAGCCTTCCAGGGCAGCCTCCGCACGTACGCCTGGACGCCGGATGGTGCGGCGATCCTGTTCGGAGGGCTCCAGCGGACCGACACCAACCTGTATCGAGTCGACATCGCTTCCGGCTCCGTCGAGAAGGTGACGGAGGCGGTCGGGTCGCTCTCTCCCACGTCGTTTTCCCGCGACCGCACACGCATGGTGTATATCGCCGAGGACTGGGCCACGCCTCCGGACGTGTGGAGCGGTCCCACGGATGGCGGAGAAGGGGTTCGTCTGACCGAGGCCAATCCGTGGATCGAGTCGGAGATCGAGCTCGGCGAGTCACGGACGATCCGTTGGCAGAGTCGTGACGGGCTCGAGATCGAGGGCATCCTCACGCTCCCCTCCGGCTACGCGGCGGGGCGGATGCCCTTGCTGCTGCACATCCACGGGGGGCCCGCCGGTGTGTTCAGGAACACCTTCAACGCCCGCAACCACGTGTGGGCCGGCCTCGGGTACGCCCAGCTCTCCCCGAACGTGCGCGGTAGCTCGGGTTACACCGACCAGCTGCTCCGCGGGAACATGGGCGACATCGGGGGGGGCGACTACGAGGACCTCATGACCGGCGTCGATCACGTGGTCTCCGAGGGAATCGCCGATCCGGATCGGCTCGGGCTCCGCGGCTGGAGTTACGGAGGCATCCTCGGCGGGTGGACCGTCACCCAGACCGACAGGTTCAAAGCCGCCTCGGTCGGCGCCATGGTCTCGGACTGGACGTCCGAGTACGGACCCGGCTTCAACCACGACGTGTCACTTTGGTACATCGGGGGCACACCGTGGGAGAATCCGGACGCGTGGCGGGAACGCTCCCCGCTGACACACGTCGCCAACGTGACCACGCCGACGCTGATCCTCCACGGCATCAACGACCGCACCGACACGGAGCCGCAGAGCATGATGTTCTTCCAGGCTCTGAAGGACCAGGGCAAGACGACGCGCTACATCCGCTTTCCCAGGGAGCCGCACGGCTTCCGCGAGCCCCGGCACCAGCGCACACGCGACATCGAAGAAATCAGATGGATCCAGAAGCACGTGCTGGGGGTTGAGTGGGAACCGTGGGAGCGTCCCGAGAAGGAGAAGAAGACGATTTCCTGATGAACGAGAGCGGATACGCCACGTTGGGTGGGGGCTGTTTCTGGGGTCTGGAGGCGGTCTTCGAGATGGTCGGAGGCGTACGCGGGGTGCAGTCCGGGTACGCGGGAGGTCACGTTCCGAACCCGACTTACCAACAGGTATGCACTGCGCAGACGGGGCACGCCGCGGTGGTCCAGGTGGAGTACGATCCGGACGTCATCGCATATGGGGAGCTATTGGAGATCTTCTTCGGCATCCACGATCCGACGACGCTGAACCGGCAGGGGGCGGACGTCGGCCCCCAGTACCGCTCGGCGGTTTTCACGCACTCCGACGATCAGAGTCGGGCCGCGCACGGTTGCGAAGTTTCGAGCACGATTCCTGCATAGGCTGTCACCGACGAACCGGTAGTCACGGGACGTCCGTGATCCGGTCGCCGCCACCGGACGCCACACCGCCCCGAACGCCCGAGTGCTTATCTGCAGTCGAGGGGTACAACGAATCCGCCGAAGGGGGTATATTAAGCATGACCCTTAAGTTATATAAAGCTTAATCAATCGAAGTTCCGAATCCCCGATCGTTGCAGAAAAGGAGCGCGAGTCGCATGCCGAAGCCTGACAACAAGCTCGTCCTCAAGTGGCGCAAGCTCGCCGAGGACGGTTACCTCTACGCTGAGATCGCCCGCATGCACCCCGACTTTTCGGTCGACCAGGTGCGCCACTACTGTCTCGGGCACACCGGAAGAAAGGTCGGTGGCCCCATTCAGCGTGTGGATCGTTGGTATGGCTCCAACGTGTGGCTACGAGGCGAGAACTCGCCCCATTCCGAGCTCACCGAGAGTCAGGCACGGCGCGTGCTCGACGATTGGGACGAGAAGCACGATCGTTGGAAGCGCTCGGGTGCGGACTGGGCACGCAAGCTCGAGGTGTCGCCCAGCACGATCTACATGCTCCGGCGTGGGGAGACGTGGAAGTACCTGGAGCATCCCAACCAGGGCCGCAAGCCGAAGAAACGCGGGAAGAAGTAGTCTGAAGGAATAGTCTGAGGAAGCGGAGGTGGGTCACCCGAGACAGGGTGGCCTCACCTTCCTTCTTCCGGCAGCGCGGGCAGGCGGGTCGGGGGCGGGGACAGTGGCAGCGCGCCGTCGAGCAATCGCTCGGTGAAGTCCAGGCGGGCGTCCATGTTCCGGATGTGCTTGTGAAGCTCCGCGACCTCGGACCTCAACGCGTCTCGCTCGACCGCTTCCAGGGTCCGTTGTGGCGCAGGTCCGTCTTCCAGCTTGCGTAGCAGCCACTGCGCAAGGAGGGTACCCGCGGAGCCGATGGCTCCTCCGCTGATGAAGACGGCCGCGATGCCGACCCAAACCTCCGGACCCATGTCACCCCCTCCTCTCGAGCCGATCCCTGTGGAGCTCTCTGCCGCGGCTCTTCACGACCCGAAGTTTCGCGCCGTGACCTCCCGCGGACCAGAGTGACCCGTTGCTGTCCGGTCATCCACACTTTGCGGAGGCCCTGCTTGCGGTCGACGCGGGAGACGTGCCAGGTCTCGAGACGTTGTTGGCGGCGCATCCGGACCTCGTCTCCGCGCGTGTGTCCTCCACAGAGCCTCCGTACGATGGGTACTTCCACCGGGCCACGCTTCTTCATCACGTGGCGGGGAACCCCGTTCGGGGCGAGTTGCCGGACAGCGTCGTCACGATCGCCCGCGCGTTGCTTCGGGCGGGCGCGGACCCGGACGCCGGGTGTGGGGGTGGACCGTCCCAACCGACGACCGGGGGCGGCACGGTTCTGGGCCTCGTTGCGACCGGCCGACTGGCGCACGAGCAGGGCTTCACGGAGCGACTCATCGACCTGCTGCTCGAGCACGGCGCTCGGCTCGACCCCGATGGTGGCCTGTTCGGGTCCCTCTACCACACCGTGGAGCACCAGGGCCAGCGAGAGGTGGCGGCGATGCTCCACCGGCGCGGTGTGCGAGCGGACCTCCCGACCGCGGCCGGACTCGGCCGGCTCGACCTCGTCGCCACCTTCTTCGACGACGATGGGGGGCTCCTCCCGGGTGCGGACGAGATCTGGCGTCGGACGGTCCGTGGCGGCGCTGATGCCTCCGATGATGAGGTTCTGAGCGACGCGCTGCTGGCTGCGTCCGTCAACGGCTGGCCGGAGGTCGTATCCTGGCTGCACGAGAAGGGCGCCGACCCGGCGCGACTCCGGCACTGGGGCCCGTTTCCGGTTGCGCCGCTGCACGGGGCGGCCTGGGCCGGCTGGCCGGAGGTCGTGCGGCTGCTGCTCGAGCTCGGGGCGGATCCGACCGCCCGAGAGCCGACGTACGGCGGTGCCCCGGTGGATTGGGCTCGGCACGCGCACAGGGACGACGTCGTGGACCTCTTCCGGGGTTGGAGCTCCGGCTCCTGACCGATGGTGATTCGGCCCGCTCCTTGCCGACCGGCCTTGCAGCCGCCTCTTCGCCGACGCCACGTTGGCGACTCCTGAACGAACGAGAGGAAGAGGCATGCGACTCCACGTCGGCACCAGCGGCTACAGCTACAAGGAGTGGAAGGGCCCCTTCTACCCCGAGAAGCTGCCGGCCAAGGAGATGCTCTCGTACTACGGGGAGCGCTTGGG
>JBDHDM010000254.1:0-6366 GCA_039591515.1 Gemmatimonadota bacterium | reverse complement strand
TCCATGCCCGCGTCCATCTCGGTCTCGGGGGTCTCTGCGCCGCGACAGGCGACGAGAAGGAGCGCGACGAGGGCCAGCACCGAGCGCGAGCCGTTCATTGGGTACCTCCGGGGATGACCCCGATCAGCGCGTCGATTGCCGCGAGCGCACCCTGATGCTCGGCGGCCAGACGCAGTCGTTCGATTTCGAATTGGTTGACCAGCATCTGGCTCTGCAGCACGGCCGTGAAGTCCAGGCGGCCCACCCGGTACGACGAGAGGCCGGACTCGACCGCGGCCCGGGCCTGGGGCAGTACGTCGGTGCGCAGCAGCTCCGAGACGTCCGCCGCACGCGCGGCCTCCGATCGCCGCTCCGCGAGGCTCGCATAGGTTTCGTTGTAGAGCTCGAGCTCCCGCGCCTCCGCCGCGACCTCCGCGGCTTCCGACTCCCGTTGGAGCGGTTCCTGCGACGCCCCGCGGTTCAGGGGAATCGGAATCCCGACCATGACCGAAAAGAGATCGTCGAAGCTGGAACGCTGACTGTACCCGACCGTCACGTTCACGTCCGGAAGGTGCGCGCGACCCGCGAACTCACGTTGGGCCGAGGCCGCGTCGACGCGGGCGCGCGCCGCTCGGACGGCCGGACGACGTTCGGCGAGTCCCATGAGCTCTTCGAGCTCCGGCAGGTCCGTGGTCGGCTCGGGCAGTTCGAGGCCGCCAACGGGGGCATCAGGCGGTCGGCCCAGCAGGGCGTTGAAGCGGGCCCCCGCAGCGACCCTCCCCTCCCGCATGACCCGAACGTCTGCCTCCATCCGGCCCTCGGCCACCTGGGCCTGGAGCACATCCTGTTGAACCGCCGAGCCGACCGAGTACAGGGTGGCCGCCGTCTGCTGGAGCTCGGACAGAAGTCTCTGCGTCTCCTCCATGACTTCGACGGCCCGATCGATGTACGCCATGCGATAATAGAGCGCTCGCACCCGCTCGATCACCGACACCGCCACCTCCGAGGCGTCGAGCTCCGCCGCCTGGGCGAGGCCCTCCTCGCGCGCGCTCGACGAGGAACGCTTGCCGGCCCACGGCAGGCGCTGCGACAGCTGGATCTGGTTCATCGTCACCGCCTGGTCCGCCCCGAAGTCGAACGGGCGGTTCATCAGGCCGAGGCTGAGGACGGGATCCGGAAGCGAGCCGGCGCGGGTGTCGCGTTCCTGCTGGATCTCGGCACGCAGCCTCGCGGACCGTAACTGCGGGCTCTCGCGGAGCGCTTCCGCAATCACCTGCTCGATTCGGATGGTGTCTGCGGTTGTCTGCGCCTCTGCACCGGAAACGCCATGGAATGCCGTCCAGAGCGTGACGAGCGCGAGGCACGATCGGTGTTCGAACACCGATACCTCCTGTGAAGATCAGTAGGGGTCCTCAGGGGCCGCCCAGGCAACGAGGGCGGCTGGGCACCAGCGGTGCGGAGGAGCTAGATCTTCGGAGGTGGGGTGGCGATGCCCAGGTCCACGGGCGAGGTCTCACCGTACAGGCGGGGACCCGGGGGCGAAGTGTCCGGTCCGGCCTCCGCCGGCTCCTCGGCCTGTGCGAGGGTCACAGCCGACCCGCACCCGGCGAGGGCGGCGCAGTCACTCGAGGACGAATCGTGGGAGTCGGGCAGCCCGTGATCCCAACCAAGAGGATCTGAGTCGGACCGCTCGTCCTGATGCGCTCCGTGCGGCGCACGCTCGCCCGTCGCGTGTGTCGACTCGCGCGACGTCTCGGCATTCTCTTCCGAATGGCCGCTCGCGTGCCCCTGGCCGCACGCCCCGAGGGGCATGGCGATGGCCTGGAATGCGAGCACCGTCGCGAGGAAGGAGCCGTGCCGTCGGCGATCGGGTCTGGACATGGCCGTAAGATGACCATGTTCGCGCCTATGCACAAAGCCCGCCGCTCGCCGGCACCGGTGATACACCCTATACCGGAACGCCGACTCCACCGGGATGCCGATATCGGCGGGAGGATGTGACCCGATGGGGCGGACGGTGCGAAACAACGGTCACGGAGGGCTGCTCCAGGCGGCCTCGAGGACGTGGGCCAGATCGACGTACAGCAGCCGATTCCCATGCGCCGTCAGGTGGTCCCCGTCGAAGAACACGGGCAGACCGGCCTGAATCGCCGAGCAGGGATCCTCGGGGCAGAGTGTGGGCGTGACGTCCCAGACCTCGACGGTCGCGAAGCTCCTCCGTAGACGCTCCAGAGACACACGGGCCGCGTCCTGCAGCGGATCGAGATCGCCTCGCCGGATGGCGAGCCCGGGCACGCACACGGGGTTCGACCGGTTGAACCAATCGCTGCAACGAAACGCGGGAGCCGGAAAGACGGGCTTAGGCGCGTCGAAGAGGATCGTCACGCCCCGGCTCGACAGCCCGGCCACCACATCAGCGGCCTCAGCGTCCACCCCTCGGCGATGATCCGGCCGGGCCACCCGCGCGAGGTCCTCGCCGAGCTCGGACTCGGGGGTGCCGGCCCATTGGTCACCGAGGCGCAGCGTGCGACGGGCCGGAAGGAACACGACGTCCCCAGGACGCGCGCGGCGCGCGATCTCCTGGAGGGCTCGTGCCACGGGCTCGCGGCACCCATCCGGGATCGGACTGAGCAGGTCCAATACGGCACACCCGCCGGTGTCGAGCTGGACGACCTCGAGCCCGGTCGCCTCCCGGAGCATCTGAAACGTCGTCCCGTATGCGAACGCGTGCGAATCGCCCGCCACCAGCAGCCGCCGACCGGCGAAATCGAACCGAGGTGCCGAGGCCGGCACCGCCGCCGGTGAATAGGCCCGCACATACCACGTCCGCGTGTCGCCGGTGACGGACAGCGTCAGCGCCGGCCGCGCCACGAAAAGGAGCGCCGCGACCCCCCAGCAGACTCCGATCGCCGAGAGGCCGCCCGCGATCACCCTCCGCGAGCGGAGCCCGGGGGCGAAGCGGGGCCGCCGGATCGGCTCTTCCACCCACCGGTACGACGCCTCCGCCGCGGCGAAGGAGAGCCCCAGCGCGAGCGCGGTCTCCAAAACGCTGTCGAGCCCGGTCGTCCAACGGAACAGCACCAGAACCGGCCAATGCCAGAGATAGAGAGAATAGGAGATGCGACCTACGTGGCGCGCCCATCCGGTCTCGAGGAGTCCCCTGCGCATTCCCGGCCCCGACGGAGCGGCGAGTCCGACCAGCATCGCGGCGCCACCCACGACGGCGGGAATCGCCGCGGGTACCGGTAGGGCCGAGTCGGCGGCCAATACGAAGCCGGCGGCCACCATCGCGAGGCCACCGAGGGCGAACAGCTCACCCCATACGGGCCGCGTAGGGATCGCGAAGCCACGGCGGTGTGCAAGATGCACCAGCGCCCCGGCCGCGATCTCCCAGAACCTCGAGGGCAAGAGATAGAACGCGCGCGTGGGCGCCGACTGCGTCTCCCAAGCGGCGAAGCCGAGCGACACCACGAAGAGCACGGGCAGCCCCGCGCGGGCGAGGCGGGCCCCGACCCGGTCGCCGCGGATCCAAGGCAGCAGCAGCAACGGGAAGACGAGGTAGAACTGCTCCTCCACCCCGAGCGACCAGGTGTGCGTGAACGGGTTGAAGTCCCCTCTCGGCGAGAAGTAGTCGTCCGTCCCCGCCAGCACGAAGTTCGAGAGGCCGAAGAAGGCCCCACGTCCGGTCTGGCCGATCGTTTGGCTGAGCCACGACGCGGGCACGAAGAGCACCGTCGCGACCGTGACGACGAGCAGCATGAAGACGAGTGCCGGATACAGGCGCCGGATGCGTCGCGCATAGAAGTCTGCGATGAGGGCGCGCGGCGCTCCGGGATATCCCGAGAGGCTCCGGGCGATGACGTATCCCGAGATGACGAAGAAGAGATCGACGCCCGTCCACCCGCCCGGGAGAAAGACCTCCCGGACGTGATAGACGACCACCCCCGCGACCGCGAGGGCCCGCATCCCGTCGATCCCCGGGACGTACCGCGCGGAAGTCACACCAGAGGTTCGATCAAGCCGGGTGGGACATCTTCTCCCAGAACTCGGCCAGCTGCGACGAGACCTGCTGCATCGCCTGGCCGGCGATCCGGTCCAGCTTCTTCGAAACCACGGGACCGATCAGGCGCCGGAGGAAGCGGGCCGGGTATTCGAGGTCCCAGTCGAGGAAGGCCTCGGGGCCCTTCTCCAAGTTCTCGATGATCCGGATGACGAGGTAGGAGTCGTCGAGGAGGCCCGGCAAGCCCTGCGTCATCTCCGGGATGAGGTCCATCGGCTGCAGATAGTACCGCTCCGCATGGTCGAGCAGCGGGACGACCACCCTGGACAGCCCCCGATCCCGAGCCTCCTGGCGCGCGCGCGCCAGAAAGACGGGCACGGATTCGATCACTTCCAGGGCGACCTGGGACGCTTCCTGCACCTCGGCCTCTTCGGCTTCGGGTAAGGCCTTCGCCACGAACCGCTCCATGGCGTCGATTCCCCCGCGCGCTTTCGCGCTCTCGATGATCGCGAGGATGTCGGGGATGCTGCCCTCGAGCGGTAGCGGTGGCTGAGAGGGGTCGTCCGACGGGAGGTCCGCACCCGTGACGTCGCTCAACGTCCGGCTCCCGAATAGACGACTTCTCCGCCGACGATCGTGTAGATGACCTCGGTGTCGGGGAGTCGAGCCTCGTCGACGGTGAGGAGGTTCTGCGAAAGGACCGTGACGTCCGCGAGCTTGCCGACTTCGAGCGTACCCTTCAGCTCCTCCTCGAAGGCGCCATACGCGCCGTTGATCGTATACGATCGCAGCGCCTCGATGCGGTCCATCCGCTGGTCCGGGTAGAGGACGTCCCCGGTCGCCATCCTCCGGGAGACGGTGGCGTAGTAGCTCGCGAGCGGGTCGACGTCCTCGACCGGCGCATCCGTGCCGTTCATGACGACGGCACCCGTGTCCATCAACTTCTGCCAAACGTATGCACCTTCCTCGGACCGCTGGGCGCCCAGCTTTGCCTCGATCCAGGGCCCGTCGGAGGTCGCGTGCACACCCTGCATCGACGCGATGACCCCGAGCCCACCGAATCGCGGGATGTCGTCCGGATGCAGGTGCTGGGCGTGCTCGATGCGCCACCGGTAGTCTCCCTCGCCGGCTGCCCCGTACGCCTCCTCGAAGATGTCGAGTGTCTCGCGGTTCCCGCGATCGCCGATCGCGTGCACGTTGAATTGGTAGTCGTGCTCCATGGCGAGTCGGGCGGTCTCGATCACGTCTTCGAGCGGGGTGGTGTTGAGGCCGGAGGAGGTCGGCAGGTCCTCGTACGGCTCGAGCAGCCAGGCACCGTGCGACCCGAGGGCGCCGTCGATCGACACCTTGATCGCCCGGACCGTGAGCCGATCGCCCCCGTATCCGACCACGCGATACGCGGCGAGGTTCTCGGCCAACGAGGCCGGGTTCGCCCGGATCATCGAATAGATGCGGATCTTCAGGTCGCCGCCGTCGACCATGGACTTCCACAGGTCGACCGTGCCCCATCCCGATCCCGCGTCGTGGAAGGAGGTGATGCCCTTGGAGAACGCCTCCTCCTGCGCCAACAACGCCACCCGGCGCGGATCCGGCTCACTCGCGTTGGCCCGGGCGGCACCGAGCAGGCCCGACGCGGTTTCGCGGAAGGCCCCGATCGGATTGCCGGAAGGATCGCGGACGATTTCACCGCCCTCCGGATCGGCCGTGGAGGCGGTGATCTCGGAAAGCTCCATGGCCTTCGCATTGGCGAACGTGGCGTGTCCGCTCGCGTGGGTCAGAAGGACGGGGTTGTCCGGCGAGACCGCGCTCAGGGACTCGTGGTACGGCAGGCCGTCGACGTTCGGCTCCGGCCGTCGGTCCCACTTCTCCTGGTGCCACCCGCGGCCCGTGATCAGCTCACCGGGATCGGCGTCAGCCGCGGCCTCCCCCACCATCCGCACGACTTCGTCCCAGTTCGCGACCTCCATGAGATTGAGCTGGAGCGTGGAGCGACCGACCCCCATGTAGTGCGCGTGGCCCTCGATGAAGCCGGGCATCGCCATCGCTCCGTCGAGGTCGATGACCTCGGTGCTGGGGCCGATGAAGGCTTCCACCTCGGCATCCGACCCGAGCGCCACGATCCGGCCATCGCGGGCGGCGAGCGCTTGGACTTCACGGTTGGCGTCGTCGACCGTGACGATCGTGCCCCCGCGGAGCACCAGATCGGCAGGATCGGCGGTCTCGCCCGCGCACGCGGCGAAGGCGAGGAGCGCGGTCAAGCCGACGACGCGGCACAGCGAGTTGACCATTCCTGTCCGTGGTGTCCCTTCCACAATCCGTATCCGCTGGAGGTTCTCAGTCGGGCGAAGGTAGCACGCATCCCCTATCCGGCAACGCGATCGCGATCG
>JBDHDM010000253.1:0-6369 GCA_039591515.1 Gemmatimonadota bacterium | reverse complement strand
CCCGGCTGAGCTCGAACGGGACCTCGTAGGCCGGGAGGACGGCGGCGGGAACGAGTCCACGAACCCGCTCGTCGTTGGGGTCCCACTCGCCCATCCAGCTTCCGAGCACGATCCGGGAATCCGACACGTGGGCGGTACCCGCGAACACGTCGCGGAAGCCGATCTCGGGCATGTAGAGGTGCACACGCGCCGAGTCCTCGTGCACCACCTCGAACCTCAGGCCGAACGTTGTGGCCTGGCCGTTGTGTGTGATCGTGCCGGCCCACACGCCCTCGAGACCCTCCGTGTCCGCCTGCGCGTGCAGCTTCGAGTCGGGCCCCGGCCCGAAGGCCGCGACCACGAAGACCGCGAAGATCACGGCGACCCGTTTCCTCCGACCCATCCGCCTCACCTCCCCTCGGATTCCCGTCGACACGCCCGTGAAACGTACCGCGGCGCAACGGAGTCCCTTACAGGGACCGACGGGCGCACGTCCCACGCCGCCCCCGTTGCCCACGCCGGGCGGCCCCCGCGGATCTCTGTTCACCTCGGATTGACGGGATGCGCCGAACCCCGCCCCTTCTCTCTCTCGCCCGTAAGGGCCCCCGCCACTCGAGGAGTCAGCCATGCGTCTGTTCCGGATCTCGTCGCTCTCGACACCCGTGGGGCGGGCGCCCTTCGTCCTGGCGGGCGTCCTCCTCTTGCCCACCTTCCTCACGGCCTGCTCCGGCCCTCCGCCCGAGGGCGGGGCTGCGACCGCGGCCACGTCCCAAGCCGCGGTGCCCGAGCCCGACGTCGTGCTCACGGACGATCAGACGCACAACCGCTGGAGCGCGACCATCCCGCCGGTCGCGACTGTCCCCTCCGGAGCGGTGGTGGAGGTCTTCACCAAGGAAGCGTCCGACGGGCAGTTCGACGCGGACTCGGACGCCGCCGACGTGGCGACCCTCGACTTCGACCCGATCCATCCGCTCACCGGGCCCGTGGCTGTCGAGGGAGTTCGCGCAGGGGACGTCATCGCCGTCACGCTGCTCGACATCGAGATCGGAGCGTGGGGGTGGGCCGCCATCGCACCGGGCTTCGGCTTCCTCGCCGACCGGTTCACGGAGCCCTACTACAGGGGATTCGAGATCCCCCCGGGCGCGACCGAGGTCCGCTTCAACGAGCGCATCACGGTGCCGCTGAGCCCGTTCGCCGGAGTGATGGGCGTCGCGCCGGCGACGGATTCGATGCTCTCGACGATCCCGCCCCGCGCCAACGGGGGCAACATGGACAACCGGCACATCGGCGTCGGCACGACGGTGTATTTCCCCGTGTTCGTGGATGGCGCCCTCTTCTCGATCGGAGACACCCACGCGGCGCAGGGGGACGGCGAGGTCTCGGGAACCGCGATCGAGGCGCCGATGCGCATCCGCTACCGGATCGAGGTCGTCGACGGCGCCCGAGCCATCGAGGAGCCGCAATACGAGACCGACGAGTACTACGCGGTCACCGCGTTCGCGACGACGTTGGACGAAGCCGCGCGGAAGGCAACGACGTACATGATCGACTACCTCGTCGAGGTCCACGGATTGGAGCCCGAGGACGCCTACGTGCTGTGCTCACTCGCCGGCGATCTCAAGATCGCGGAGGTGGTCGACGTCCCTCATGTGCTCGTGAGCATGCACATGCCCAAGCACGTGCTGGGGATCGACTGAGCCTGAGCCCGGCGTCGGAGTCACGTCGAATTTCGGGGTCGGCGCCGACACGCGACACGCGGTACCCTCGAGAAACCCCACAATTCAAGCGCACTTCACAGGGGGAAAGAAAGTTCTTCCGAAGCTAGGCAAGAGTTGCATAGCTTTGGAGTAAGTCCATCGATTAACGATGTGACCGCCCGGGGGGGACGGTCCGAGCCCGGTCGTGACCGACGCGGTTATGGCCATTTGGCTCCCTACAGCCCCCCCGTCTCCATGTCAGCACTGAACAGCGGCTTTCTGGCCTCCGTCCAGCGCACCGGTCGGCAGTCTCTCTGCCACATCCGTACTGCGCTCGGAGCGCTGCCTCGGCCCAGGGGGGGGGTACCCCGACGCGTGCGCTCGGTCGGTCACGCCGCCCTCGCCCTCGTTCGGGATCCATGGCTCACCGGAGTCCGAATACGTATCACGCTCCGCTTCGCGTGGGTACAGCTACGCAAACTCGCGAGGATCGCCTTCTCCTGGCTCCAACCGCTCGTGGCGCGCTTCCACGCCCGAGACGAGAGCATCGGAGTCGGCTTCCATCCCATTCGCCAGTCCCTCACGGTCGTGTTGCTCGCGGGGACGCTGGTCTACGGATGCTCCTCGGTCACGCATCAGGGTCCCCCTCCGTCCCCCTTCAGTGAGAGTGTCCTGCACACACTCCCGATGGGTCCCCCGCTCCTCGAGCCACCCGAGCCGAAGGGACCACTGGTCACGGAGGTGATGGCCGTCAGCCTGGGCGACGGCCTCCTCGACTCGCCCATGCTCGATGATCCCGACTTCCTCCGCGCGGTGGACCATTGGGACGCGTATTGGCGGGGAGCCGGCCGACGGTGGCTCCCGGTCTATCTCGACCGTATGGCGACGTTGAGCACGACGGTCGACTCGGCCCTCGCGGAACGCGACCTCCCCATGTCGCTTCGGTATCTGCCGGTCATCGAGAGTGGCTATAGCCTCCGAGCCACCAGTCGGGTCGGGGCCGTCGGGCTCTGGCAGCTCATGCCGCCCACCGCACGAACGCTCGGGTTGGAGGTCACGCCGCTTCTGGACGAGCGCCGGAACCCGATGAAGTCGACGGAAGCGGCGATGCAGTTCATCACGGATCTGAACCGAGAGTTCGGATCGTGGTTCCTGACGCTCGCGGCGTACAACGCCGGACCTGCGCGCGTCCAGAGGATCCTGGAGTTCCACGCACCGGGGGAACCGTACAGCGATTCGCTGTTCTGGGCGCTGCGGGACTTCTTCCCCGTCGAGACACAGAACTACGTGCCGAAGCTGTACAGCACGATCCGCGTGGTGGAAAACCCGGAGGAATACGGCTTCGAGATCCCGACCACCGCGCCACTGCGCTTCGACGTCGTCTACGTCCCGGGCCTCACCTCTCTCGCGACGATCGCGCAGGCCGCGGGCGTCTCCTACGACGAGGTCGCCCGGCTCAACCCGGAGTTCATTCGCGGCATAACACCTCCGGACCACGCGGTGCCGGTGCGTCTCCCGTGGGGTCAGGGGCCGACCTTCGCCCAGGTCGACGCGAGCGTCACCGGCGCGGACTCGTCCGCGCAGGCGCTGGTACAAGCCTCGGCCGCCGGCGCGAACGGCGTGCGCCCGGCCGCGGCAGGTCTCGGCGGCATCGACCCGAGGATGACACCTCAGCTGACGACGATCACGGCGCCGACCGTCGTGCCGCTCGCGCCACCCGGAAGCGACCGGTAGGCGCCGCGGGCACCCGCGGCGCCTCCGACCGGGCGAGTCAGTCCTGCTCGGTCGCCGGCCTCGGCCCGTCGCTCAGCAGCGCGTTGAACAGCAGCTTGAACGTCCCGTGGGTCTGCCCGCGATGCTGTACGCGGAACCCGTACATCAGGATACGCCCCGCTCCGTAGTCCACGTCGAGAATCGCGCTCTTGCCGGCGAGGTGCTCGGCTCCGTGCAGGAGCCCGCTCGCGAGCACGCGGTCGGGATCGGAAGCCCACCGGCCCACGGAACGGACGCCGCTGGCCTCGCCCCCGAAGTCGGCCGGCTCGTAGGCCCGTCCGCCAGCCCACTTTGCGACGACCTCGGCGGGGCTGCCCGCGGAGAGCGGGTGGTCCTCGTCCAGCTCCAGGCGTAGGAGAGAGGCGGGCAGGAAGAGCTCCTGCTCGTCGAGCCCGTCCAGGGCGTTCTTGACCGGGACACCGAAGTGTTCGATGACCAGCTGGTCCCCGCGCTCGAAGGTGACCAGCGTGCCGCCCTCCCGCACGAACGTTTGCAGGTGCTCCACGCCCTCCTCGCCGATCCCGCCCCGGTATTCGGGCGGGGTGGTGTCGTCCGTCGAACCCTCGATGAGCCGCTCGAGCGGGATCTCGGAGGGCATGACGATGACGTCGAAACGATCACGCAACGCACCCGCCTGAACGTCGCTGTTCGCCAAGGACGTGTAGCCGAAATCGAAGTCGTCCAAAACGAAGCGAGTCCAGCCCTCGTCCATCGCGCCGGCCCAGCCCTGGTACACGCCGATGCGGGCGGCCTGCTGCGGAGCGACGTCCTCCACGCCGGCCGGGTCGGCGACCACCGCGGTGCCGACCTCGGCCGATAGCTGCGTCAGCACCGTCTGAGCCTGGGGCTCCCCTGCGGGCACGAGGAAGACGGGTCCCTGATCGGAGTCCCCCCTCGACACGGGGATGTCGAGCTCCAGCAGGCGATTGACCGTCTGGAAGTTGCGGGTGACACGCGCGCTGAACGCGTACCACCGCTCGGCGGTCTGCGGCACGGGCGGTGGACGGAACTCGGCCGCCGTGACCGAGCGCACGCTGCCCACGTCCGCGCGACTCACCCGCACGACGTCGACGCCCATCTGAAGCGGCATGGTGTACGCCGCACCGTCGTACGAGCGCACGAACGGCCCGCCGGGCCACTCCCTTTGTAGCCGGCGATTCTGCGGCTCGAGCAGATCAAGGACCGCGGCCCTCCCCGGCTGTGCCCCGAACACGACCCACGAGCCCGCCGCGAACTCGCGTGGCTCGACGTCCGGCCCCGGCGCCTCATCCGCTTCGGCAGAGTCGCCCTCCGCCGGCTCGTCCTCCTCCGGGTCGTCCTCGGTGCCCTCCCCGGGCTCCTCTGGGACCGCCTCCGAGTCGGCGTCGCCCAGATCGCCCGTCGGAGCGGACTGCCGACGCTGCCACTCTGGCACCGCGAGGGTGCCGTCCTCGGGGGTGAACCACACGTCGACCTGAGGCACGGCCGTGAACGACTCGACCGCCTCGTGGACCTCCAACCCCTGTAGGGCCAGCTTGTCGACGAGCTCCGCCGCCGCGATCGCGTCCACCTGATCCACCGGGATCACGTACGCGCCCGGACCCTCGGCCTCCCCCCGGGCGATCGTCTCGGACGCCATTTGCCAGCGCCCCAGCACGTAGTGCTCCCGGAAACGCGCACCCTGCTCGAGAAAGGACAGGGCGGCGACCATCTGATAGTCCACGATGTCGCCGAGCGTCCACTCCCCTCCCATCCACGGGTCCACGAAGGCCATCTGGAAGCCGTACTCGCTGAGCCCACGCCCCGGTCGCGCCCCACGCTGGAGGGCACTGAGCTCGACGGTATCCGGGCTCGCGATCCGCGCGCTCGCCGTTTCGGTCAGCAGCGCCACGATGTTGTGGTACCGGCCCGTGAGCGCGCCCTCCTGCCCCCAGATGCGATACATCGAGCCTGTCACGACCCCTTGCTTGCCCTCGGCCTGGAGGTCGGCGACGATGCCGCCGCCGATGAACTGGAGCTGCTGCCACTGCAGGGGATGAACGTCCGGGTTCATCGGGTCCGGATAGGGAGGCACGAAGATGCGGGGCCCCGAGGTGCCCATCTGGTGCTGATCGAGGTAGAGCTGGGGGTACGCCACGTGGTACATCAGCTCCATCCAGTACTGCGTCTCGGCCAGGTTGGCCTGGAAGTAGTCCCGGTTGTTGTCGTGGCCCGCATAGTGGTGGTACAGCCACGGCATCCGTGCCCGTTCGTACTCCGTGTCGACGTTCTCCCGGTACCAATCCGTCACCATGATCTGGCCGTCCGGGTTGCCCGACGGGATCAAGACCGTGACGACGTTGTCGAGGATCGTACGGGTGGTCTCGTCCGCTGCCGTCGCCATCTCGTACACGAGCTGGACGCTCGTTTGTGAGGCACCGATCTCCGTCGAGTGGATGTTGTGGTGGATCACCGCCGTTGTCGGTGTGGAGCGGGCGATCCGCTCGGCCTCGGCCCGGTCGATCCTCCCCTCCGCGATCTGCCGCGACGCGGCGCGGATCTCGTCGAGCCGTGCCAGATTCGCGGACGACGAGATCGTGACCGTGACGTAGGGATGATCGAGGGTCGTCGCTCCGGCCGTATCGACCACGACCCGGTCCGACCCGTCCGCGACCAGTGTGAAGTAGTCGAGGATCTCGTCCCAGCGGGCGAGTTGCTTGTCCGTGCCCATGGCGAAGCCGAAGTGCTCCTCGGGGGTCGGGAGATCCTGGGCGGCGGTCTGGGGCGCCCAGACCACGACGGCCAAGGGCACGACGAAACGGGAAAGGCGACGAGCGAGCACGGATCCTCCGAGGGCGGAACGGAACGGGATGCCCGCGAATCTACCGGCCAGCCCTCGGGTTGGGCGAGCCCGGGCGCTCCGCGCCCGATCGCTTCAAAAGCGAACCAGGTACGTCAGCTT
>JBDHDM010000252.1:0-6384 GCA_039591515.1 Gemmatimonadota bacterium | reverse complement strand
TCGAGCTTCACTGATCCGACCGACGAACGTCTCTGCCACGACGCGTATGTCGGACCCCGGGTCCAGATCCGTGAGCGGGCCACCGGCGAGGTCGATGACGAATCTGCGGGCGGGCGCGTCCCGGTCCGTGACGCCACCCGGAAGAGACGCGTGACCGCTTCGGGTTCGGACCACCTGGCCCAGCGACTGGGTGGGGTGGCGATCCTCGAACGTCGTGAGCGTATATCTGTAGCGGCGCTCCTGGCCCGATACGAACGGCTCATTCGGAACCCAGTACGCGGCGATGTTGTCCTCGAACTCAGTGGTGGCGGGAATCTCGAGCAACTCGACGCCGCCCCCACCCCAGGCATCGTCCTCGTCGATGTGGACCCAGAGACTGGGACGCAGGTGGTATTGCGCTTCGAGATCGAGATACGCGTCGAAGCTCCGCGCCCGTTGCGCGAGGCCGAAGCCACGCGGGTCGGTGTCCCGGAGCGAGGTGACGCGGAGGCCTCGGAGGTTGCCGAGAGGCCGCCAGATCCACTCGTCCGCGCTCGTACGCATGAGGAGCCCGTCGGAATCGTGCACGCCGGCGCGTGCGTCTTCGAACGCGCCCGCGAGATCGGCGTCGAACAGGAACATGCTGCTCAGTGGCGCGACGCCGACCTTGGCGATGTCGCTGCGCGCGAAGAGTCGGGCGTCGACCGCCAACTCGGTTCTCTCCCCGGGGGTGAGCGCGAACCGGTAGGCACCCGTGAGCGAAGGGCTGTCCAGGAGCGCGTGGAAGACCAGCGTCCCGTCGCCCGGAGCGGGACGTACCAGCCAGAATGCGCGGAACGCGGGGAATTCTTCGGGCCGGTCGGCTGCGACGTCGACGGCCAGGCCACGAGCGGACAACCCGAAGATCTGTCCCGCGCCCACGAGTCTCAGGTAGGAGGCGCCCTGGAACACGGCGACTTCGTCCATGTGCCCCGCGGCGTTGAGCGGGAAGTGGACGCGGAACCCGGCGTAGCCCAGCTCGTCGCGGATCGACTCGACCCGATTCCGCAGGTGGTCGCTCGTGCCTTCGTAGCGGAAGATTCCGGGGTCGAAGGCGAGTTGCGCGACCGAGTCCTCCACCACGTGGACCTGCACCGGTTGCTCGTAGAGGTAGCCGGGGTGGAACAGCTGGACCTGGAAGAGGCCGGCCTCGCGCCAGACGGCCGCCTCGGGCCGAAAGCGGATCGACCGATAGGTGTCGTAGTCGAGCTCGGCGAGCTCGCCCGTGACTGCGCTCGTGGATGCGTGGTATTCCCGCCCGGCCATCGTCCGAGCGAGCTCCTCCACGAAGGTTCCGACCTCCGCCGGGCCGAGCCCGTGCCCGGCGTTGATGGCGAGGGAGGCGACCCGGTGAGCGCCGCTGTCGGCCGAATGGCCGTCCTCCGGGTTGGCCCCGGGCCCACCCGGGGGTAGTGTGGATTCCGCATCGGACTCACCGCCGCACGCACAGGCGAGCCCGAGCACGAAGGCGAGGGCGCAACGACGGAACGGCAAAGCCGGCATCGGATTCCGAATACGCGAACGGGCCAGATGAACGAGACAGTCGACGGATTGACCGCCGACCCGGGCCGTGGCCGCGCGGGCGGGGACAGGGAAGGTCTACGGCTGTTGAGGCTGTCGGCCGCCCTGATCGTTGTCAATGGACTGCTCCTCCTTCCCGACTTCGTCTTGCTCCGGGGCCGAGGGGCTGCGTGGGTCGCCGTGGAGGCCTGCGTGCTGGTCGGCATCTTCTCCTACCTTCCCCGTCGGCGGGCGACGGCCATCGGAGCAGGTGTGGCCGCGGCCTCGTGCGTCGCCGTGTTCGTGTTGGAGATCGGTGAGACGGCGACGTGGACCGCCCTGCGCAGGCCGCTCAACCTCTACCTGGACCTGTGGCTCCTCGATTCCGTGCACCACCTGTTGGTGGGTGCGGTGGGAGCCGTATCGGCCGTGCTCGCAGAGCTGCTCTTCGCCGCGACGCTCATCGGCATCGGCGTGCTCGTGACGCGCCTGCTCGTGCCGTGGCGAGGGGAGATCCGCCCGAGGGTTTCGAGCCGGGGGATTCTCGTCGCCGTGGTGCTGGTCACGGTCGGGTTCACCCTCGATCGTGTCGAGCGCTTCGAATCCCGTGTCGACGCGCCGCTCGTGCGACTGATCCGTGATCAGGCGACGCGCGTCGTCGAAACGCGTCGGGATCGGCGGCTCTTCGCCGCCGAGCTCGGCGAGGTCCGCAGCGGCTACGCGGATACCCCCGGGCTGCTCGCCGGGCTGGAAGGGCGTGACGTCGTCCTGGCCTTTCTCGAGTCGTACGGGGTCGCCGCCGTCGAGGACCCAAGGTACGCTCCGGTCCTGCGCCCCCGGCTCGAAGACCTCGAGCGTCGCATGCGGGCGGCCGGGCTCCACCTCGCGTCGGGACGCCTCGTGGCGCCCAGCCAGGGTGGTATGTCCTGGTTCGCGCATGGCTCGATCCTGAGTGGGCTCTGGCTCGACAATCAGGTCCGATACGAGCTCATGCTCGGCTCGGGGCGCGAGACGCTCATCGACGACTTTCGCCACGCAGGCTACCGGACGGTGGCGCTCATGCCCGCCATTACCATGGCCTGGCCGGAAGGTGTTCGCTTCGGCTACGACGAGGTGTACGCTCGCGACGACATCGACTACGCCGGCCCGCCTCTCAACTGGGTCACGATGCCCGATCAGTTCACCTGGTCCTTCCTGGAGCGTGCGATTCGGCCCCGACACCGAGAGCGACCGCTCTTCGCCGAGATCGGCCTGATCAGCAGTCACGCCCCGTGGACTCCGATTCTCCCGGTGCTCGACGACTGGGGCGCGATCGGAACGGGAGAGGTCTTCGCACCCTGGGCGCAGGCGGGGGAGCCGCCGGAGGAGCTGTGGCGCGACACGGAGCGGGTCCAGGAGCACTATGCGCTGTCCGTGGAGTACGCGGTCCACACGATGACGTCGTACGCGGAGCGGTTCATCGACGACCAGACGCTCCTGATCGTGCTGGGCGACCATCAGCCGGCCCCGCTGATCACCGGAGAGGACGCCTCCTGGGACGTTCCGGTGCACGTGATCAGCGGTGATCCTGCGCTGCTCGAGCCGTTCCTCGAGTGGGGCTTCTCGCAGGGGGCCTGGCCTGGTTCGGGTGGCGAGACCCTCGGCGTCGACTATTTCCGTGACTGGTTCATCGGAGCGTTCAGCGGTGCACCCGCTGGCGACGCGGCGCGCCATGCTTCCGGCGGGCGGAGTCCGGATGGCTGAGTGGTTCGGTCTCCTCCGCTCCCTTTGGGTCTATTGGAGGCCCGGTCGCCAACCGGGGCTCCGCCGGCTGTACGGAGACCTGGTCCGAGAGGGCGATCTCGTCTTCGACGTGGGCGCTCACCTGGGCGACCGCTCGGTAGCGTTCGCCGGCCTCGGAGCCCGGGTCATCGCATTCGAGCCTCAGCCTCGGATCGCTCGATGGCTTCGTCGGATCGTCGGCAACCACCCGAGAATCACCGTTCGGAACGAGGCAGTCGGTCGGGAGGCGGGTACCGCCCGGCTCGCGGTCAGCCGCCGTACTCCCACGGTGTCCACGCTGTCGGCACGATGGCAGGAGCGGATGGCCGAGTCGCACCCGGGCTTTGGCCGGGTCCGATGGGACGAGTCGATCGAAGTACCGGTCGTCACAATCGACTCGCTGATCGAGGCCTACGGCATCCCGGACTTCTGCAAGATCGACGTAGAGGGCCACGAACCCGAGGTGCTCGCCGGCCTCAGCCATGCGGTCCCGGCGGTCTCCTTCGAGTTCGTGGCCGGCGACTTGAGCGCCGCGGTCACCTGCGTCCAGCGCCTGGGAAGACTCGGCGAGTACGAGTTCAACGTGGTCCTCGGAGAGGAGCGAGCGTTCCAGTGGCCGTCCTGGCAGTCTCCGGCGGCAGTCATGGCCTGGATCGGCGAAGGCGCGAGCGGTGTCTCCTCGGGTGACGTCTACGCGCGCCTCGTGGCGGAGCGGGAGTGATGCACCGCGCCGGGGTGGCGATCCTGCCGCTCGCGGCGACCGAGCAGCATGGCCCCCACCTCCCGGCGAGCACCGACGTCGACATCGGCCGGGGCATTCTCGACGCCGCGCTGGAAGCCTTGCCCGACGACCTCCCGTTGACCGTGCTTCCCATGCTCGAAGTCGGCGCGAGCGAGGAGCATCTGTCGTTCCCGGAGACCCTGAGCGTGGCCCCAGAAGATCTCGTGGAGCTGATCGTGCGCGCCGGCCATGACGTCGCCGCCGGAGGGGTACGTCGGCTGGTGCTGGCCAACAGCCACGGTGGCAATCGGTTCGCGATGGAGGTGGCCGGCCTGCGGCTTCGGCGGGAGCTCGGCCTGCTGGTGGTGAAGGCTCACTGGTTCCGATTCGACCGGCCGTCGACGATCGATCTTCCCGAGTCCGAATGGCGCCACGGGCTGCACGGTGGTGCCGTCGAGACCGCCATGATGTTGCACCTGCACCCGGATCGGGTGCGCACGGACGCGGTCGACGTGTTCCCGTCGTTGGGTGGTGAATTGGCCCGTGGGCTCCGCCGGCTCGAACCCGAAGGCCAGGCCTCCTTCGCATGGCTCGCGGAGGATCTCCATCCGAGCGGTGTCACGGGTGACGCGAGACTCGCGACCGCGTCGATGGGGGCACGTCTCGTCGGTCACTACGGACGGGCGCTGGCCGATGTGATCCTCGACGCGCATGAGTTTCCCGTCGATCGGTTGGCTGATTCGTGAGCGCCGCCGGATGATCGACGGACCGACGGCATGGGAGCTCGTGCTCGCGGTTCGGGACGCCTCGGGAGATGGTGGAGCCGTTGGGTCCAGGGAGCGGCGGGACTCGGCCCGGAGCGAGGGACACACGGTCACGGTGACGCTTCCCGAGCCGCGGAGCGGCGTTCAGCTCGACGTCGAAGCCGGAGGAGCATGGAGCGCTTCCGAGGACGTCACCGAGGGGGCGGAGAAGGTACTCGACCTCTATCTGCCCCTGGCGTGCCGGCACAGCTTCGTGGTCGGCCAGCTCGGCCAGAGCCTCGACGGACGCATCGCGACGGAGACGGGCGCCTCGCACTACGTGACCGGGCCTGAAGACCTCGAGCGACTCCACCGGCTACGGGCCCTCGCCGATGCCGTGGTGGTGGGCGCCGGGACGGTGGCCGCGGACGATCCGCGTCTCACGGTGCGGGGGGTGATGGGAGAGAATCCCGTTCGGGTCGTCATCGACCCGGAGGCCCGCCTCGATCCTCAACGGCGACTCTTCCTCGACGGCGAAGCGCGGACGATGCTCGTGCGCCGAGCTCCTCCCGAGCTGGCGCACGCCCGGGCGCAGGGTGACGAGATCTTGGTCCCGTCGCTGGGTGAGGGGCGGCTCGATCTGGCCGAGCTCGTGCGGGCGCTGCACACCGAGGGGCTGACGCGGCTGCTCGTCGAGGGAGGGGGGATTACCGTCTCGCGATTCCTCGCTTCCGGCCTCCTCGAT
The DNA here is from genome assembly GCA_039591515.1 of Gemmatimonadota bacterium. Taxonomy (GTDB): domain Bacteria; phylum Gemmatimonadota; class Gemmatimonadetes; order Longimicrobiales; family Gaopeijiaceae; genus UBA2589. The sequence continues at coordinate 896 of JBDHDM010000252.1, read as the reverse complement.
CGACTTCACGTCACGGTGGCGCCGATGCTCATCGGATCGGGGCGTCCGTCGGTGACGCTCGATCCGATCCGGAGCCTGAGCGATGCCCTTCGGCCGCCGGCTCGGCACTTCGCGCTCGGTGAGGACGTGCTTTTCGACCTCGACCTGCGAGGGCTGCGGCGGTGAGGACCACGGTGCCCGGCGCCGTCGAAGCGAGCACGATGATGCCGTAGGAGACCGAGATCGCCACACCGTCTTCCGGGCTCAGCCCGACCCCCGCCCACAAGCCTGCCGCGGCCGCCTCACGAATCCCCCAGCCAGCCACGGTGATCGGGAGGAGCATGGTCATCAACACGGGTGCCACGAGAGGTGCCAGGACCCACCACGGGACCTCGGTCCCGACGGCCTCGGCGGCGCACAGGTAGACGGCGACGTACGAGCCCACGGTGAAGAGTGCCGTCACCAGCTGCACGAGGCGTGCACCCGGCGCGAGCACGGCGTGCTCCGTATCGGACCAGAACCGACGCGCCACGCTCCCTCCGCCGGCGGGCCGGGCCCCACGAGCGACGGCTCTCGTGGCGCCGAGAAAGGCTCCCATCAGGAAGAGAAGGAGCATCACGGCGGCGAGCGCGCGGATTCCGGCTCCGAGAGAAGGCAAGAGGGCCACGGATGCGATGGCGACACTCGTCATGACCACCTGAGCGGACAGCCGTTCGAGAACCACGGCGTGGACGGCCGCGTGGGTCGGCACGTCACTGCGGGCGTGTCGAACGGCTCGGGCGACGTCCCCGGTCACGCCGCCCGGTAGGACCTGATTGAGGAAGCTCCCGAGGTAGTACTCGGCGAGGGCCGTGCGAAACCGGAGGCGCACGCCCAACCTTCCGGCGGTGAACCGCCATCGCCACGCGAGCGCCAGC
>JBDHDM010000251.1:0-6391 GCA_039591515.1 Gemmatimonadota bacterium | reverse complement strand
GAGCGGACCGTGTTGCTGAGCACGCATGTCATGCAGGAGGTCGAGGCGACCTGCTCACGACTCGTGATCCTGAGCCGCGGCCGCCTCGCGGCCGAGGGTGGCGTCCGGGAGCTGATCGCGAATCGGACCGGCGGCGTCCGCTACCTGGTTGAGGCCGTGGGCGAAGGGGTCGCCGTGGGCCTGGCCGGGCTCGCCGGCGTTTCCGCGCACCATGCCGAGGAGCGGGACGGCCGGGTGCTCGTGCGGCTCGATGCCGCGGACGGGACCGAGCTCCGGCCCGAGATCTTCCGAATGGCACGTGACCGCGGGTGGACGCTCTGGGAGCTCCACCTGGAAAGGGCGAGCCTGGAGCAGGTCTTCCGCACGCTCACCGCGGAGGGCGAGTGATGAACCACGCCCTCACGATCGCCCGGCGCGAGCTCCGCGGGTACTTCGATCAACCCACGGCATACGTGCTGATCGTCGCGTTCCTCGGCATCACGCTTTTCCTGGCGTTTCGCACGATGTACGCCTCGAGCGTCGCCTCGCTCCGTCCGATCTTCGACCTGCTGCCGGTGCTGTTCGCGGTGTTCGTGCCGGCGGCCACCATGCGCAGTCTGGCCGAGGAGCGTCGAGGGAAGACGCTCGACTGGCTCATGGCCCAGCCGATCACGGAGGCAGAGCTCGTCGCGGGCAAGTTCCTGGGCAACTGGGCGTTCGTCCTGCTCGCGCTCGCGGGCACCGTCCCCACGGCGGTCGGGATCCTCGCGGTCTCGGATGCGGACACGGGCATCGTGGTCGCACAATACCTGGGAGCCGCCCTTCTCGCCGGTCAGTTCACTGCCCTGGGCGTTTGGTCGTCCGCGATCACGCGCAACCAGATCACGGCGTTCATCGTGGCATCCGCGGTCAGCTTCGCACTCTTCCTGATCGGACTTCCGATCGTGCAGATCGGTCTTTCCCCGTCGATCGGCGGTGCCGTGGCCCAGCTCTCCGTGATCAGTCACTTCGAGAACGTGGCGCGCGGAGTCGTGGACCTTCGGGACGTCCTCTACTTCTTCTCGACCGCGGGGCTTTTCCTGATGCTGGCGTGGGGCGCCGTTTCGTCCGAGCGGCTGAGCCATGCTCGCCCCGAGTACCGCCGACTCCGGCTGGGCGTGATGGTCACGCTGGCCTTGGTCCTGGCGCTCAACCTCGTGGGGAGTCGGATCCGGGGTCGGCTCGACCTGACGAGGGACGATCTGTACACGCTCTCGGCCGGGACGCGTAGCCTGCTGGGCGATCTCGATGACCTGGTGCAGGTGAAGCTCTACGCCTCGGGGGAGCTCCCGCCCGAGGTCCAACTCCAGCTACGCGACGTGCGCGACCTGCTCGCCGACATGCGGCGGGCCTCGAACGGGAACCTGCTGGTGACCGACGTCGACCCGACCCGCGACGAGGAGCTTTCGACGGAGGCGGCGGAGCTCGGCATCTATCCTGTCGAGTTCAACGTACTCCGTGACGACAACTTCGAGGTCCGTCAGGGCTACTACGGCCTCGCGGTCGTGTACGCGGACGAGAGCGAGGTGACACCGATCATCCAGCGGACCGACGACCTCGAGTTCCGCGTAGCCTCCTCGATCTATCGCATGACCACCACCGAGCGTCCCGGCGTGGCGTTCGTGGAGGGCTTCGGCGCCAAGACGCCGACCCAGGTGCCGGGGCTGCGCGAGAGCCTCGGCGAGCGCTACGAGCTGCGCTCGATCGACATCGCCGGCGACTCGGCCTCGGCCGTCTCCACGGACTCGACGGAGGTCTTGGTGGTGGCGGGAGCGACGCAGCCGCTCGACTCCGCCGCGCTCGGCCGTATCGAGGAGTTCACGGACGGGGGCGGGGCCGCGCTCCTCCTGATGGAGCCGATCATCCTCAATCCGCAGTCGCCCATGCCGATCCCCGCGAGGTCGGGGCTCGAGAGCCTCGTGGCGGACCGTGGTATCTCGCTGGTGGGCGGGCTGGTGGTCGATCTGGCGTCGAGTGAGCGTGTCTCCCTCGGCCGGCAGGGACTGTTCAGCGTCATCGCGCCCTACCCCCTCTGGCCGATCGTGCAGCCCTCGGGCGACCACGCGGTCACGAACGGCCTCAACAGCCTCACCCTCGGGTGGGGCGCGGCGCTCGAGGTGGATTCGGGGGCCGTCGACGTGACCCCGCTCTGGCAGACGAGCCAGAACGGGGCCATCCACCCCATGACCGCGCCGATCCTTCCCGATCAGGATTGGATCTTCGGTGAGGAGGAGCTCGGCACTCGGGTCGTCGCGGCCGCGGTGATGCCGCAAGAGAGTGACGATCGGGGCCGCATGATCGTGGTCGGCGACGTGTCCTTCACGGAGGCCAACTACATGCAGTCGAATCCGGGCAACCTGCTCTTCCTGGCCAACGCGATCGACTGGCTGGCTCAGGACGAGGCGTTGATCAGCATCCGCTCGAAGAACCGGACGCCGCCGGGCCTGGTCTTCGAGTCCGACGCGTCTCGGAATCTCCTGAAGTGGGGCAACCTCGTCGGTGTCCCGGTGCTGTTCGTGCTGGTCGGGTTCCTCCGGGTGAGCGGTCGCCGGCGTCGTGCGGAGCAGCGGTGGCAGGAGGTGGTGTCGTGAGCGAACGCGCGCTGAAGCAGCTCGTCGGGGCCTTGGCCGTCGTGGTCGCCGTCTGGCTCGTCTCGATGGTGTTTCGCGGTGGGTCCGGATCGATCGCGGCGACGGGTGAGATCGCCGGCTTCTTCGAAGGCCTCGCCGGGGAGTCCGTCGACGATGTCCGCGTGGTGCGCGGCAGCGATCCGTCCGTCACCCTCTCCCGGGCGGACGGGGGCTGGACCGTGAACGGCTTCACCGCGGACACGGCCGCGGTCGGCCGGCTGCTGACCGCTCTGGACGGGGCCCAGATCGGTGAGCTGATCGCTGCGAACCCCGGGAATCACGACCGCATGGGCGTGTCCGTCGACAGCGCATACACGGTGACGTTCTCGGTCGACGGGAACGAGCGAACCCTCCTCGTGGGCAAGAGCGCACGTCGCTTCGGCACGGCGTACGTGCGCCTTCCGGAGGCGGACGAAGTGTATCTCATGGAGGCCGACCTCCGCGCCCAGCTCTCACGAGACTTGGACACGTGGCGGGATCGGACGATGGTCTCGATCGACACGTCGTCCGTGGCTCGGATCGTGGTGGAGCGGGAGGCGGGCGACTACGCGCTCGTCCGGGGCGACAGCGCGTGGACCTTCGACGGAGGGGGCGCGGCAGCCCGCACGGCGGTCGACGGCATCCTCTCGGAGCTCGCGCGCATGGTGGCGACCGGCTTCGTCGAGTCGGGTGATTCCCTCGCCGGATACGATCAGGCCGCGGCCACGACGGCGATCACGGCGGACGGGCAGGTTCTCGCCGAGGTGACGCTCGGTGAGGGAGAGGGCGACCGCTGGGCTCGAAGCTCGACGAGCGACTACCTCTACCGGGTATCGTCGTTCCGCGCGAACCGGGTGGCGCCTACACGTGAGGCGGTCGAGCCGAGCTCGTAGCGGCGGCCGTCAATCGGCCAGTCGCTCCCAGGCGCGGGCGTAGAGCGCCGGAAAGCGTTCGAGGTAGCCCGGATACTCCACGCCGGCCTCGGCGACGACGCTCCCACTGAGCTCGACGATCGTGACGGGGTCGGTGGACTCGGCGAGCACCTCGCCGGAGGGCGCGATCGCGATCGACGGGCCGCCAATCGACGCGCCCGGCTCGGGTCGCGGCCGGTTGACTGACACGAGGTAGGCTCCGCCCATGACGGCGTTGGCGCGCAGAACGGTCCGCCAGCGCTCGTACGTCTCCGGAGGCGTCGCCCTGGGCGCGAAGATCACCTGCGCGCCCTGCGCGGCGAGGATCTGGACGCCCTGAGGTCGGTTCACGTCCGAGCAGACCTGCAATCCGCTACGCAGCGCGAGGGCGTCGACGACCTCCGGAGCGCGATCTCCAGGGACGTAGTGGCTTGTCTCCCAATACCCTGCTTCCTCGGGGAGGTGGACCTTGTGGTATCGCGCCGCACAGCGCCCATCCGGCGTGTAAAGCAGAGCGGTGTTGTGCCGTTCTCCGTCTTCGGCCCGAACGATCGCACCGCCGAGCAACGCGATGCCGACGTCGGCAGCTGCGGCGGACATGCGCTTCTGCCGGGGGCCGTCGGCGGGCTCCGCGTCGGCGTCTCGGGCCACCTTCGAGCCCGGTGCCCACGAGTTGAGAGGGAGCTCGGGGAGCACCGCGATGTCGGCTCCCTCGGCCCGGGCCCGCGTCAGGTGGCTCCGCAACGAGGCCCCGTCGGCGTCGTCGAAGAAGACCTCGTGCACCATCGCCACGCGCAGCGTGGCCCCCGCGCCGTCCAGCGCGAGGCGCTCCTCGCTCATCCGAACGAGATGCCCTGCGCCAGCGGAAGCTCGGTGCTCCAGTTGACCGTGTTCGTTTGGCGCCGCATGTACGCCTTCCATGCGTCGGAGCCCGACTCGCGACCTCCGCCCGTCTCCTTCTCGCCACCGAAGGCCCCGCCGATCTCCGCGCCCGAGGTTCCGATGTTGACGTTGGCGATGCCGCAGTCGCTCCCGCGATGCGAGAGGAAGTACTCCGCCTCGCGGACGTTGTCGGTGAAGATCGCGGAGGAGAGACCCTGGGGCACGCCGTTGTGCAGCGCCAACGCTTCCTCCATCTCCGCGACCGCCTCGGCAGGCGACGCGTCTGCGCTCCCGTACTCGATGATGTACAGGATCGGGGCGAACGTCTCGTCCTGCACGATCTGGTAGTCGTTCTCCGCCCGGGCGATGCACGGTGTGACGTACAGACCGCCCGGGTGGCTCGGCCCGTCGAGCCGCTCACCCCCGTACAGGATCTCCCCGCCTTCGGCGACCACGCGGTCCTTGGCCGCGATCATCGCCTCGACCGACGCCTCGTTGAGGAGCGGACCCATGAGTGTGTCGTCGTCGAGGGGATTGCCGATTCCCACACCCTCGTACGCCCCGACCAGGCGCGACACCAGCTCGTCGCGGACGGAGCGGTGCACGATGATGCGCCGAGTGCTCGTGCAGCGCTGACCCGCCGTGCCGACCGAGCCGAAGACGATGGCGGGTAGCGCGAGGTCGAGGTTGGCTTGCGGGGTCACGATGATCGCGTTGTTGCCGCCGAGCTCGAGGATCGACCGCCCGAGCCGACTCCCCACGACCTCCCCGACCCGCTTGCCCATACGGCAGGAACCGGTCGCCGAGACGAGCGGCACGCGCCGGTCGTGGAGGAGGCGTTCTCCGATGGTGGCCCCCTGACCGACGACGAGGGAGAAGATCGCCGGATCGACGTCGTTCGCCCGACAGACCTCGGCGGCGATCTTCGTGACCGCGACGGCGGTGAGGGGGGTCCGCTCCGACGGTTTCCACACGGTCGCGTCTCCGCAGACGGCGGCCAGCGCCGCGTTCCAGCTCCACACCGCGACGGGGAAGTTGAACGCGCTGATCACACCCACCACTCCCAGCGGGTGCCACTGCTCGCGCATGTGGTGATCGGTCCGCTCCGAGGCGAGCGTCAGGCCGTAGAGCTGGCGCGAGAGGCCCGTCGCGAAGTCGCAGATGTCGATCATCTCCTGCACTTCGCCTTCGCCCTCCGCCCGGATCTTGCCCATCTCCAGCGTCACGAGGGCACCGAGGGCGGCTTTCTTCTCACGCAGGCGGTTCCCGAGCTGCCGAACGACTTCACCGCGCTTCGGCGCGGGGATCTTCCTCCAATCGAGAAACGCCCGGTGCGCCCGCTCGACGATGCGATCGTACTCCTCTTCCGTGACCTCCCGGACGGAGCCGATGCTGCTTCCATCGATCGGCGTGCACACGTCGATCGACGGACCGGAGCCCATCCAGCTCCCGGCGAAGCCTCCGAGGTTTTCGTCTTCGAGATCGAGCGCGGCGAGGAGTTCGGCGGTGTTCATGATCATCCGGATGCGGAAACGGGACGACGATGCCAGACGGGGGTGCGTGGCATCGGGACGACTAGTCTCTCAAGGGTATGGAGCGAGGGGAAGGGTCGCTCAGTGGCGGGGCACCATCTCCGACAGGGCAACGGTGGGGACCGTCACCGTCAGCTCCGCCCCGGAGGTGAAGACGAAGGTGACCACGACCGTCTCGCCAGGATCGGGGCCGTGTCGGAGATCCTCGAGCATGCCGTGGAGCCCGCCCGGTCGCAGCTCGACCGTTCCCCGCGCCGGCACGGGAATCCCCGACGTCGGGAGCATGGTCATGATCCCGTCGCGCTCCTGCATGCGGTGCAGGCTCGCGGCCGCGGCGAGCTCGGAGCGAAGCGCCACGAGCGTGTCGGCGGTGGGGCGGCGGTTTTCGATCTCCGCGTACACGGCGGCGCTCTCTCCCGTGGGATTTGCCGCAATGCGG
>JBDHDM010000250.1:0-6452 GCA_039591515.1 Gemmatimonadota bacterium | reverse complement strand
GACGCAGCACCTGCCGCACGCGGGATCATCCACCTCGGAGCCACGAGCGCCTTCATCGGCGACAATACGGATCTGATCCTTCATCGGGACGCCCTCGCGCTCGTGCGGACACGGGTGACGCGTTGTGTCGAAGCACTCGCCTCGTTTGCCCGCGAGCACGCCGATCTCGCGACCCTCGGGTACACGCACTTCCAACCGGCACAGCCGACGACCGTCGGCAAGCGTGCGACGCTGTGGATTCAGGATCTCCTCCTCGATCTCGAGGAGCTGGATCATCGGATCGAGAGCCTGCGCTTTCGGGGCGTTCGAGGCACGACCGGAACGCAGGCGTCCTTCCTGGAGTTGTTCGGCGGCGATCACGACAAGGTCGACGCCCTCGATCTGGCGGTGGGGCAGAAGATGGGCTTCGAGTCCACCTACCCTGTGAGCGGGCAGACCTATAGCCGTAAGGTCGACTACGCGGTGCAAGCCTCGCTCGCCGGCGCTGCCGCCTCGGTATCGAAGATCGGGCACGACCTCAGGCTGCTGGCCCACCTGCGGGAGGTGGAGGAGCCCTTCGAGGCGGAGCAGATCGGCTCCTCGGCCATGCCATACAAGCGGAATCCCATGCGCGCCGAACGGATCTGTGCCCTGGCCCGGCACGTGATCGTTCTCGCGCAGGACGCGGGGTTCACCGCAGCCACACAGTGGCTCGAGAGAACCCTGGACGACTCGGCGAACCGCCGGGTCTCAATGCCCGACGCGTTCCTCGCCCTCGACGGCTGCCTCGTGCTGCTCGAGAACGTCGCGCGCGGTCTCATCGTCAATGCCCAGGTCGTTCGACGCAATCTCGCCGAGCACCTTCCCTTCATGGCGACAGAGACGATCTTGATGCACGCGACGTCTCACGGCGGGGATCGACAGGAGCTGCATGAGCGGATCCGGCAACACTCGATCGCGGCAGCGAGACGAATGAAGGAAGAGGGGGCGGATGCCGACCTACTGGAGCGAATCGCCGATGACGAAGCCTTCGGGCTCGACCGGGCGGAGCTCGAGGAGATGGTGGACCCGATGCGGTTCGTAGGACGCGCCCCCGCGCAGGTCGCACGCTTCCTCGAGCGCGAGGTGGAGCCGGTCGTGCAGCGCCAGAGGGCACGTATGGACGACCTCGCGGCCCCAGTGCTCCATGTCTGACGCCGACACGCTCCTTCGCTCCGACCTGGACCTGCCCCTCCTCCACCGGGGCAAGGTCCGCGACGTCTACCGCGTGGACGAACGCTCGCTTCTCATGGTCGCGAGCGATCGGGTGAGCGCGTTCGACGTCGTCATGAAGCAGCCGATCCCCGACAAGGGCGAGGTGCTCACGCTGATCACGGCTTGGTGGCTGGAGCAGCTCGAAGGCCGCGTCTCCCATCACCTGATCGCGGTCGATCCCGAGCGCATCCTGGCTCGCCATCCCGAGCTGGAGATGAGCCGGGAGATCTGGGCACGACGCGCCATGCTGGTCCACGAAACGACGCCGGTCCTCGTGGAGTGCGTCGTTCGGGGGTACCTCTCCGGGTCCGCGTGGAAGGAGTATCGGCAGAGCGGAACACTCGCCGGTGAGGCGCTGCCGACGGGGCTGCGAGAGAGCGAGGGGCTCGATCCTGCGATCTTCTCCCCCGCGACGAAAGCCGAGCGCGGTGAGCACGACGAGAACATCACGTTCGGGCGCATGCGGGAGCTGCTCGGAGACGAGCTGGCCGAACGCCTCCGCGCCCTGAGCTCCGAGATCTACGGGTACGGACGCGATGTTGCCGCCAGGCACGACATCATCCTGGCCGACACGAAGTTCGAGTTCGGCTTCAGAGATGGCGAGCTTCTCCTGATCGACGAGGTCCTCACCCCGGACTCGTCTCGCTTCTGGCCCCGGGAGAGCTACGGTGTCGGTCGCGGACAACCGTCGTTGGACAAGCAGCCGATCCGTGACTGGCTCGAGACGCTCGACTGGGACAAGACACCCCCGCCACCGGACCTCCCGAACGAGGTCGTGCGGGCGGCGAGCGACCGATACCGGGACGTCTTCCGCCGACTGACCGGATCGGAGCTCGAGGCGTACGTCCCGCCGCTGTTCGGGGGCGACCGATGAGGATCGCTCCCGAGGGGTACCCCTTCATCGGGGCGACCCTCGTGCTCGCCCTTGGCCTGTGGACCGGTGCGTGGCTCGGCGTCGGCGGGAGCGAAGGCTCGGGCTGGGTCGCGATCCAGCTCGGCGCATGGACCCTGACAATCGCCTCGTGCTTCGTGCTCTGGTTCTTCCGTGACCCGACGCCGGCCGTGCCGACGGATGCCGAAGTGGTCGTCGCCCCGGGGCAGGGCCAGGTCGTCCAGGTGGAGGACGTGCACGAGGAGGACTATCTCCGAGGCCCGGCCACGAAGATCTCGATCTTCCTGAGTGTCTTCGACGTCCACGTGCAGCGCGCGCCCGTGAGCGGGAGGGTCGAGTACAAGGACTATCGGCCCGGCGCGTACGCGGTCGCCTGGGCCACCAAGGCGTCCGAGGACAACGAGCGGAGCTCCCTCGGCATTGCGGCGGAGCACGGACGCGTCCTCGTCCGGCAGATCGCAGGCCTGGTGGCCCGTCGGATCGTCACCGACCCCGACGAGGGGCACTCCGTCGTCCGAGGTCGGCGCGTGGGGATCATCCGATTCGGATCCCGCGTGGACCTCTTCCTTCCCGCTCACTGGGAGGTCCTCTGTGCGGTCGGTGACCGTGTCCGCGTGGGCTCGTCGGTCGTCGCGCGTCAGAGGGAGGAGGCCGCATGAGGCCTCCGGGCTCCATGGAGCCGCGAGCGCGCCTGCGTCCGCGCGTGCCCCGGCGACAGACGCTGCAGCGCGGCGTCATCATCCTCCCTTCGGCGTTCACCCTGGGGAACCTCTTCTTCGGGATGTACGCCATCGTGTCGGCCTCGCGTGGCGATTTCTCGTGGGCGGGATGGTACATCATCTTCGCGGGCGTGCTCGACATGCTGGACGGGAGCGTCGCTCGCTTCACCCGGACCGGATCCGCGTTCGGAGCGGAACTCGACTCGCTGGTCGATGCGATCTCGTTCGGGGTCGCGCCGGCCTACATCATGTTCGAGCTGTTCTTCGCGGATACGCAGTGGAGCTGGATTCTCTGCTACGTCTACGTGACGGCGGTCGTCGTCCGGCTCGCTCGGTTCAACATCGAGCAGGGGGGTGAAGCGAAGCGCTACTTCCACGGCCTGCCCTCGCCGTCGGCCGGGATGGCTCTGGCGTCGTACTACCCGTTCAGCCGGACGAGCTTCTTCGCGACGTACCTTTCCGACCTTCCTTGGCAGCAGATCATGGCGATCGCGATGGTCCTGCTCGGTGTGCTCCTGGTGAGCCACGTGCCCTATCCGAAGGTCGGTAAGATCGGCGTGCGCACTGTGCGCGGCATCCGCAACAGCGTATTGGCCCTCTCCGGGCTCACGCTCGCAGTGACCGTACCCCAGTACTACTTCTTCACGGTCTTCCTGCTCTACATCTCGTGGGGCCTGGTGAAGTCCGTCGCCATCGGCTTCCTCGACCGTCTACCGGGCGGAGACCCCCTCCTGGACGAAGACGAGGACGAGCTCGACGTCCGCGCCGAGGTGCGCGACCTCGACTACGCCGACCTCGGCCCGCGTGGCCGAGTACCCCTGCACATCGACGACCACGACGGTCTGGAGGATCAAGCGTGAAGCACTTTCGTCTCGAGGTACGCGTCACCCCGCGGCCCGGACTTCTCGACCCTCAGGGCAAGGCCATCCATCACTCCCTCAATTCCCTCGGATGGACAGGCGTGCACGACGTTCGCGTGGGCAAGGCGATCTACCTCGATCTCGAAGCGGAGTCCGAGGAAGCTGCGGTCGGAGAGGCCGACGCGATGTGCCGAAAGCTGCTGGCGAACCCGGTGACCGAGGATTTCGAGGTATCGGTCGTCGGCGTGCTCGAGGGGGCCGGCTCGTGAAGGTCGCCGTCGTCACCTTCCCGGGCTCCAACTGTGACTACGATCTGTACAAGGCCGCGCAGCAGGTGGGTGCCGACGCGTCGTTCGTGTGGCACAGGGAGAGCGGCCTGACCGACTTCGACGCGATCCTGCTCCCTGGCGGCTTCTCGTACGGGGACTACCTCAGGCCCGGTGCCATCGCACGCATGAGCCCCGTGATGGAAGACGTGGTGCAATTCGCGGAGCGAGGTGGTCCGGTCCTCGGCATCTGCAACGGTTTCCAAGTCCTCTGCGAGGCCGGGCTGCTGCCTGGAGCGCTCGTCCGTAACGACTCGTTGAAGTTCCGTAGCCACGACGTCCGGCTACGTGTCGAGCGCACCGACACTCTCTTCACCAGTGACTACGAGCAGGGCCAAGTGCTGCGAATCCCCATCGCTCACGGCGACGGGAACTTCGAGGCCGACGAAGAGACGCTGCAGGCCCTCGAGTCCGATGGCCGCGTGGTCTTCCGGTACGTCGACCAGGACGGAGAAGCCACGGACCGCTCCAATCCGAACGGGTCCTGGCACAACATCGCGGGCATCGTCAACGAACGCGGAAACGTCCTGGGGATGATGCCCCACCCCGAGCGCGCCATGGAGGAGATCCTGGGCTCGACCGACGGGGTCGGACTCTTCACCTCCATGGTCGCGAGCCTCACCCCCAGCCATTCCAACCCCTGAGCGTGAACCAGTGAGCCAAGCCGAAGGCACCGTAACGGCGCCCGCCGTGCCACCCCGAGACGGCGACCCGGAGATCACTCCGGAGGTCGTGGCCGATCACGGCCTCTCACCCGACGAGTACGAGCGCGTCCGCGGCATCATGGGCCGCGAGCCCACCTTCACGGAGCTGGGCGTCTTCAGCGCCATGTGGTCGGAGCACTGCGGCTACAAGAACTCCAAGCGGCTGCTCCGGCTGTTGCCGACGGAAGCGCCGTGGGTCATCCAGGGCCCTGGCGAGAACGCCGGCGTCATCGACGTGGGGGACGGGTACGCCCTCGCGTTCAAGATCGAGTCGCACAACCATCCCTCCGCCGTCGAGCCCTATCAAGGCGCCGCGACGGGTGTGGGTGGCATCCTCCGCGACATCTTCACCATGGGAGCGCGCCCGGTCGCGGTGCTCGACTCCCTCCGATTCGGTGACCTCGACACGGGTCGGGTCCGCTACCTCTTCGGCGGCGTCGTGCGGGGCGTCGGCGACTACGGAAACTGCGTGGGAATTCCGAACATCGGGGGCGAAGTGGTCTTCGATCGGGGCTATGAGGGCAATCCCATCGTCAACGCGATGTGCCTCGGCCTCATGAAGCACGATGACCTGATCACGGCATCGGCCTCCGGCGCGGGCAGCCCGCTGATGGCGGTAGGCGCCCGGACCGGCCGCGACGGAATCCACGGTGCGACCTTCGCGTCCGAGGAGCTGAGCGAGGATGCAGACGAGTCGAGTCGCCCGCAGGTCCAGGTCGGTGACCCGTTCACCGAGAAGCTTCTCCTCGAGGCGAGCCTGGAGCTCATCGCGAGCGGCGCCATCAGTGGGATCCAGGACATGGGCGCAGCCGGCATCACGTCGTCGGCGTCCGAGATGGCCGGCCGGGGCGGCAGCGGTGTCGAGATGGAGATGACCGACGTCCCGGTGCGCGAGGGCGGGATGACCCCCTACGAGATCCTCCTGTCGGAGTCACAGGAGCGCATGCTCGTGGTCGCCCACCCCGGTCGCGAGGACGAGGTCCGGTCGATTCTGGAGAAGTGGGAGCTCGAAGCGGCCGTCATCGGTCGGGTCACGGACGACGGCATGTTCCGAGTTCTCGAAAACGGTCGGGTCGTCGCCAACATCCCTGCGCTTCCGCTCACCGACGGTTGTCCGACGTACGAGCGAGAGGGCATCGAGTCGGACGAGATCCGCGCACTACGAGAGGCGGACCTGAGCGAGCATCTGATTCCCGAGGGAGACTTGACCAAGAGCTTCCTTCTCGTGCTCGGCTCCCCCAACGTCGCCTCGAAGAGATGGATCTTCGAGCAGTACGACACGACGGTCCGAACCGCGACCGCGGTGAGACCCGGCGGAGACTCGGGTGTCATCCGCATTCGCGGTACCCAGCGCGCCGTGGCGGCGACCACCGACTGCAACGGGCGCTTCGTGTACCTGGAGCCTCGGCGTGGTGCGATGGCAGCCGTCGCCGAAGCAGCGCGGAACCTCGTCTGCGTAGGCGCGGTCCCGACGGCGATCACGAACAATCTCAACTTCGGAAACCCGCTCAAGGCTCACATCTACTACCAGCTCCGCGAGGCGGTGCTCGGCATGCGGGACGCCTGCGAGGCCTTCGAGACGCCGGTGACCGGCGGCAACGTCTCTCTCTTCAACGAGACCGACGGGCGAGCCATCTATCCCACCCCGGTCATCGGTATGGTCGGCGTCATCGACGACGTGTCCGTCATTACCACGCACGAGTTCAAGCACGTCGGAG
>JBDHDM010000249.1:0-6475 GCA_039591515.1 Gemmatimonadota bacterium | reverse complement strand
GAGCGCCCTCACGGATCCTGGATCGGCGGACGCCAGGGTCGACCTGATGTTCCGGGAACGCGCCTTCTGGCTCTTCAACACCGGACACCGGCTCGGAGACCTCCGGCGACTGGTGCGTCAGTACGGGCGCGACCCGCTCTCCGTGTACCCGGTTGGCGACTACCACAAAGACAACCTCACGCGAGGAGACGCGCTCACGCTCGTCATCCCGTCGAACGAGGACAACAATCCCCTCTATGTGCCGTGCAGCGACGGCATCGCCTGAGGCGAGGAGCAGACGATGACCATCGAACAGCTCAACGCCGCCATCGGCGATCGGTACACTCTGCTGCGGGAGCTCGGCTCGGGGGGAATGGCGACCGTGTACCTGGCCGATGACCGGAGGCTCAATCGCCAGGTCGCGGTGAAGGTCCTGCGGCCGGACCTCACGGGCGCGGTCGGTCTCGATCGTTTCGAGCGCGAGATCCAGATCATCGCCCAGTTGAACCACCCGCACATTCTCGGCGTTCACGACTCGGGCGAAGCCGACGGTCTTCTCTACTTCGTCATGCCGCTCGTAGAGGGCGAGTCGCTTCGCGACCGGCTCGACCGGGACCAGCAGCTGCCTGTGCCCGAGGCGCTCCAGATTGCACGCGAGGTCTGCGACGCGCTGAGCTACGCGCACAGCCGACAGATCGTCCATCGCGACATCAAGCCGGAGAACATACTCCTGGTCTCGGGCCACGCCGTCGTAGCCGACTTCGGGATCGCTCGTGTGATCTCCGGCGGGAAGAAGAACCTGACACAGACCGGTACGGCCATCGGGACGCCGACGTACATGAGCCCCGAGCAAGCCACGGGGACGGAGGATCTGGACGACCGGAGCGACGTCTACAGCCTGGGCTGCGTGGTCTATGAGATGCTGGCGGGCCAGCCGCCCTTCCTGGGCCGCACGACAGTGAGTCTGATCGCGCAGCACGTCAGCACTCCACCGCAGCCCGTCGCGACGTTTCGTGCATCCGTGCCGGACGAGATCACCGCCGCGGTCCACCGGGCGCTCTCGAAGAGTCCCGCCGATCGCTTCCGACCCGCGACGGACTTCGCCGAGGCCCTCCTCACGCCGCCCCAGACGACGGCTCGAACTCGATCGGAGCCGACGACACGACCACGCGCCTGGCAGCTGGCCGGCGGCGCGCTCGGGCTCGTCGTGGTCGCCGGTGCGGTAGCCCTCGGGAGCCTCCTTCCTGAGCGAAGCGGCGGCACCGACTTCGTCGGGGAAGCCCCCTGGCTCATCGTCGCTGAGATGGAAGGATCGGCGAGCGAGGAGATCCGTGGCGCTGTCCACGACCTCATTACGTCGGCTCTCGAGCAGTCACCGGCCGTGCGCACCCTTCCCGAGGAAAACACAGAACGAGGCCTGGTCAACATGGGAAGGCCGGATACGACGCGACTGACCGAGGAGGTCGCGCTCGAGCTCGCTCTCCGTGGCCAGATCCACGCTGTGGTCTCGGGCGAGGTGAATCAGATCGGCTCCACGTACGCGCTGTCCTTCAGGATCGTCACGCCGGACTCCGGCGCCGTGGTCGCAACACAAGCCGGCGCGGCCACCGACGACGCGGTCATCTCAGCCGTGAGCGAGGCCGCCACAGACCTGGTCCAGAGTCTGAGCGACAACCCCGCAGCGCTCGGGCCGCTCATCCCGCTTTACGAAGTGATCACCCCGTCGATGGCTGCGCTACAGGCCTTTCGCGAATATGACACGGACCACTTCATTCGTGGGGACATGGGCCCGCTGGAGCGTGCGGTCACCATCGATCCAGCCTTCGCGCAGGCCTGGGCGTCCCTCGGCGTGGGCGCCGCGAACAGGGGCCTGCTCGACTCAGCCCGGGTCGCCTTTGAGACGGCGATCCGCTACCCGGAGCGGCTCGCGCCCATGGAACGCGCACTCGTCGAGGCTGAGCTCGCCGCCCTCGCCGGCGACATGGTGGGAGCGCACGAGCACCTCCGCGAAGGCTGGCTCGCCGGTGGCGCAGGGCATCGAGGCGCAGTCAACCTCAGCGTCGTGCTCGCGTTTCTGGGACGCTTCGCGAGCGCCGATTCGGTGCTCCAGCTCACCCACGTGCCGTTCGGGCGGCAGGTCGCGGCCGCAGGCAACGAGCTTTCGGTGCACATCGCCCTGGGGCAGCCAGAATCGGCCCGGACCGTCCTCGACGAGATCGCCGACGCGTTCCCCGACATTCTCGCGCGCAGCGAATTGGAGTTCTACGTCGGACACGCCGAGTGGTCCGACGCCGAGCGTGTCGCCGTGGGACTCACCTCCGACCCGACGGTCTCACCACGGGATCGACACGCCGCTCTCATCGCCGGGGCCAGCGCCCTCGCGGCCAGGGGGGAAGCAGGAGCCGCCGCGGGCCGACTCCGGGAAGGAGCCGAGTTCTTTGCCGCGGCGCCAGGCGGGCTGGGCTTTCCGCAGCTGTTGCGGCGCCTCGGGGTCGTGCAGGGCACAATGCGCACCGACCTTCCCGTCGACACCGCGTCTGCGACCGGCTTGGTGGAAGCGGCCCTGGATGCAGCACTTGCCGATGATCGAGTCCAGGCGGAGCGACACCTCGGCGACCTGAGCAGCCTTCCGTCCGATCAGCTCCTGCCCCTGGGCAGTGCGCCCGACGTGGTGACCGCGGTTCTCGCGGCGTCGACGGAGGACTGGGGGACCGCGATCGGAATACTCGAACCGATGGAGGCCTGGACGTGGCCGCACTTCCGGAACGCCGGGCCGAATCTGGGCGGCGTCGTCCTGTGGACGCTCGCGCAGGCATTCGAGGCGACCGGTGACCTCGATTCGGCCGTGACCTTCTATGAGAAGCTCGCTTCTCCGATGGAGATGGCGCGCAGATACGACTTCTATGGAGCAGGGCTCACGTATTCGTTCGCGCACCAGCGGCTCGTCATCCTCTACAGCGAGCTCGGTCGCGTGGAGGACGCCCGGCGAGTCTGGGCCGTGTTCCAGGCAACGTTCTCCAACCCGGATCCGGAGCTGGTGCACTTGGTGGAGGAGGCGAGAGCCGCGGTGGACGGACTCACTGGTTAGCCACCTCGTACCCGGCCCTGCTCAGGAGATCGGACGTGGCGGGAGATAGATCTCGGGCAGACCGGCGGCGAGGAGTCGGGAGTTGAACGCCCGAATCCGTTCCTTGAGCGCCGCCAGGTCCGTCCGGTGTCCCGCCCACTCGACACCGTAGTCGTCGGCCACCTCCCGGACGCCTGAGGTCACCGGAATGTTCGCGCCCGAAATCCTCCCGAGAAGGTCCTTGAACTTCACCAGAAGGCGCGCCTCGAACATGTAGTTGTTCTGCCCGGTCTCCAGGTACCGCTGCAGGATCCGTGACTCCCACTCCTCCATCGCCTCGTTGAGCGCACCCGCCCCGTCGAGGATGTCGGCGTCTGCGGTGATCTCCCACAGGAAGTCGACCTGTTGGTGCACCTGACGCAGCTCCAGGACCCCCCGCTCCATCTCCTGGGCGGCTGCAAAGAGGCGCTCGCTTACCTCGTTGAGCTCGCGGTACGCGGCCATCGGGTCCGTGGCGTTCTCCATCAACCGGGGATCGATCAGGATCTCGAAGTCCTCCGTCTGGACTGCATCCCCGACCGTGAGGCGAAGCTGATAGCTCCCGGGCATGGCCTCGTAGGCGGACAGGTCGCCCTGCGTCCGGTAGACCTCGGCGATGCACGCGAACCGGCCCACGCGCATGTTCCAACTCCACCGGTGCGCGCCCGCCGTGCGCTCGAGCATGCGTGGGCGTGGGCGGGCCTCGCAGTCCGGCCGCGGATCGTCGGTGTACTCCGCGAAAACCACCGCACCTGCAGCGTTCAAGATCTCCATCGCCATGGGAACATCGGCCGGCACGTCCTCGCCGAGCACGTAGTTGACCTGCATGCCGGAGGGTGGGTTCTCGCCGAGGCCACCCTCGGCGTAGTAGCCCGAGGTCATCAGGCGGTAGGGGTCGCGGGGGTCGTAGAGGTGCACGCCTGCGTCGGCCATGTCCTGGCTCACCTGATGCAGCGGCGTGAGGTCGTCCAGGATCCAGAGCGACCGGCCCTGCGTCGCGACGACGAGGTCCTTCTGGCGGATCCTCAGGTCGGTGATCGGGACCTGCGGCAGGTTGAGCTGGAAGGGCTGCCAGCTCTCACCGTCATCGAAGGAGATGAACAGCCCGTTTTCGGTGCCCAGATATAGGAGCCCCTCCCGGTCCGGATCTTCGCGGATCGAGCGGGCGAAGGTATTGCCCGGAACTCCGTCGATGATCTTCGTCCACGTCTCACCGTAGTCGTTCGTGCGGAAGACGTACGGCGTGAAGTCGTTCAGCTTGTACCCGGCTGCAACGAAATACGCCTTCGCGGGATCGTGCGAGGAGGGCTCGACGACGTTGATGATGCTCTCCGGCAGCTCGTCCGGCGTGACGTCGACGACGTTGCTGCCACCGTCGGTGGACATGTGGACCCGACCGTCGTCCGTGCCGACCCAGAGCACGCCCTCCTGGATCAGCGATTCCTCGATGTTGAAGACGTTCTGGTAGCTCTCCGCCGTGATCTGCTCGTTCGAGATCGGATATCCGCCACGGCCCTGCTTCTCCACTTCGTTCCGGGTGAGGTCATCGGTCAGGACCTCCCAGTCGTTCCCCCGGTTGGTGGACTTCATCAGGTACTGGGATCCGTAGTAGATGACGTCCGGATCGTGCGTCGACACGTAGACCGGGCCGTTCCAGTTGGCCCGGTACTTCAGGTTGCGCGGCTCTTCGCCAGTGACTCGCTCCGGGTAGGGCCGGACCATACGGTAGTTCCACGTTTGCGAGTCCCATTCACCGAGGAAGGACGCGAAGAAGGTCGAGTAGACGAAGCGTGGGTTCTCAGGGTCGAAGCCGACGGTGGCCGACTCGCCGGAGCGAATCGTCTGCCAGTGGTGCTCCCCGATTCCGTTCCCGAGCGTGCGGCTCTTGATCACGATGCCGCTCGCGTCCTGCTGCCCGGAGTAGACGTTGTAGGGGAAGAGGTTGTCGGTCATGGCGCGGTACATCTGCGCCGTCGGCTGGTTCATGATCGAGGACCACGTCATGCCCCCGTTCACCGAGACCGCGGCACCCCCGTCGTTCCCGTTGATCATCACGTCGGTGTTGTTCGGATTGATCCACAGGTCGTGGTGATCGACGTGGCTGGCCGGCATACGGGTGAAGGTTCGCCCTCCGTCGATCGATTTCAGGAGCGGCGAGTTCATGATCCACACCTCGTCCGGATCCACGGGGTCGGCGACCACGTGCATGTAGTACCAGGCCCGCGCGTAGGTCCACGCCTCGCCATTCACCTGGCGGAACGATTCGCCGCCGTCGTCCGAGCGATACACGCCTCCCTCACCGGGGAGCGCTTCGATGGCCAGGTAGACCACGTTCGGGTCGGCGGGCGAGATCGAGACCCCGATCTTCCCCATCAAGCCCGGGAGGCCCCGCGTGATCTCGCGCCATGTCTCACCCCCGTCGGTCGTCTTCCAGACCTTCGATTCGTCTCCTCCGCTCTTCACGACCCACGGGCGACGGCGGAACTCCCATGACGTCACCATCATGACCCGCGGGTTCTCTGCGGACACCGACATGTCGACGATGCCAGCGGAGTCGCTCACGTGGAGGACCATGTCCCAGTTGTCTCCGCCGTCGGTCGAGCGGTAGAGCCCGCGCTCCTCGTTCGGCCCCCAGGGATTCCCTTGAGCACCGACGTAGACGACGTCGGGATCGTCCGGATGGACCCACATCGCGCCGGTGTGCCGGGTCGCCTCGAGTCCCACATGTGTCCACGTCTGTCCGGCGTCGGTCGACTTGTAGATACCGTCGCCGTGAGACGTCTTCACGCCACGGACGGGTGACTCCCCGGTCCCCACGTAGATCACGTTCGGGTCGGAGGGAGCGATGACGATGTCTCCGATACCGGTCGTGTTGAAGTAGCCGTCCGAGATGTTGAACCAGCTCGTGCCCGCGTCGGTCGTCTTCCAGACGCCGCCTCCGGTTGCGCCCATGTAGAACGTGAAAGGCTGTTCGGGGATGCCGGCCACAGTCGTCACGCGACCGCCTCGGTGGGGACCGATGTTCCGATAGCGCATCGAGGAGAAGAGCGCCTGGTCGACCTGGGCCCAGAGGGGCTCTGGGGTGAGGACGACGGGGAGCGTGGACAGGGCCAACAGGACCAGGAGAGGAAGGCGCGCGCAGACTCGGATCACGGGATGCTCGCGGAAGCGTTGTGATTGGGGCGTGGACGTTATGATCTCGGCAGCTCCCTCGGTAGTGACCTCTCGAGCCATCAGGAACCGTTCACCGTCATTGGACGAAGCGTAGAAGTTCCGGGCGTTCCTCACCACCAGCCGCTCATCAAGCGGATTCTCGGCCCCAAGACTCAGCGCAACAAGAGAGCCGGAAACCCAGATCCCGCCCGAGGTTCCGGCTATCGGCGACGCCCC
>JBDHDM010000248.1:0-11145 GCA_039591515.1 Gemmatimonadota bacterium | reverse complement strand
GTTGCGGGCCCGATCCGCCTCCAGATCCATCTCGTCCGAGATGTCGAATCGAGATTGCTCGTACTTCATCGAGCCGGCATCCCGGTGGGCCAGATTCCACTCTCGCAGCTCGGTGAGGGTGGTGACGGGCGCCGAGGGGCCGAGCGATTCCAACCACGCGTTGAAGTCGCGTTTCATTCCGTACTTGAAGTTGACCGAGCAATCGGTGTCCCGGCCGCGCCCCTGTTCTCCACCGATGCAGAGTCCCCAGGCGGCGAAGTTCCGCACCGGGTCCGGATCGACGAGACTGGGTACGTTCGCCGGATCGACGAGGACCGCACCGGCCTCCGAGAGCGCGGAGATGGCCTCGGCCATGAGCGCCTCCTCCTCCTCGCCCAGGCCTCCGTACGGCACCCCACCGACGGTGATCTCGTCGAAGTAGTAGGCACGCGGAATCCCGATGCGGGCGCCGACCAGGGCGTCGCCCCTGAGATGGGGCGTGTAGTCGTTTCCCGGGAGTGGCGCGCACACGCCCGTGGCCGGGTCGTTCGGGTCGGGGCCTTCGCCCTCCATGGCCCCGAGGAGGATGGCCGCGTCCGTCACGTTCCGCGTCATCGGACCCGCCATGTCGTGGTCGAGCGTGACGGGTGCGATCCCCCAACGACTGAGCCGACCGAGCGTCGGGCGGATGCCCACCAGCATGTTCGCGTTCGACGGGCTGATGATCGACCCGCCCGTGTCGGTCCCCACGTTGCCCTGCCAGAACGAAGCGGCGGTCCCGATGCCCGAGCTCGATCCCCCGGTGCCGAGCACCGGTCGTCCGTCGAAGCGTCCGGGCCGCGGATCGCGCCGCGGGTCATAGGGATTGAATCCGAACCCCGTCAGTGCGTTGTAGTTGCCCGGCATCGGGTTGGGGCTTCCCGCCATGAAGTTCGCGAACTCGGTGAGGCCGGCTTTCGCGATGATGATCGCACCGGCGTTCCGCAGGTTCCGCGTCACCGTCGCTTCGTACGGTGGCACGTAGCCCGCGAAGGCCAACGCGCCCGCGGTCGTCGGCAGATGGGTCGTCTGGATGTTGTCCTTGAGCGCGACCGGGATGCCGTGCAACGGTCCACGGACGTTGCCCGCGGCGCGCTCTGCGTCGAGCGCGTCCGCCTCCTCGAGGGCGGCCGCGTTCACCGTGACCGCCGCGTTGAGCCGGTCCTCGTATCGCGCGATGCGCGTGAGATAGGCCGTGACGAGCTCGCGCGACGTGAGGCTCCCCTCCTCCATGCGAGCCTGGAGGTCCAGAATGTCCGAGTCCGCGAGCGAGACGTCGCCCGCCCGGCCCGACGGGGCGCATCCCGTGAGCGCGAGGGCGAGCCACACGCCGAGGCGTGGCGGGCGTGTGGCGATGCGCATGAAGTCGACCTCCTTCGAGACCTCGGTCCCACACCGGGTCGACTCAACGTACGGGCGGCCCGTTGGGCGCGCAGGCGGGCGCATCGTGCCTCCCCTTCGGCGGACGATTGCCTGGTGAACCCGATCTTTGCGGCGCCCCGTAGGTCCGTCTACGTTTGATCATGGGCTGCCCGACGCCCGTCCGCACGACTCGAACAAGGAGAACGCGAATGCGCGGCTCTGCCCTCCCGCTCGCGACCCTCGCACTCGCCCTGGCCGTGCCAGCTCAGGCATCGGCTCAGGACTACTACGCAGACGTTCGCCCGGTTCTCGTCGAGAATTGCGTGGGCTGCCACTCGGATGACGGCATCGGCTGGTCGATGGAGGACGCCGAGACGACGTTCGAAGAGCACCGGATGATTGCCCGAGCGGTCACCTCCGAGATGATGCCGCCGTGGCTCGCCGAAGGCGGCCACCAGAAATACATCGGTGACCTCTCGCTCGACGACGAGGTGATCGGAATGGTGGCGTCTTGGCGGGACGCCGGCTTTCCGAAGGGTGCGGCTCGACCGGATCCCGCACCTTCGAAGATGACGTCGAACACGTTCAGCGCCGACAGGTCGCTCGAGGTGCTTGCGGGGCAGTCGTACCAACCCCGCCGGGACATGGACGACGACTACCGGTGCTTCGTCGTGGATTGGACGGGCGACCGGCTCAACTACGTGACTGGCTTCCGCGCCGTTCCGGGCAACGAGAACCTCGCGCACCACGTCGTGGTGCATGTCGTCGAGCCGGACATGGTCGACCGCTACAAGGAGATCGATGCCGAGACCGAGGGCGCCGGCTACGAGTGCTTCGGCGGAGCGCTGCCCACCAGCTTCGACTGGGAGGCCTACGAGGCTCGTTACCCGAACGGGCGGCGCGATCTCAGCAATGGCGAGTGGTGGTTCAACCACTGGGCGCCCGGCATGTACGGCTACGAGTTTCCCGAGGGCACCGGCATCCCGATCAAGCCCGGGTCGGCGCTGGTCGTGCAGATGCACTACTACTCGAAGGAGGCGCCCGACGAGAGTGACGCCGGCTCCGTGGTCGAGTTCGAGATCGCGGAGGAGGTCGAGCGCCCGGCCTTCATGATGGTGAACACCAAGAACGACTGGTTCGCCGGTGAGCGTAACGGCAGCATGGTCATTCCGGCGGGTGAGCAGGCGACGTACGTCGTCAACGAGACTCTGGCGGACTACCTCGGGCTGGCGTCGTACATCACCGGCGTGGAGCGGGACGACGTAGGAGGCTTCGAGATCTATTCGGCGAACCTGCACATGGACGCGTTCGGCCACTCCGGCGACGTCTCGCTCACGGACGAGAACGGCCGCACGGAGACGCTTCTCTCTGTCGGCAAGTGGAATCTGCATTGGCAGCGCGACTTCGCGTTCGAGGCCCCGAAGGTGTTCGGTCGGGAGCTTTTTGACGGGACGTCGGTGCGTCTGCGGTGCACGTACCAGAACGACACCGGCGACGTGGTCTACGGTGGGTTCGGGTCGTACGACGAGATGTGCATGAACATGTCGTACGTGGCGGTGCAGCCGGTTCGCGCGGCCACCGAGGAGAGCGGCTCGAAGGAACGCTGAGGCAGGCTCCTCCTGCGGGCGGTCGCCGTCGTGGGAGGATTGAACGGACGATGAGACGCCCCCGCCGGAGTGATCCGGCGGGGGCGTTTGCTCGTGGGTCCCTCGGGTCGTGCGACCCGGCGCCGTCGGGGCCGGCGACGGTGGTTGGGTGCGTCCTTCGACTACGGGCTGAGCATCGCGTGGGGCCCCGGGCCCACCGTAGCATACGGACCGAAGTCGCCTACTTTGTCCCGATCGTTCCCCGCACCGGGAAGCACCGTGCCCGACGACCTCACCCGCCGAAACTTCGTGTCGACTTCGTCCAAGCTGGCCCTGGGTGGCATGATCGTGCCGCGCCACGTCCTCGGGGGACCCGGCCAGCAGGCCCCGAGCGAGACGCTCAACGTGGCGATCGTCGGAGCCGGAGGCATGGGCGCCGAGAACGCGCAGGAGCTCGGAAGCGAGAACATCGTCGCGGTGTGCGACCTGGACTTCGCGCTCGTCGAGAAGAAGGTCGAAGAGCGCATGACCGACCGGGACGGGAATGCCCGGGAGGAGGGCCATCGGTGGGCCGAGCAGTACGAGCGCGCCGCGAAGTACAGCCGCTTCGACGAGATGCTCGAGCAGCAGACCGACATCGATGCGGTCGTGATCGCGACGCCCGACCACACGCACGCGGTCATTGCGGCGGCGGCGATGAAAGCCGGCAAGCACGTGTACGTGCAGAAGCCTCTCACCTACTCGGTGCACGAGGCCCGGGCGCTGGCTAGGATCGCGGCCGAGACGGGGGTGGTGACGCAGATGGGCAATCAGGGCCACTCGTCGGACGATGCCCGGCTGATCAACGAATGGGTGCAGGGCGGCGTGATCGGGACCGTTCGTGAGGTCCACGTGTGGACGGACCGGCCCATCTGGGCGCAGGGGTATCCGCGGCCTGCTCCGATGGACCCCGACTTCGATCCGATCGACCCCGACCGCTCCTGGTGGCCGGGCTCGGTCGCGGAGTACGCGGCCGCCGGGCTGTATGCGGACTTCGCGCCCCCCGAGGGCTTCGATTGGGACCAGTTCGTGGGCCCGTGCGCCCGCGAGGTGCCCTATCACCCGATCTACCATCCCTTCCACTGGCGCGGCTGGGTCGACTTCGGTGTCGGTGCGTTGGGCGACATGGGAGCCCATCTGATCGACCACCCCTATTGGGCGTTGGACCTGGGCTATCCGACAGCCGTCCAGGCCACGTCGACCCCGTGGGGCGGAGGGTCGGACGAGCCCGTATCGTATCCGATGGCGACCAACGTGCACTACGAGTTTCCGCGTCGTGGCATTCTGCCGCCGGTCGACCTGCACTGGTACGACGGCGGTCTCATGCCCCGTCGTCCCCCCGAGCTGACCGAGGACATCGAGCTGGAGCGCGAAGGGGGTGTGATTCTCGTGGGCGAGCGCGGCATCCTGATGCACGAGACGTACGGCCGGAATCCCCAGCTCTTCCCGGCGGGGCTGCAGGAGGAGGCCGCAGCCGTTTCTCCGACGTATTCGCGGATCGAGGAGAGTCACGAGATGAACTGGGCGAACGCGTGCAAGGGAGTGGGCGAGGCAACGAGCCCGTTCTCCTACGCTGCCCCGCTCACCGAGGTCATGCTCCTCGGGCTCGTCGCGCTTCGGGCGGGTCAGGGCTTCCGCATGGAATACGACGCGCGGGAAGGTTGGTCGCTGTGAGCATGGGAACCGTCAGGACCGGATCGCTTCTGCTGACATGTGCGTTCGTGTGGCTCGCGGCGACCGCGTGCC
This sequence comes from Gemmatimonadota bacterium, assembly GCA_039591515.1. GTDB lineage: Bacteria > Gemmatimonadota > Gemmatimonadetes > Longimicrobiales > Gaopeijiaceae > UBA2589. Next base: position 6,394 of record JBDHDM010000248.1, on the reverse strand, counting down.
GTGCCCAGGAGGAGGTGCCCGAGGTGGGCGCGGTGCAGCAGGCAGGTCCGAATACGCTGACCGATGACGAGCGGCTCGCAGGGTGGGAGCTCCTCTTCGACGGCGCCACGATGGACGGGTGGCGCCCCTATGACGCCCCCGGTGAAACGATCGGCTGGGGTGTGGAGGACGGTATGCTCGTCCGGACCGGACGAGGTGGCGACATCATCACGGAGCGCACCTTCACCGATTTCGAGCTCGAGCTGGAGTGGCGTGTCGAGGAAGCAGGGAACAGCGGCGTTTTCTATCGCGCGGCGCTCGGCGAGGAGTGGATCTATCACAGCGCTCCCGAGATGCAGGTCCTCGACGACGCGGGACACCGCGACGGACAGAACCCGCTCACGAGCGCGGGCGCGAACTACGGACTCGATCCGGCCCCCCGCGGCATCGTCCGCTCCGCGGGTGAGTGGAACCGGGCGCGAATCGTGGTCCGAGGCGCTCAGGTCGAGCACTGGCTCAACGGAACGCGGGTCGTTGCCTACGTGCTCGGGAGTCCGGAGTGGGAGGCGAAGGTCGCAGAGTCGAAGTTCGTGGAGTGGCCCGCGTACGGCCGGGCCGAGAGCGGGCACATCGGCTTGCAGGACCACGGTGATCCGGTGTGGTACCGCAACATGAAGATTCGGGAGATCGAGAGATGAGCGAGGGTCGTGGCCCACTCGACCGCCGGGCCTTCCTGGGCGCGCTGGGTGCCATTCCGTTGGCTGGCGCCCTGACGGGCTGCGGTGCATCCGACGAGCCCGCGGGTGAGACGGTCGGCGGAGGGGGTGCGGAGTCGGGGCCTGATCCGGCCAACGAGGGCGCGTCCGGACGGTCGCCGTCGGACGCACGTGTCCTCCCGGCGCTGGGCGTGCAGCTGTACACGCTGCGCGAGGCGATCGCCGAGGACATCGACGCGACCTTGGCCGCGGTCGCAGAGATCGGGTACGAGGAAGTCGAGCTCTTCCAGCTCCACGGGCTCACGCCCGCCGAGATGAGAGGGAAGCTCGACGCCGTCGGCTTGCGGGCCGGGTCGAGCCACTACGACCTGAACGCTCTGCGCGAAGATCTGGGACGCCACGTGGACGGCGCGCTCGAGATTGGGCAGCGGCTGATGGTCGTTCCATCGATCTCCGGCGACGAGCGTTCTCCCGAAGGCCTTGCCCGCGTGGCCGAGGACTTCAATCGCATCGGTGAAGCGGTGCGGGGCGCCGGGATGCGCTTCGGTTATCACAACCACGATTGGGAGTTCCAACGCTTCGACGACGGGTCGATGCCGATGGACATCCTCCTCGACGAAACGGACGAGGCCCTCGTGGACTGGCAAATGGACCTCTTCTGGACGGTGCACGGTGGCTCCGATCCGCTGGAGCAGATGAGCGTACGCTCCGGCCGCGTGACGAGCGTCCACGTGAAGGACCGCACCGCCGAGGGCCGGATGGTCGATGTCGGCGACGGCGTGATCGACTTCGCGTCGCTCCTCGTGGCCGCCGGGGCCCAGGGGCTTCTGCACGCGTTCGTCGAGCACGATACACCGGGCGACGCCGTGGAGAGCGTGAGGCGCAGCTACCAGCACCTCGCCACGCTCGGGGTCGTGGGATGAGGCGAAAGGCCCAGCAGGAGTACGATGTCATCGTCGTGGGCTCCGGGGCGGCCGGCGGCATGTGCGCGTACGTGCTGGCGTGCTCGGGTGTGAAGGTGCTCATGCTCGAGGCGGGCCGGGACTACGACCCGGTCACCGAGACGCCGATGTTTCAGCTGCCGAAGGATGCGCCCATGCGGGGCGCCGGTACGCCGGAAAAGCCCTTCGGCTTCTTCGACGCCACGGTGGACGGCGGCTGGCGGGTGCCGGGTGAGCCGTATTCGAGCGCCGAGGGCACCGACTTCCTCTGGTGGAGGGCTCGGATGCTCGGCGGACGGACCAACCACTGGGGCCGCATCTCGCTCCGCATGGGGCCGTACGACTACGAGCCGCGCACCCGCGACGGCCTGGGCTTCGACTGGCCCATGTCGTACGAGGACGTGGAGCCGTACTACGACAAGACCGAGATGCTCATCGGGGTCTACGGCTCGAACGAGGGTCTGGAGAACACGCCGGACTCCTCACCGGGGGTATTGCAGCCGCCCCCGGCTCCGCGTGCCGAGGAGCTGTTGACGCAGAGCGTGTGTGCGGACCAGCTCGACATTCCCGTGATTCCGGCGCACCTCGCCATCATGACGCAGCGACAGGATGCCGATCGGCTGTCACGCGCGCTGTGGCCGAACAACCCGCTGGCGCAGCGCGTCACGGCCGAGTCCATGTCCTCGAGGGCCGCCTGCTTCTTCGCTACGCCGTGCGGCCGCGGGTGTTCGATCAAGGCGAATTTTCAATCGCCTACGGTGCTGCTGCCTCCCGCCCTGGCGACCGGAAACCTCGAGATTCTCACCGACGCGATGGTTCGTGAGGTGACGGTGGACGCACGGGGCCGAGCCAACGGCGTCCACTACGTCGATAAGCGGACGCGTCTGGACGAGCACGTCAGCGCTCGTGTCGTCGTCCTGGCGGCCAGTGCGTGTGAGTCCGCGCGTATCTTGCTCAACTCGAAGAGCGACCACTTTCCGGACGGCTTGGCCAACGGCAGCGGCCTCGTCGGCAAATATGTGATGGACACCGTGGGCGCCGGCGTGGGCGGCCAGATTCCTGCCCTCGAGAACATGCCGGCCCACAATGCCGACGGCGCGTCCGCGATGCATCTGTACATGCCGTGGTGGCTGTATCAGGAGCAGGCCCGGGGCGAGCTCGACTTCGCGCGCGGCTACCACATCGAGTTCGGGGGCGGACGCAAGATGCCGGGCTTCGGGTTCATGGGCGGACTCGCGCCGTTCACCGACGGCGCGTACGGGCAACGCTTCAAGGAGGAGTGCCGGCGCTACTACGGCTCGTTCCTCTGGTTCGACGGGCGGGGCGAGATGATCCCCAACGAGGATTGCTACTGCGAGATCGACCCGGGCTCCGTGGACCAGTGGGGGATTCCCACGCTCCGCTTTCACTGGACGTGGTCGCAGCACGAGCTCAATCAGGCGCGCCACATGCAACGGACGTTCGCCTCGATCATCGAAGCGATGGGTGGGAGAGTGACCAGCACGGTTCACGAAGACGGCGCAGACGCGATCGCCCGACCGGGCCAGATCATCCACGAGGTCGGGGGAGTGATCATGGGCGACGACCCCTCCCGCTCCGTGCTGAACCAGTTTTGCCAGTCGTGGGAGGTGGACAACCTCTTCGTCACCGATGGCGGTTGCTTCGTTTCGAACGCCGACAAGAACCCGACCCTCTCGATTATGGCGATCGCTTGGCGGGCGTCGGAGTACCTCGTCGAGCAGCTGGCCTCGAGGAACATCGGATGAGCGGGGTGAACGGGGTGAACGGGGACGTTGGCGGACGCCGGTTGCCGGTGGTCGACACGGACCCGACCGGTCCCGCCGGCGCGCTTCCAATGGGGAGGAGACAGGCCATCAAGGTCATGGCGATCGCCGCTGCGGGGCCGACGCTGGCGTCGTGTGCCCCGGGCGAGGAGCCCACGGACCTGACCGTGCCCGCGCCGACCAGCAACCCGTTGGCCGCCGGCACCGCATGGGACCCCGACCTCGTCGCGCCGGTTGTCCCATGGGAACGGACTCTTTCGGAAGACGAGCTGACGGGCGTCGCGGTCCTCTGTGACGTGATCCTTCCGGCCGACGAGCGTTCACCGTCCGCCAGCGAGATCGGTGCTCACGACTTCATCGACGAGTGGGTGAGCGCGCCGTACGACGGCAACGAGCGCGACCTCGTGCTCGTTCGGGGCGGGCTGGTCTGGCTCGATCGTGAGGCGGACACGCGTTTCGGACCCGACGGCGCCGAGGCACCGGCTCTGCGTTTCCGTGACCTCTCGCCGGAGCAAAAACACGCGATCTGCGACGACATCTGCTACGAGCCGGACGCTCCGGCGGGCTACGAGGTGGCCGCGCGCTTCTTCGACCGAGTCCGGTACCTGACGTCGACGGCGTTCTGGACTACGACCGAGGGGATGCAGGATCTGGAGTACATCGGCAACGTGCCGCTCTCCCGTTGGGACCCGCCGCCGCCCGAGGTGCTTCGCCACGTCGGACTCGAATGATTCCACGGCGGCCCGCGGGTCGCCCTCTCCCGCACCCGTGAATGCCATGACGGAACGCTCCTCGACCACGGTCGCAAGCGAAGGGGTGGACGCAGGGCGCCTTTTCCTGGGTAGCTGCGTCGCCCTGATCGCCACGTCCGTCGCGTTCGCGACCGTCGGGGCGGTGATGCTCGCGCTCAAGCGCGAATTCGTGTTGACGAACGAGGAGGTGGGGTGGATCGGCGGGGCCGCGCTCTGGGGATTCGCGGTATCTCAGCTCGTCTTCGCTCCGCTCGCGGACTCGCTCGGGATGCGGGCGCTGCTCCGCTTCGCGTTCCTTGGGCACCTTGCCGGGGCGCTCACGATGATCGGCTCCAACGGTTTCGCCATGCTCTTCGCGGGCGCCCTCATCATCGCCATGGGCAATGGTCTGGTGGAAGCCGCGTGTAACCCGCTCGTGGCTTCCCTGTACCCGAACAACAAGACGGTGAAGCTGAACCAGTTTCACGTCTGGTTCCCCGGCGGGGTCGTCATCGGCGGGCTCGCCTCCTTCGGCTTCGATGCCGTGGGTGTGACCGCTTGGCAGATGAAGATCGGGCTGATCCTGGTGCCGACGCTCATCTACGGGTGGCTGCTCCTGCGCGAGCCGTTCCCGGCCACAGAGGGCGTGGACGCAGGCGTGAGCATGGGCGAGATGTTCCGAGCGGCGTTCGCCACGCCGCTGATGTGGGTGATGTTGATCGCGATGGCGATGACCGCCTCGGTCGAGTTGGGCCCGAATCGATGGGTCCCGGCCGTGCTGGAAGCCGGTGGCATGGCGGGGATTCTCGTGCTGGTGTGGATCAACGGACTCATGGCGGCCATGCGGTATCGAGCGGGCGCGGTCGTGCACCGACTCTCTCCGACCGGGTTGCTGCTCGGTTCGGCCGTCGTCTCCGGGGTGGGCTTGCTCGCGCTCAGCTACAGCAGCGGCACGGCCGCGACCTTCGGCGCGGCCACGGTCTTCGCGGTCGGCGTGTGCTACTTCTGGCCGACGATGCTCGGCGTCGTCTCCGAGCGTGTTCCACGCTCCGGCGCGCTCGGCCTCGGGCTGATGGGCACCGTCGGCATGGCCACCGTCGGATTGGTCGCGTCGCCGCAGATGGGGAGGGTGGCGGACCGCTACGCACATGCGCAGCTGCCTGTGGCGGAGACCGTGGCGCTTTTCGAGCGTGCCGAGCGAACGCTCTCGGGTCGGTCGGAGCCGGATGCGGTCGCTGCGATGGAGGCGGTTACGCTGGTGGCTCGTGGGTACCAGCGCGACGAGGCGTTGCCCTCGCCGGAAACGGCCAACGGGCTGAGAGCGATCGTCGCGTCGGATGCCGATGCGGCGCTTGTCGGAGATGCGCAGGCGATTCTGGGACCGGCGGACAATTACGGAGGGAAGGTCTCCTTCCGGTACGTCGTTCCGCTGTGCGGGCTCCTGTTCTTGATCTTCGGGATGCTCTGGGTCCGCGACCGGCAGGCGGGCGGATACCGTATCGAGCGCATCGGGGTAGACGGAGACGACGGAGTGACGGGCGCTCCGGCAGCGGGGGGTACACCAACGTGAGGCGCATCCGGTACGGCATGGTCGGGGGTGGCCCGGAGGCCTTCATCGGCGCGGTGCATCGGATGGCCGCGGCACTCGACGGTCGGTACGAGCTGGTGGCGGGCGCCTTCTCCCACGACCCGGCCAGGTCGGCGCGCACCGGCTTCGAGCTCGGGTTGGACGCATCACGGGTGTACGGTTCGTTCAGGGAGATGGCCGAGGCGGAGCACGCGCTCCCGAGCCAGGAGCGGATCGAGGTCGTCGCCATCGTGACGCCGAACCACCTCCATCACCCGGTCGCGAAGGTGTTCTTGGAGCACGGCGTCCACGTCGTATGCGACAAGCCGCTCACGACGAGGCTCGAAGATGCGGAGGAGCTCTGCCGGCTCACCCACGAGCACGGCCTCGTCTTCGGGGTCACACACAACTACACCGGCTACCCGATGGTGAAGGAGGCGCGGGCACGTGTACGTGCGGGCGCACTGGGGGCGGTGAGGAAGGTCGTGGTCGAGTACAGCCAGGGTTGGCTTCGTACACTGCTCGAGGCCACCGGCCAGAAGCAGGCCGAATGGCGTGGAGATCCGGAGCGGGCCGGGGTGTCGTCTGCCCTCAGCGACATCGGCTCCCATGCTCACAACCTCGTCCGGTACGTGACGGGCCTCGAGGTGTCTCGCCTCTTCGCCCAGTTCGTAAC
>JBDHDM010000247.1:0-6491 GCA_039591515.1 Gemmatimonadota bacterium | reverse complement strand
GCTCGACGGTCCGGCCGGATGGCGGTCTTCTATCTCTATCAGAACGCGACGCAGTTCGATGACGACCTCGATCGCGTCGAGATGTTTCGCCACCTCGGCCTCACGAGCTGCCAGGTGACCTACAACGAGCGCAACCTCGCCGGGGTGGGCTGTCGCGCGGAGGGAGACGACGGGGGACTCACCGAGTTCGGCCGTGAGATGATCGATCGGATGAACGCCGCGGGCATGCTCGTCGATCTCTCGCACGCGAACATGCCGACGATGGCCGACGCGATCGAGCACTCGCGGATGCCCGTCATCATCTCTCATACGGCGTGCGACGCGGTGCACCCACACGTGCGCAACACGACCGACGCGAACCTACGCGCGTTGGCCGATCGCGGAGGCCTCGTGGGTGTTTGCCAGCTCCGCCCGTTCCTGACCGAGAAGAAGGCGGACAACCTGCACGCGTACTTCGATCACATCGACCACGCCGTCGAGGTCGCGGGGGTCGAGCAGGTGTGCATCGGCAGCGATCGTGATCATCGCGTCATCGTGATGACGCCCGAGTACGAGGCCGAGCTGCGGGCCGAAGAGGGCAGCCAGGTGCAGAACAGCGAGCTGCCCTACTTCATCGATGAGCTGAACGGGCCGCGGCGCATGGAGGTGGTCTGGGACGGCCTGGTGGGGCGAGGCTACGGGTCGAGCGAGATCGAGAAGATCATGGGGCTCAACCTCTACCGGCTGTACGCCGACGTGATCGGCTGATTCGTCGGCCTGGCCGTCGTCAATCCGCCCGCAGCGCCTCCATCGGGTCGATTCGTGTCCCCCGTCGTGCCGGTAGGTAGGCCGCGAAGAACGCCACCGCGAAGAGTGCGAGGCTGACGCCGCCCAGCCCGATCGGGTCGACAATGCGGGTCCCGAATACCAGCCCCTCGAGGAAGCGCGTCGCCCACGTCGACCCGACGACCCCGACGCCGATCCCGACGATGGTCACCCCGAGGCCCTGACGCAGGACGAGCCCGGCGAGGGAAGCCCGTCCGGCACCGAGCGAGGCGCGCAGCCCGAGCTCGCGGGTCCTCCGGGTCACGGCGTACGCGATGGTACCGTACAGCCCGACCGCCACGAGGAAGAGCGCCGCGACCCCGAAGAAGCCGAGCAGAATGGTGAGCACTCGGGCCCGCACGTTGGACGCGGCGGCCCGAGTGTCCATGGACATCACGGACGTCAGCGCCAACTCTGGAGCCAGCTCTGCCATGGCGGAGCGCATCGCGGGAATGAGCGACTCGGGGTCCTCGGCCGTGCGGATGAGCACCCCGGTCTCCAGCTGCGGAGCCTGCCGGACCGCCACGAACGCCTGGCGCTCGATGGGGTCGTTGGGCCGGCCGAGCTGGACGTCCTCGACCACGCCGACGACCGTGGCGCCGGGGGCTCCGTACCCGGACCACGAGAGCTGGATCTTCTGGCCGATGGGGTCGGAGGCCGGAAAGAGCTCATCGGCCGCGGTGCGACCGAGCACCACGACTTTCTCGGTGTTCCAATCGTCCGTCGACTCGATGTCTCGCCCCGAGATGAAGTCGGCGCCCAGCATCTCGAGGTGCCCGTCGGCCACCGGCTGGATGCGGACCCACAGGTGTTCCGCCGGCGTCAGCTCGGGTCGTCCCTCCGAGCCGAGCACGATGATGCGCCAGGTGGGTCCGCCCATGGGGACCTCACCTACGGACGCAGCGATCACGCCCGGAATCGCCTTCATACGCTCGACGACGTCGACGTGGAACGTGCCGGGATCGATTCCGGACTGCTCGTCGGCCGGCGTCAGCGCATACATGCCGGTGAGCAGGTTCTCGCGGTCGTAGCCGAGATCCACGGCCTGCAAGTTCAGCGTGGTGCGCATCATGAGCGAGGCGCCCGACAGCAGAACGACCGCGAGGGCGACCTGACCCACCATGAGCAGATTCCTGCTGTTGATGCCGAGCGTGCGCCGGCGCGTGCCGATCGCGGCCTTGCCTCCCCGCAGCCACTGGTTCGGGTCGGTGCGGGCCGCCTGCCAGGCCGGAAGCAGTCCGAAGGCGAGCCCCACGCCGCCCGTCAGGACGAGGGCGAAGAGGAAGACGCGCCAGTCGAGCGAGAGCGCACCGGTGTCGATCGCCTGGAGCCCCCGGGCCGAGCCCGTGCCGAGGGACTCGGCCAGCCACGCGCCCAGCACGTCGATGCCGACCGAGGCGAACGTGAGCCCCACCAGGCCTCCGATGGCCGCCAGCGTGAGACTCTCGGTCAGGAGCTGCCGCACCAGGCGAACGCGCCCGGCTCCGAGCGACGCACGCACGGCGGCCTCGAGCTGCCGATTGACACCACGAGCGAGGAGCAGCCCCGCCAGGTTGGCGGTCGCGATGAGCAGCACGAGGATTACCGCGGTGAGCAGCGCCCACATCGACCGGGAGGCGGCAGGGTTCGCGCTGGCCTCCTTGAAGCTCACGATCTGCGCCCCGGAGGTCAGGCGCTGCGCAGCCACGGGCGCAGGGAACCTCTCCATGACCGTCGAGCCGAAGGCGGCGACTTCGCTCTGCGCCTGGTCCATGCCGACCCCGTCGGCGAGGCGGCCCAGCACGAAGAAGTGCTGGTTCCAAGCGTCTTCGAGCATGCTGGGCTCGACGACCTCCCACAGCGCGGACATGGGGATCCAGACTTCGGCTTCTCCGGAGACGCCACGGTAACCGTCCTCGACCACACCGATGACCTGGAAACGGAGCCGATCGAGCGTGATGATCGACCCGACCGCGTCCGAGGCCCGACCCATACGGGTCTCCCAGAACGCCTCACTGACGACCGCCACCAGATCCGGACCGCCGTCGTACTCCTCGTCGGGCCCGAAGAGGCGTCCCCGTTGGGCGGTCACCCCCAGGAGCGGGAAGAGCGAGGGTGTGGCCACCTCGACCGAGATCACCGCCGGATCGCCGAGCTCCGTGAGTGTCATCGTCCGCGCTTCGTACCCGGCGAACTCCTCAATGGAGTGGACGTCCTCACGCATGGCCGCGTACCGCGGGTACGACCAGATGCTGGTGTTCATCTCGGTGTCGGGCATGCCGAACAGCATGTCCACGACCACCAGACGCTCGGGCTCGGGATACGGTGGATCGGAGAAGACGGCCTCGTCCACGACGCTGAACAGGGCCGTGCTGGCGCCGATCGACAACGCGAGGGTGAGGACCGCGGCCAGCGTGAAGCCGGGGCTCCGCATCAGGGTCCGCAGCGCGAACCGCACGTCGTGCATCAACAGCTCCATCCTCCACCCCTCCTTCCGTTCCCAGATCGCATCGAACCAAACACCACAAAGGAAGAACGCCAGATCACGCGAGCTCCCGCCCCCGCTGCGCAGCTGCCACAGCTCCGCCTCCCACTCCCGGCGCCGGTCGGCGCGGAGATGCCCTGGGGCAACCACGGCCGCCCACGCCAGGGCACGCCGGCTCCATCGTGTCGCCCGATCCTCGGGCCACTTCGGCGACATCGCCTGGTCAGCCCGCGATCGAGATGCCGGCGGCCACGTCGACGCCCATGGCTTCGAAGCGTGCCACGGCTCTGTCCAGCGCCTCGACCCCAGCCGGGGTCACCTCGTAGTAGCGCCGCCGGGGGCGCCGCTCGCGCTCGGCGATCTCAGGGTCTTCCCACTGACCGCGGATCAGCCCCCGCCGCTCGAGCCTGCGCAGCGTCGTGTAGACCGTGCCGGGCAGGAGCTCCGTGCGGTTCACGATGTCCAGACCGTACCGTACGCCCCGGTTCAACGCCGTCAGGATCAACACCGTGGTCACGCCCAGCGATCGGCTCACCCCTGCCCCCTGTCACTCAATCGGTCTTGTCAGCGTAGCTAACAGTGATCACTATATAACACTTCTTCGATGGACGCTCAATGCGAAGTGAATTCACTTCTGGGAGGATGGGATGATGAGGAAGGCCGCGAGCGTTGCCTGTACGATCCTCGCCGCAACGCTGACCGCCGAGGCCCGGGCCGCCGCGCAGGCCAGGTCAGCCGACCCGATCGAGATTCCGCTGCGCGTGGAGTCCGGACGTCTGCTCGTCACGGCCGAGAGCCCGGACGGGCGCACGTTCGACTTCGTGCTCGGCGTGGGCATGGCTCTGCTCACGGAATCCGGCTCGACCCGGCTCTCGGACGCGCGCGGGTCGCTCACGATCGGGGGGGTAGCCGTCGAGATCGAGGACGCGCAGACGGTGCCCGACACCTACCTGTCCGGCTCCGACGCCGTCGGCGTGCTGGGGGGCAAGACCCTGAACCGGTACGACGTCCTGATCGACGCGCCCAACGGGCGCTTGGTCCTGAAGCCCGCCGCACGTGCGGTGCGCTGGGGCGGCATCGCACTATCGGGGCCGGTGCGGTTGCAGGTGTTCCACGACGTGCTCCTGCGTGCGGACGTGGAGTTCGGGGGTGAGCTGGTCGGCGGGCTGATCGACCTCGCCCGGCCCGAACACCAGGTCGGCGACGCGCTGGCCTCCAAGGTCGCGGACGGTGCCGTGGGCACGTTCCGTGTGGGCTACGGGAGCTGGTCCGACGCCCCCGCCGTTGTCGTGGACAACCGGGTCTTCGGTGGCTGGGACCCCGATGGCGCGGGCTTCGTCTTCGTCGGCGCCTCGCTGGCACACGACTGCGCGATCGCCATCAGCTGGTACCACGCCGAGCTCCGGACCTGCACGCGATGAGGAAGGCGGCTGCGGCCGTCTGCTTCCTCACGCTCCTCCCGCCCACCCAGGCCCTGGCGGGGCAGACACTGTCCGGCAGGGTCGTGGAAGAGGGCCGGGACGCCCCGGTACCGGGCGCGCTCGTGGCGCTGTTGGACCGGGAAGGGGAGCAGCAGGTAGGGGTGCTCGCGGACTCGGTCGGACGGTACCGGATCCGCCCGCCTCGGGACGGCGAATACGTCATCCAGGTCACACAGCTCGGCTACACCACGATGCGCACCCCCCTCCTTGCGCTGACGGCGGACGGCATGGCCGCACTGGATCTGGAGCTCACGCCGGAGGCGCTCGGCATCGAGGGGCTCGAGGTCGAGGTCGAGCGGGAGGCGCGCCGGGAGCTGGCCACGCTGGGTCTCAGCCCGGCCGAGCTCGGCACGCGCTGGCTCGACCGAGAGGCCATCGAAGCGATCCCCGGCCTTCCGGGCCTGCGCGAGGCGCTGAGGCTGCGCGGCCTACCCGGCGTCACCCTCCCGGACGACCCGCACGCGCTCTGTCTCCAATTCCGGAGAGGCACGGGGTGTGCGCTCGTCGTGCTCGACGGAGCACCGCTACCCCTCGACGTCGCGCTCTCGCTCAACCTGGACGAGTTCGGCGCGATGGCGATCCTCGACCCGCAGGAGGCGATGATGTTCTATGGGCAGAGGGCGGCGGGCGGGGCGGTCTTGCTCTGGAGTCGCTGAGAGAACGGGTGCAGGGCCCCGGGGCTCTCTGTGAACCACGTGTTTCGTGACCTACGCCTAGGCCAGCTCGATCGGAAGATCCCGCACACGCTGCCCCGTGAGTGCGTAGAGCGCGTTGGTCACCGCCGGTGCGATCGGCGGGACGCCCGGCTCGCCGACGCCCCCGGGCGGGTCTCCGCTGGGGACGAGCACGACCTCCACCTCCGGAGCCTCGTTGATGCGCAGCATCAGATAGTCGTGGAAGTTGCTCTCGACCACCCGGCCGCCCTCGATGCTGATCTTGCCGTACAGGGCAGCCGTCAGCCCGAACATGATGCCACTCTGCATCTGCGCCTCGACGATCCGTGGGTTCACGACGGTCCCGCAGTCCACCGCACACCAGACGCGGTGCACCCGGAGCTGACCGTCCTCCACGGAGACTTCCGCCACCTCGGCCACGTACGAGCCGAACGACTCGACGACGGCGATCCCGCGCGCGCGGCCGGACGGGACCGGGCCACCCCAGTCGGCCGCCTCCGCCGCAGCGTCGAGCACGGCCCTGTGACGGGGATGTGCCTCGAGGAGCGCCCGCCGATAGGTGTACGGGTCCGCACCCGCCAGATGTGCCAGCTCGTCTATGAAGGACTCGACCACGAACCCCGTGTGTGTATGCCCCACCGAGCGCCAGAAGCCGACCGGGATGGGCAGGTCGGCCTTGGCGTACGTCATCCGAACGTTGGGCACGTGGTAGGGATGGTTCGACGCACCCTCCGTGGACGTGGGATCGCGCTTGCCGGCGAAGCTCGCCACCGGGTCGGGCACCCAGCCGGGAACCATACGCTCGAGGATCGACTGGCACGCCATCTGATGGTCCCACGCTTCCGGCATTCCATCCGGACCGAGTCTCGCGGCCATCTCGTGGTACGAGGCCGGTCGATAGAAGTCGTGCTGCATGTCGTCCTCGCGCGACCAGACCACCCTCACCGGTCCCTCGACGCGCCCGGCGAGCTGCGCCGCCTCGTGCACGAAGTCGCGTTCCGCACGCCGACCGAAGCCTCCGCCCAGGAACGTCGTGACCACCTCGGCTTCCCGCGCTCCGGAGGCCTT
>JBDHDM010000246.1:0-6524 GCA_039591515.1 Gemmatimonadota bacterium | reverse complement strand
CGTCCTTGTCAGCGGACCAAGCCGACTTCCCCACGGCCACGCGATTCGTGAATGCGCTGCTCGAGACGGGCGGCGCCCTACTCAGAGCCCGGCATACCAGCGAGCGATGCCTTCTCCGATCTCGTGCGGATGATCTTCCTGCAGGTAGTGGATTCCGGATCCGAGGTGGACGAGGGTCAGATTCGGGAAGCCGGAGACCATGTCCAGACGATCCGGCGGGATGATGGCACCTGGAGTCGCGTGGAAGAGGATCTTCGGGATCTCCGTTTCGTTCAGCCAGGCGTAGTTGGCGTCGACGGCCTCGGCCGTATCGGCCGGCTCACCTGCGATGGGGAGCTCGTTCGGCCACCGCCACACGGGCTTTCGGTCTGCCGGATCGAGGAAGGGTGCCCGGTAGACGTCCATCTCTTCTTGGCTCAGATCACGGACGGTAGCTCCGGGAAGGATGCCCTCGATGAACATGTTCTGGTTCACGAGCATGTCCCAACCCGCTTCCGGGCTGCGGAACCCTCGGAACACCTCCACGAAGTCCGGTAGGAAGTCATCCCAGGTGGGATATGCCTTGAGCACCGGCTCCATCATGGCGATGGCCTTCACCGTCGACGGGTTTTGTCGTGCCCAGTGCAGCCCGAGACCGGCCCCCCAGTCGTGAATGACCAGTGTGACGTTGTCCAGCGCCAGGGCTTCGATGAACGCGGTCAGGTACTGGGCGTGGTCGAAGAAGCGGTATTCGATGTCCGGCTTGTCGGACTTGCCGAAGCCGATCAGATCCGGCGCGATGCAACGTCCGAGGCCGGACAGGTGCGGGATGATATTGCGCCAGAGGTACGACGATGTCGGCTGGCCATGAAGAAAGAGAATTGGGTCACCCGAACCCTCCTCCACGTAGTGCATCTTCGACCCGAGGACTTCGACGAATCGCGATTCGAAGGGGAACGCTGGCGAGATCGCGGCGTCGGACATGGGTCATCTCTCTGCGTTTGAGTCGTCTCTCAGGCCGGGCCGCGGGCGGTTCTGCCTCGACCAGCCCGGGCTATACGGGCTCGGTCGCCCGCCTCGTCGCCGACGCGGCGCGCCGGGCTCCGTCGATCATCGCACCGACACTCGACAGGACCGAGACGACGTACGGGACGACGACGGTCATCGCCATCTTCACATAGTTGGTCCGGGTGAGCTCACCTGACACGATCGCGTCGCCGTGGTTGATCAGAATGAGGATGGTGCCGACCACGACCGCGAACTTGAGTCCCCGCCGCACCACGGACGGGTGGAACGCGCACCCCCACCAATCCGTGAAGGAGGTGGCGTGAGCCTCTTTGCCTTCAGAGGTCGGCTCTGGCATCTATGCTGGGCTCCCCGTATCTGTTCGCGTCTGACCACAATCTGACACGAAAACGTCATTGCAAAACCGTCGGACCCCCACCTTGGTTCCCTTCGCGCAGAGTCGCACTGGATCGTGAGCACGTCCGTGCCGGAGGGAATCCGTTCCATGCCGTCCCGTGGGACGGTCCCGCTGTCCGTTGTCGATGGCCTACCGATGCCGGTCCTGCTCACCCGCACGGCGGACGACACGGTCGTGCACGTGAATCCGGAGTTCACCGCGGCCTACGGACACTCGAACGGCGCTGCGACCGGTATGGACGCCCGGTCGCTCCACTTTCACGAGCAGGATCGGGACAAGACGCTGGCGGCCTTTGTGGGTGGTGTTCTCGAGTCGGTGGAGGTCCGCATCCGCTCGACGGCGGGCGAGTGTCTCTGGGCTCAGGCGGACACGACGAGGTTCGACCTCGACGGGGTCGACGATGTTCTACTGACCACGTTCTACGACATCGGAGAACGCAAGAAGGCGGAAGCGCTGGTTTCGGAGATGGCGCGTTTTCCGGAGATGAACCCCGGCCCCGTCATCAGACTGGACGTGGACGGCACGGTACGCCGGTGCAACAACGCCGCAGGTGCGATCTTCGGGGCCGATCTCGACGGGAAGTGCTTCTGGGACGTCTGCCCCGACTTCTCCGAGGAGGCACGCCGTCGGAGTGTCGAGGGTGGGGATCCGATCCACGAGGACGTCGAGGTCGGAGAGCGCTGGCTTCGGCTGACGATCGCCCACCCGAAGGACACCGACCAGATCTTCGTCTTCGGCACCGACATCACGTCGCAGAAAGCCGCGGAGCGGGAGCTCGCCGAGCGGGCGCGCTTCCCGCAGATGAACCCCGGCGCCGTTGCGAGGCTCACCGCCGACGGGGTGGTGATCCGCGCGAATCTTGCGGCGAGTCGGCTGTTCGACCGTGAGGACATCAGGGGGCGGTCGTGGTTGGAGCTCTCTCCGGTCATCGATGACGACATTTGGCGCCGGGTCCGAGAGAGCGGGGCCCTCGTCCAATACGAGGCGGACATCGGAGTGCGCTGCTACTCCTTCACGCTCCGGCACGAGACGGTCTCGGACCAGGTCTTCGTGTACGGGTCGGACGTCACCGAGCTGAAGGTCGCGGAACGCGCGCTGGCCGAGCTGGCTCGCTTTCCGGACATGAACCCTGGACCCGTGTGTCGACTCGATCGGCAGGGCACGGTCCTTCTCGCGAATCCGGCTGCTCGCGCCGTGTTCGCCTCCGACGACCTGAGCGGACGGAGCTGGCTCGATCTCGTGCCCGGTGTGGCGGGACCGTTCTGGGATCGGCTCCTGACGAGCGGAGAGGCTTCCGCCTTGGAATCGAGGATCCAGGGACGTCACTACGTGCTGACCCACGCACCGGGCCCAGAGGGCATCTTCATCTTCGTCTACGGCTCCGATATCACGCGCGAGAAGGAGGCCGAACGGGCGTTGCGTCAGAGCGAGAAGATGGCGACGCTGGGTACGCTCGCAGCCGGAGTCGCGCACGAGCTGAACAACCCTGCTGCGGCCGTGCAGCGTGCTGCCGAGCAGCTCGAGCAGCGTTTCGCCTCCCTCCAGGCGGCCCGGACGGCCATGACCGCGGCATTGTCGCCGGAGAAGGCCCGAGAGATCGCCGCCGAGCTCGATGTCGAGGCGAGAGTGGCTGCAACCTGCTCCTGTGACCTGGATGCGCTGGCGCGCAGCGACCTCGAACACGAGCTGGAGGACTGGCTTCTGGATCACGGGGTCGAGGCACCGTGGGACATCGCCCCAGCGCTGGCCGAGGGCGACTTCGACCTGACGAAGCTGGAGGAGCTGTCGACCCGTGTCGGCGAGGAAGCGGTCGGCATCGTCGCCACCTGGCACGCGAGCGCGCAGCAGACGTATCGCCTGCTCGACGAGATTCGCCAGGGGGCAGGACGCCTCGCGGAGATCGTCGGCGCCATGAAGAACTACTCGTATCTCGGCCAGGCGCCGGTGCAGAACGTGGACGTGAACGAGGGACTCCGCAGCACCCTCGTCATCCTCCGGAGCAAGCTGAAGGGCGGTATCGTCGTCCACCAGGAACTCTCTTCGGATCTGCCGCGGATCGAAGCGTACGGAGGCGAGTTGAACCAGGTTTGGACGAACCTCTTGGACAACGCGGCGGACGCCATGGACGGGAAGGGAGAGATTCGACTCCGCACCGTGGTTCGTGGCCGACGCGTGGTCGTCCAGGTCGAGGACAACGGACCCGGCATTCCCGAGGAGATGCAGCCGCGCGTCTTCGACGCGTTCTTCACCACGAAGGCTCCAGGCAAGGGGACCGGCCTCGGTCTCAACACGAGCTACAACGTGGTGGTCGAGAAGCACGGTGGCACGATCCGCGTCGACTCCGAGCCGGGTCGCACCGTGTTCACGGTCGAGCTACCCATCGAACGGCCCGGCGCGACCTCAAGCAGTGGAGAGAACCCGATGGCAGGGAGCAGCTGATGGCAGCAGCGCAACGACCCGTAATCATGACCGTCGACGACGAGCCGCAGGTGCTCAACGCGATCGAGCGTGACCTGCGGAGCCACTTCCGCTCCGAGTACCGGATCCTGAAGGTCGGGTCGGGAACCGAGGCGCTCGACACCGTCGCTCAGCTCAAGGAACGCGAAGCGACGCTCGCCCTCTTCCTGGTCGACGAGCGGATGCCGCAGATGAGTGGCACCGAGTTTCTCGCGGAGGCTCGAAAGGTCTATCCCGACGCGCGGAAGGTGCTGCTCACCGCCTACGCGGATACCGCCGCCGCGATCTCCGGCATCAACGACGTCGGACTCGACTACTACCTGATGAAGCCGTGGGACCCGCCCGAGGAGAGGCTCTTCCCCGTCCTGGACGACCTGCTCGCGGATTGGGTCGCGGGCTTTCGGCCGCCGTTCCAGGGCATCAAGGTCGCCGGCGTGAGCTGGTCACCGGCGAGCCACGATGTGAAGGACTTCCTGTCGAGAAACCAGATCCCGTACAAGTGGTTCGACGTCGATGTGGACGAGGAAGGCGCCGCGCTCGTGGAGCAGTACGCAGAGGGTCGTGCGGGTCTGCCCGTCGTGGTCTTTTCCGACCGGACGTGCTTGGTCGAGCCCTCGCCCCAAGAGCTCGCCGAGAAGGTCGGTATGCAGACGCAGGCGACGCTCCCGCACTACGATCTGATCGTCGTCGGCGGGGGGCCGGCGGGTCTCGCGGGTGCGGTCTACGGAGCCTCCGAGGGCCTGAAGACCGTGCTGGTGGAGTCGACCGTGACCGGGGGGCAGGCCGGCACGAGCTCACAGATCGAGAACTACCTGGGCTTTCCCAGTGGCGTGACCGGGGCCGACCTCGCCCGGCGTGCCACGACGCAGGCGAAGCGCTTCGGCGCGGAGGTGGTGGTTCCGCTCGCCGTGACGTCCATCCGCGTGGAGGATCCGTACCGAATCCTCACGCTCTCGGACGGCAGCGAGCTCAGCTGCCACGCCCTGCTCCTCGCGACGGGGATGGCCGTGCGGCGCTTGGACGTACCCGGAATCGACGATTTCACGGGTGCTGGCGTCTTCTATGGAGCGGCACTCTCCGAAGCCTCCGCCTGTCGCGGCGAGCACATCTTCGTGGTGGGGGGCGCGAACTCCGCCGGGCAGGCGACGATGCTCTTCTCCCGCTACGCGTCCAAGGTGACGATGATCGTGCGTCGGGACTCCCTCCGGGCGACGATGTCGAGTTACCTGCTCGACCGGATCGAGGCCACGGAGAACGTCGAGGTGTTGACCGGGGCTCAGGTGGTCGAGGCGCGTGGCGACAAGAGCCTGACGGAGATCAGCGTCGACGTGGGTGGTACCGTCGAGACCTTCGCGGCGGGGCACCTCTTCATCTTCATTGGCGCGGCGCCTCGCTCGGAGTGTGCGTCGGACCTCGTGGAGACCGACGACGGCGGGTTCATTCTCACGGGGCCGGACCTGCTGAACGCGGGTACCGCTCTCCAGGGTTGGCCGCTCGAGCGCTCACCGTTCCTGCTGGAGACCAACGTACCGGGGATCTTCGCGGCGGGTGACGTGCGTCACGGCTCCACCAAGAGGGTCGCCGCCGCCGTGGGGGAGGGGTCCGCGTCGGTGGCCATGATCCACCGGTATCTGGAAACCGTCTGACTTCCCGCCAGGGCCGGAAGCCGGATCGCGGCGAACCGCGATCCGGCCCGGCCCAGCTCGCGGTCAGCCCTGGAGCGCCGCTACGGCTTCGTCCGTGGTGAGCACCGCGCTCGCGATCATGCGGAAGTTGAGCAGCGCGGCTTCGTAGAAGTCGCCACCCGGCAGCTGCGCGCCGGCGGTCGCGTCCTTGACCACCGCGACCTCGAAGCCCTGCTCGGTCAGCTCCCGAAGGTGGGCCTCGACGCACAGGTTCGCGGACATTCCTGCCAGGATCACCTTGTCGATGCCGCGCTTGCGGAGCTGCAGCACGAGGTCGTTCGACTCGGGCCCGTACACCTTGTGCGGGCTCACGACGACGACGTTCTCGTGCTCGATCAGCTCCCTGAGCGGTTCGTGCCAATCCGCTCCGGACCCTGTGAAGCCGGTCGTCGTCAGGGCACCTTCGCGATCGAACATCCCGACCGCGTGCATCATCTTCTCCAGCGCGCCCCCGAAATTCCACTGATGGTCGTGAGGGTAGTAGTAGTGCGGGGAGATGAAGATCGGGACGTTCGCGGCGTGCGCCGCGCCCATCAGCTGCTGCAGGTGCGCGACGGTGTCGTTCGCCTCGACACTGGCGCCGACGACTCCCCAGACCACGCCGTCTTCGGACAAGAAATCGCGCTGCGGGTCGGTGACGACCACCGCGGTCCTGCCCGCTTCGATCGCAAAGCCCGGCTTCGGCAGAATGTCATCGTAGGATTGGCTCATCGGAGTCTCCTTGTTTGGTGAGTGGTTCGGGCTACGCTGCCACCGCTCTCGCACGTATGATGGGCGCAGCCAGGTGCCGAATGGTCCTGGTGCCGTGCCCATCCGTCCTCGATCGATCGCGCTCGCTCATGCTTCTGGAACGGCTCCTGGAGAACCTGACCCTCTCCGTCGAGGCGTTCGCGATGTGCAGTGGAGCGGAAGGGTGGAGGCTCCGCCTGCCCGGTGGTGACGCCGTGACGTTGCACTACGTGGTCCGGGGCGAGGGTGAG
>JBDHDM010000245.1:0-6543 GCA_039591515.1 Gemmatimonadota bacterium | reverse complement strand
GTGATGTCAGAGCTCGGATCGGGGTCGGGGCGTCGCCCACGGCAGCCATCTCGCCGTGACTTCTTGAGGCTCGGGACCGTAGGGGTCGTTGGGGCCCGGTCCGCGCTGGGAGGAGGCCATTCTCGAATGCCGCAGGAAGAGCCGATCCGCCGACGTGAGATCCCCTCGACCGGAGAAGCGATCCCCGTCGTCGGTCTGGGTACCTGGCAGGCGTTTGACGTCGGAGCGGACGCCCGAGCGCGGGCCGACCTGCGAGAAGTGCTCCGCAGGTTCGACGCGCTCGGAGGCCGTGTGGTCGACTCGTCGCCGATGTACGGACGCGCGGAGTCCGTCGTCGGTGACCTCACAGCGGAGCTCGGGACCGGCGAGCGCACCTTTGTCGCAACCAAGGTCTGGACCCGGGGGCGGCGCGCGGGCATCGAGCAGATGGAGCGCTCCTTGGGTGCGATGCGCGCCGATCCGATGGATCTCATGCAGGTGCACAACCTCCTCGACGTCGACACGCACCTCGACACACTCGCCCAGTGGAAGGCCCAGAACCGCGTACGGCACGTCGGAGTGACACACTATCAGGTCTCGGCCCATGAGCGACTCGAACGACTCATGCGCAGCACGTCCCTCGACTTCGTCCAGTTCAACTACTCCCTGGCGACACGCGCGGCGGAGACGAGCCTTCTTCCGGCTGCCGCCGACGGAGGCGTGGCGGTGCTGATCAACCGCCCCTTCGAGGAGGGTGCGCTGTTTCGTCGCGTCCGGGGCCACCCGCTGCCCGGATGGGCGGCGGACATTGGGTGCGAGAGCTGGGCTCAGATCTTCCTCAAGTACGTGCTCGCGAATCCGGCCGTCACCTGTGTGATCCCCGGCACCGGCGATCCGGACCATCTCGTCGACAACGTCGGGGCGGGTCGGGGGCCCCTTCCGGACGCGGCGCTGCGACGCCGGATGGTCACCGACTTTGAGGCCCTCTAGACCAACCGGCGGCAGCCGGGTGTGGATGGGCCGTCACACGGCCGCCCCTTCGTTCGTCTCTGGTGTATATCGATGATCGGTCGCCTTCTCGTCCGAGGCTCCTGCACCATGACGACGTTCTTGCACACCCGAGTTGGTATTGGCGCACTCCTGCTCACGCTGCTCGCCGCATGCGGCGACCCGGTGGGGCTCGGCGAGGTCGAGCCGATCACGGAGCTCCCACGCGCGTTGAGCGTCGCGGAGGCCGAAGTCATCGCACGGTCGAATCGTTTCGGCGCGGAGCTGCTACGTGAGGTGTTGGCCGACGACGACCGTGACAACGTGATCCTCTCCCCGCTCAGCGCCTCGATGGCGCTCGGCATGACGCTGAATGGTGCGGACGGCGAGACGTTCGCTGCCATCCGTGGTGGGCTCGGATTCGAAGATCTGAGCCAAGAGGAGATCAACGACGCCTACCGGGGTCTCATCGAGCTGCTGACCGAGCTGGACCCGACGGTCCGTTTCGACATCGGCAACTCGGTCTGGGCACGAGAGGAAATCCCGTTTCACCAGAGCTTCTTCGACGTCGTTTCCGCATCCTTCGACGCGGAAGCCACGGCCCTCGACTTCGACGATCCGACCTCCCTCGACGTGATCAACGGCTGGGTGAACGATCGGACCAACGGATTCATCGACAGCATCGTCGATCAGCTCGATCCGGCTCTGGTGATGCTGCTCATCAACGCCATCTACTTCGAGGCGAGCTGGACGAACGCCTTCGATCCGGCCGATACACGGGAGCAGTTGTTTCGGCGGGCCGATGGCTCGACCGTGACGGTGGACATGATGTCGATCTCCGACGCGGAGCTCGGCTTCGGTGGGGGCAGCGTCGGAGGCGCCGGCTACATGGCCGTGGAGCTCCCGTACGGGGGCGGGGCCTTCTCGATGCTCGTCGTCGTTCCCGACGCCGACGTTCGCGAGCTCGCTGCTGGCCTCGACGACGACGCCTGGGCGGGGATCGCGGAAGGGCTGACGCCGACCGTCGTCGACGGTGTATCCATCCCGAAGTTCGAGCTGTCGCACGACACCTATTTGAACGATGCGCTCAAACGAATGGGAATGGAGGTTGCCTTCACCCCCTCGGCGGATTTCACGCGGATGTCGCCGATCGGTGATCAGCTCTGTATCGCCTACGTGCGCCAGAAGACCTTCATGGAGGTCGACGAGCGCGGCACCCGGGCCGCGGCCGTGACGGCCGTGGGGATCGGCTTGGAGTCGTTCACCGGCCTCGTCGCGGACCGGCCCTTCCTGATCGCGATCCGCGAGCGGCTGAGTGGGACGTTGCTCTTCGTCGGCGTGGTCGGAGACCCGACGGCCGAAGATCCGGGGCCCGAGGGCTTCGTGAATACGTGCTACTAGGAGCGCCCTTCGGGCGTTCGACGGCACCGACCTGGTGGGTCCGGGCCAGCCCCACGTCGTGAAAGGTCACCGCGAGACGATCGGGGCCACCTCGATCCACCCTCCGCGGCGGACGTGCGGATGGTCGCCGGCGAGCGCCCAGGCTTCCTCGTCGGAGCCCACGGTCACCAGGAAGTAGCCGCCCAGCGTCGCGTCGCCCGAGAAGACGGGTGCTTCGCCGCCGGGCACGTACACCCGCCGCGGCGAGAGCTCGTTTCCGGTCAGCCACTCCGCACTTCGAGCTGCCTCTCCGGCCCAGGTACCGTATTCCGCCGCGACGGCGGCCGAGCCGGTGCCGGGGTCGAAGTCGGGACCCTCCCACAGCAGGAGGACGTGGGATGGGTCGGGGGCGACCGCCGACGCCGGCGCGAACCGGGCCCCGGCCCCCCAGCCCACCACGAACAAGGCCGCCGCAGCGGCGGCCCTCGGGATCCACGCCCCCCGCCTGGCACCTCGGGCCCCAGCTGCCGGCTTGCCGATGAGTGATCCCTCCTCGCGCAGACGCGCCACCACGGCGTCCTCCATGGTCTCCGGCACATCTCGATCCGCGAAGACGGACTCCAGCCCGTCCACGCGCTCATCCGGTTCGTGCATACCCATCTCCCAGCGTGTCGCGCAGCCGTTTGCGTGCCCGCGCGAGCTGACTCTTCGAGGTCCCGATGGAGATACCGAGCAACTCGGCGATCTCCCGATGGCGAAAGCCCTCCACGTCGTGGAGGACGAGCACGGAGCGGTAGCCGACCGGCAGTGCGGCGAAGGCGCGCTCCAGGTCGATGCGTCCCGTGATGCTTCTGGCGGCCGATGCGGCGGATGTCGCCGTGTGCGCCGAGGCATGGGGCGGGGGCGCGGCTTTCACGCCGCCGGCCTGCCCGGCTTCCCTCAACTCTGCCCGATACCGCTCCGCGGCGGCACGCGTCGCGATCGCCATGAGCCAGCTCCGCAACGCCGCGCGGCCTTCGAAGCCCGAGAGCTTCCGCACGGCGCGAGACCAGGTCTCCTGCACGAGATCCTCGGCGTCGGCTTCTCGCCCTCCGGTCAATCGGAGTGCGAAGCGATACAGGGGAGTGGCATGCAGTCGGTACAGCTCTCGAAACGCCCGCTCGTCGCCGTCGACGACGCGGCCGATCAAGACCGACTCGGAGCCGTCCGGCGTCGGCGGTTCGCTCACGAACTCGGCAGCTGGACGGATCTCACAGGCACGTGCTCGCCGAGAACGATCATGATGTTCGAGAAAGGGGTGCCCGGGTCCACGACGATCGCGGTCCCGAGGGAGGGGATCGGCCCCAGCCCCAGGTCGTCGGGCGTCAGCCAGGGGTAGTAGATCATCAGGTGCGGCTCCCACGCGCCCACGGCTCGCCCGTCGTCGCTCACCAGGCGTTGTCCCGCAGACATCATGTACGACATGGCGGGCCGGGTGGGAAGACGGAAGCGCCCCGAGCGCAGGCCTTCGGCGATCTCGGCGTCGATCTCGGCCGCGTCGCGTCCCTCGTGCCACATCTCCATCTGCCGCATGTGGACCGGCAGGATGGTGCGGGAGCCTTCCTCGTCGAAGCAGTGCGGCTCGAGGCTGTCGGGCCAGCTCCGCGCGACGTAGCACGTCACCCCGTTGGACCCGGCGCGTGCCTGCTCGAAATCGCCGTCGGTCCACACGAAGACAGCCGCGGAGTCGCTCACGGCCGGAGGCGCGGCGCTCAGCGCGAGCTCGATTTCGAGGGTACGGTCGATCGTGGACCGTGGTCCGCCCTTGCCGCCTTCGATCGTCTGCGCGTGGGCGGGCGCCGCGAGGCACGCGGCCGACGCGGTGGCGAGCACGTACGAGCACCAACGGGTCATTACGGTACCTCCGGACGCGGGTGGGTCATCCTGTCCTCGGTAGTGACCGACGCGGGGCAAAGGGTTGCATGGGCGAGCGCGCCCCTGGCGCCGGTTGCACGAGCGTGGTCGGATCTGCGTGCACGGTTCGCGGTCCGACCGCATCATTCCGACTCAACCATCCGCGGGGCGGAGGCGCATCGACGACATGGGGACACGTATGAGCGGCGTCGGTTGCGCAGGATTGCTCGTTCTCACGGCCCTCACCCCTTCTTGCACTGGAGAGTCGGGGCGTGGGGGTACGGAGAGCGCCGCGGGTCCCGTCGTTCGCGACTCGGCCGGGGTGCGGATCGTGGACGGGACGGCGGCGTCTGCCGCTTGGCGGACGAGACCATCGGCCCTCTTCACTGTTGGGTGGGAGACGGACGACCCGACGTTCACGTGGGTCCAGTCGGGTCGGATCTTGCCAGGCGGCGGCGCTCTGGTCGGTGAATTCGCCGAGGGAACCATCTACCGACTCGGTTCGGACGGAGCCGTGCTCGGGAGCTGGGGCGGAAAGGGAGAGGGGCCGGGTGAGTACCAGGGCATCGACGCGATCGTGCTGGCCGGTGACTCGATCCTGATCTCGGATGGACGCCTTCGGCGCCTGACGGTCTTGGCAGGGGACGGAGCCGTGCTGGGCACGCGTCCCCTGCCCGGAGCGTTTCTCCATAGCGTTTCTTCGATCCTCTCCGACGGCCGTGCGGTCCTCGTGCCGGGGGAGGGCTACGGTGGGGTCGCCGAGATGCGCCCCGAGTGGGTCTTCCAGCCGCAGCCGATTCTGGCCGCTGACCTGGACAGTGAGGCTGTCGATACCCTCACGTCGCTCCCACACCTCCGGCGCTGGTACGGCACCCGAGGGGCGGGCCCGGGGCCCGTCGCGGTGAAGGGCCGTGCGGGTGGCTTCGCCGGGGGGTTCGCGTGGGGGCGGTCGGACGTGCCCGAGGTCAGATGGTACGGCGCGTCGGGCGACGTGGTCCAGATCGCCCGCTGGGAAGAGGAGGCGCCACCGCTTACGCCCGACAGGCGCCGCGAGATACTCCAGGGCTTCGAGGCGGCCATTCGCTCTAGCGGCGGAGACGAGTCATCCGTGGCGAGGCAACTCACGAGACTCGAGGAAGGGCTGGAGCGCCACGAGGGACCTCTGCCCTACTGGAGCTACTTCGTGGTGGATCGGAGTGGGAATGCCTGGCTCAGCGAGTATCTGCTCGCACCACCAGCCCCGGCTCGGTGGAGGATCGTCACACGGGATGGTGGCTTCATCGGCTGGCTCGATCTGCCGGGCGTCATCTCGATTCTCGACATCACGGACGATCGACTCCTTGTCGTGCGTTGGGACGAGCTGGACGTGCCTGCCGTGCAGATGCTCGAGCTGATCAAGCCGTGATCCGCCACGGACCTCATCTCGACACGGCTCTCACCTCCACGTACTCCACGCCCAACTCGTCGCGGGACACGCCGGCTGCCATGTCTCCCCGGACGTCCATCAGTCGGAATCCCTCCGGCACGTGGACACGCGCCACAGGTGATCCATCGACTCGCGCGACCGACCAGGTTCCCCCGGTGCGACGGCGTAGCCGCCAGTGGCTGTCCACGGCGGGATCGTACGCCTTGATCCAAAGCCGATCGTCGGCGTCGACGAGCATCTCCGAGAAGTAGGGGACGGAGTCCACGCCGGGAGCGGCGCGGATCTCAGCGTAGCGGGCGACGTCTGCCGAGTCGGCATGGGGGCGGAGGAGGGCCCAGGCATTCTCGAGGGATCGGGTGCTCAGCTCGAGAGGAATGGGCGGCCGCGGGTCCCGGCTCGCGGCTGCCCGCCGTATCTCGGGACTCGCCCCGTCCGCGTGGTACGCGACATCTGCCACGACCTGCCCCAAGAAGTGTGGCGAGAACGGGACCGGTCCGTTGCCGAGGCGGCGCATCCCCACGTCTTCCGCAAGTAACCCCAACATGCCCCCATCCGGCGCGAAGTGGGCGACCGCCATGGCATCGGGGGTGTGCTGGGAAGGGTCGTGCTCCTCCTGCCGGATCCATGCGAGGGCGTGACTCCCGTCGGCGAAGCGGCCCAGGTAGATCTCGACGCGTCCGTCGCCGGCGCGAAAGGTCACGGTCGGGCCGGCGATGCGGCCGTCCGTACGGAGCGTGGTAAGTCGCCCTGCAACGGGGTCGAACACGGCGAGGGTGTCCGGTGGCCGGTACCGGAGGGCGTTGATCCATTGGAACTCGCCCGGACCATCGCCTGTGCCACCGCTCAAGGTGCGCAGGGCGCCGTCCGGCCCGAACACC
>JBDHDM010000244.1:0-6591 GCA_039591515.1 Gemmatimonadota bacterium | reverse complement strand
GGGGAGCTCGTGGAGGCGGAGGCCCAGCGACTCGGCCGACAGTTCGGTCGGGTCGCCGCGCTCGCCCGCGCCTTCTCGACGGGCGCGTTCGGCGCCGCGATCCACGTGCTCCTGGAGGAGTCCGGTGAGCTCGAGGCTGCGGGGCGCGCCGGGGAGGCCGGCGCATGGGCCGACGCGGCTGTCCGTATCGGGCTCGAGATCGGAGCCCCTCGGACCGCTGAGGCGCTGCGCCGGCTCGCACGCTGCGCACGGGCGGAGGGGAGCCTGAGCGAGGCCGCCTCCGGATACGAGGAGGCCTTCCGTCGAGCTCGCGACCTGGGACGCACGGAAGACGCCGTCGTGGCCGCGACCGGTCGGGGCAACGTCGCCGTGGATCGTGGACGCTGGAGCGTGGCGGAGCGGTGGTACCACCGCGCTCTAGGCCTCCTCGATGCGGCCGAGCCCGATGGCGACACCGCCACCCTAGACGGCCTGCGGTGGCGTCTCTTTCAGAACCTCGGGATCACGTCTCGAGAGCTCGGCGCTCTCGACGAATCGGCCACCTGGTACGAGCGGGCGGAGTCGGAGTCCGATGGACTGGACGACGTCGCGGCGCGCATCGAGGTCCAGAACGGGATCGGGCAGCTCGAACTGGCGCGTGGGGACGTGCGCAGTGCCGAGGTCCGGTTCCGGCGCGCCCTCGTGGTGCTCGGCGAGCACCGGGCGGGAGCCGACCCGGTCCGTGTGGCCGTGAGCGTGAACCTGGGAGCGGCGCTGCTCCGCCAGGGGAGAAGTCTGGAGGCCGGGGACGTGGCTCGGGCCGCGGAAGCGGAGGCGCTCCGAGGCGGATTCCTGGGCCGACTGCCGGAGGTCTACCGCCTTCTGGCACGTGTCGCGCACGTCCGAGGGGCGGCCGACGCGTTCGTCTTCCTCGATCGGGCGCTGGAGCTGGTGCGTACCCGAGGCCTTCCGGCGCTCGAGGAGGCATCGACGCTCGAGGCGTACGCCGAACTCCGAAGCGCCACGGGCGAGACCGCGGTTGCCGACGAAGCACGAGAACAAGCGAAACAGATCCGGCAGGCGCTCGACGCGCTGCCGCCGGAATCGACGGAGAAGCCAGATGAGTGAGCAACTCGAGGGGCGCGGGCTCCGCGCCCGACATCCGATCGGACGACGCACGGCCTTGGCGGCTCTCGCCGTCGCTCTCGCCGGGTGCGGGAACGTCACCTCCGGTGGGGTCGGCGAGGTCGAGGTCATCCTCGCCCCCGACGAGCTGACCGACCTCGTGTCGAGTACGCCGTCGCTGCAGGCGTCGGTGGTGTCCCTGGCACCGGGAGACTCGATCGAAGGCACGCTTCGAGTCCACGTGCGCAGCTTCGCACGTCGCCCGGGAGGCACGTTCGAGGAGCTGACGGACGGTGTGCAGGAGATCACGGTCTCACTGGGTGAGCCCGAGCCCATCGAGATCGCGCGCCGGGAGCTGAGCACCGGCCGTTACGAGGCCGTGCGGACCTTCTTCGGGCGTATCGAGGTCGAGGTCACGAGCGGGTTGGTCGTTGACGGAGTGCCCCTGGACGGGACGGTCATCGTCGATCTCGACGCGTTGGGAACGCTCAGCGTCGTCGACTTCACGGCCTTCGAGGTGTGGGAGGGAGCACCGACCGTGATCGCGCTCGAGATGCAGACGCGGCTCTGGCTCCGCCTCGTGGATGCCGTCACACACCGGGTGGACGTCACGGACTTCCGGCGAATCTTCCGCCTGCGGATCCAGCAGGGCGCGACCTGATCGCGATCAGGGCTCACCCAGGATGCTGTCGAGCCTCGCGAGAACCTCGGGGGGAATCCCGTTCGCCGAGGCGCCCAGCCTGTGCCAGACGAGGCGGCGCTCAGGATCGAGCAGAGCGAGGTGCGGAAGCCCCGTAGCGGGGATCCAGAACGCCTCGGCGAGCCGATCCTCGACCTCCCGCACCGTGGGGTAGGTCGCACCCTGCTCCTCCATCCACGCGAGCGCGTTCGCGGGGGTGTCGTCAACGAGAATCCCCAGCACGGCGATGCGATCTCCGTAGCGCTCGGCGACTTCCGTCACGTGTCCGTGCTGCTCTCGGCATGGTGGGCACCAGGAAGCCCAGAAGTCGATGAGGACCGGTCGGCCTTCGAGATCGGCGAGCGCGACCCGGTCTCCAGCGGCCCAAGGCGTCGCGGTTGGATCGATCACCTCGAGCATCGTGTCCGGCATGCGGTCGCCCGGTGCAGGAGGGCCCGACGGCGTGCACGAGGTGGCGAGCACGGCGAGCGTTCCGGCGAGGAGGGCAGAGCGCCGAGGAGAGAGTCGGATCGGGGTCACGGGTGCGTCCATTCGTCCGATCACTCCTCCGGCTCCCCGTGTCGACGGCTCTCGCGCGAATAGTGTGGACTGTACTCGAGCCCGAAACGGGTCGTCGTCTTGTGCGCCGCCTTCTCCTCGGAGAACTCCTCACGCTGCCGCCGAATCGCCTCGACCTCACTCTCGGAGCATTCGACGAGGTCGATCGCCTCGCGGGGCACGAAGTGGACCTGACCGATGGGCAGACTCCGATTGCCCGGAAGCCCTTCTCCCGGTTGGAGCACGTAACGGAACTCGGACTGATGCGCGTACCAGTCGGTTTCGACGCGCACCACGAGCATCGGCGCAATCGGACGATCCACCATGTTCAAGACGGGCATGTACACCGAGTCCCATCCGTGCGGCGTGCTGAAGTTGTACGCACCCCGGAGCGTGACGGCGCCTGCCGGGGTCCCGAAGTCTTCCGGCACCACGAAGACCCGCGCCATCCGCAGAGCACCCTCCTCCGTAATCCCGGGGTCGGGTCCGGCGAACGTGACCTCTTCCCGCATCATCCCTACGCTGCCGAGTGGGAGGGTCCAGGTGACCGAGAACAGCGGGCCCCACCCGCCGCCCGGGCTGCTCATGAAGTACCTGAACTCGTAGCGGCCGTCGCCACGGTACTCGACGTAGAACGCCTCATTCTCCTCGAGCGGCGGATGGCACAGAAATCCGAGCGCGCTACCTGCCTCGAGCACCGGGCAATGGCGGGCATGCTGTGGCAGCAGCGGTCGTTGACTCTCTTGCCGAGGCTTCACGCCCACGCCCGGCCGGCTGAGGTTCGGGTAGATCCGGACTTCCATGAGTTGTCCCCTGAGACACCGAGGATTGCAGGCCGGTAGGGGCCGGGCCAAGGATCGCGATTGTGTCGGACGCGCCGCGTGCTGACAAGTCGACACCGGGCGCGTTGCCGGCTGGACGGCGCCGCACGACTCTTCTTGTCTGCCCGCTCACTCCTTACACCCCCGCGATCCCACCGAGATGAACGCCGACAATGCCTTCCGGGCTACGGGTCCCGGACGACGACTTACCAAGGCCGTCGGCTGCGGCCTGCTCGCGCTCGTTGCCGCGCCGCTCACCGCTCAGGACACCGGGCTGACCGACGTGCTGGATCGCCCCGAGGTCCGGGCCGCGCTCGATCACATCGATGGGCATCGCGACGAGACCGCGTCATTCCTCGCCCGTATCGGTTCGATCGTCTCCCCCTCGGGTCAGGAACAGGAGCGGGCCGAGGCCGTGGCGGCCCGAATGCGAGAGCTCGGGTTGGAATCGGTACGGGTGACGGGCAGCCCGAACGCGATCGGGGTGATCCCTGGCACCTCCGGTCGGGCTCTGGTCTTCGTGTCGACCCTCGACGATCTCGCGACCGTGGCGGAGCATCAAAAGGCGGCGACCCGGCCGCCGAGGGTCGAGGGCAGCAGGGTCGTCGGGCCGGGCACGAACACCTCGCTGACCACAGCCGCGGTCCTCGCCGCCGCCGAGGCGTACCTGGACTCGGGCCTGCGGCCGGAGCACGATCTCGTTTTCGCCGCAGTCGCGCAGGAGGAGACCGGGCTGCGCGGCATGAAGGCTCTGTACGAGGAGTATCGGGATCGGGCGGACGCATTCGTGGATGTCCTGGGAGATGGCCAGTCGATCTCGTACGGTGCGCTCGGGATCCATTGGTGGCGGGTCGTGGCGGAGGGGCCGCCGGGCCATACACTCCGCGGTGGCATGCCGAACGTGAATCAGGCGATCGGGCGCGCGGTCGACCGCATCCTCTCCCTCCCCGCCGCATCGAATACCGACGACACGCGCACCCGCCTCAACATCTCGATGCTGCAGAGCGGTGCCGTCTTCAACCACAAGCCCGCGACCGGCTGGTTCTCACTCGACATCCGCTCGATGGAAGCGCCGGTGATCGAGTCGATCGAAGCGGACGTGCGGTCGGTCTTGGAAGACGTCTCCGCGGAGACCGGAATCGGGCTCACCATGGAGCCGTTCCAGATCACGCCAGGCGGCCGTATCCCCGGTGCGCTCGAGTCACGCCTGGTCCGAACGGCGCAAGACGTCTCCCGGCATCTGGGCTACGAGCCGACGATGTCCGAGAGTGGATCGGCGAACCTCAACGTCGCCATCGGGGCGGGGACCTCGGCGATCGGCTTGGGGGGCTCGCGTGGCGGCGACCGCGGTCTCGCCACGGAATGGGCCGACGTGGACGGGATGATGCGGACCGCGAAGCACGTGCTGCTCCTCGCTGCCGTGCTGGGAGGCTGAGTCAGCGCGAGCGAGACGACGCCCTATCGCGGTGCGGGCGCCATGACGACGAGAACGACCAGTCGTGCGTCGCTCGAGTTCCGAACGCCGTGCGGCACACCGCCGGGTGCCACGAGCATCGACCCTGCGTCCATCTCGATCTCCCGGTCCTCCAGAAGAAAGAGCCCGCTGCCTTCCAGGACGTGGTACACCTTGTCCTGGTTCTCGTGGGCGTGCAGCGCGTGCTCCTGCCCGGGCTCGAACGCGTTCAAGCCGACCATCATGTGGTCCGACATGAAGATCGTGCTCTTGCCCATCTTCTCCGGGTTGAATGCGGCGTGCCGTTCGGGTCGGATGAGCTCGGGGTGTGTCACGGTCTGGTCTGGTTGGGGCCGGGCAGGAGGTGTCACCCGAATCTACACGATGCGACCGGACAAGCCCCCCGACTCCTTTCGGCGTTCAGGGGGCTTGCCGCGATCTGGTGGGCGCGTGCACGGCCTTCGCTGCTCCACTCCGGGTGGACCTCCTTCGCTTAGGGGAATCGAGCGTACCGGCGGCGCCGGACGAGTCCGGACCGGGTGCGGATCGCCGGCGCGATGCGCTTGTGCGTGGTTTTTCCGTGCGCGTGGGTGCGCCACGAACATTCGGCCAGGGTGTACATGAACTCTTCTCCGTCACTGGATCTATGGTGAGCGGCGCGAGCCGCGTTCATCCAGTGGTGCGCAGACAAGTCCACGATCGGCTCACGGTCCGCGCATGCGCTCCAAGAGCCAAGCCCGCGCGTAGGTCCAGTCTCGCTTCACGGTCGCGGGTGATACCCCGAGGATTTCCGCGACCTCTTCGATCCCGAAGCCGGCGAAGTAGCGGAGCCTGACCACCTGGGCGAGGCGCCCGTCGACCTCGCCCAATGCCTGCAAGGCTTCGTCGAGCCCGAAGAGGTCGATCTCCGGTTCTTCCACGGCGACGTTCAGGTCGTGGAACGTGACCTGTTCCACCCCGCCGCCGCGCTTCTCCGCGGCCCGGCGTCGTGCGTGATCGATGAGAACACGGCGCATCGCTTCCGCAGCGGCTCCATAGAAGTGCGCGCGATTCTCCCAGGCTTGGCCGCCGCCGGCGAGTCGGATGTACGCCTCGTTGACGAGCTCCGTCGGTTGGAGTGTGTGGTCCGGCCGCTCTCGACGCATTCGTGCTTCCGCGAGCTCGTGCAGCCTACGCTCGATGACTGGGACCAGTCGTTCGTGCGCCTCTTGGTCGCCGCGCGCCATGGCGTCCAGCAACAGGGTGACTTCCGCGTTGGTCATCGGCGCCCTCCTCCCTCCAGCAACAGCCTTTCGATGACGGCAAAGAGGCCCCCCGTCCGCTTGCTGCGCAACCGAGCCGCGGTCGGGTGAGCCGATTCCGGTCGTATCTGCGCATCGGTGCTCGAAGGTGGGGAATGGGCCCCGACCTCGATCACATGAGAAGGAAGAGAACAATGCTTTCCCAGGCTGAATACATCTGGCTGGACGGCGCGGAGCCGACACAGCGCGTGCGCTCGAAGACGCGGGTGCTGTACCTGCCGGACGGCACGAGTCCGAACCTCTCCGCGTTCCCCGAGTGGGGCTACGACGGGAGCTCGACCAACCAGGCCGGCGGCGGGGATTCGGACCTCGTGCTGCGTCCCGTGAACTTCGTGCAGGATCCGCTCCGCGGGTCGGGCAACTACCTCGTGATGTGCGAGGTCTTCAACGGTGATGGCACTGCCCACGCCACGAATGGGCGCGCGAGACTCCGTTCGGCGCTCGCGGACGGTGGCGCCGACCAGGATCCTTGGGTCGGCTTCGAGCAGGAGTACACCCTGTTCGCGGACGGGCGGCCGCTCGGATTTTCGGAGGAGGGAGAGCCGGCTCCTCAGGGCCCCTACTACTGTTCGGTTGGCTCCGATGTCGCTTTCGGGCGTGCAGTGTCGGAGGCCCACGCTCGCGCGTGCATCGACGCGGGGCTCATGATCTACGGCACGAATGCCGAGGTCATGC
>JBDHDM010000243.1:0-6655 GCA_039591515.1 Gemmatimonadota bacterium | reverse complement strand
CTGGCGGCGGCCGCGAAGCAAGGAGTGGACGTCCGGATTCTGACGCCGGCGCACAACAACTGGCCGATCGTCGGCTCCATGTCGCGGGGAGGGTACCGGTACCTGCTCGAGGCCGGCGTGCGGATCTTCGAATGGCAGGGGTCGATGATCCACGCGAAGACCTCGGTGGTCGACGGAGTCTGGTGCAGGATCGGGTCGAGCAACCTCAACTCCGCGAGCCTTCTCGGGAACTGGGAGCTGGATATCGGCGTTCTCGATGCGGACTTCGGGGGTCAGCTCGAAGGGCTGTTCCTCGCGGACTTGGCGAGTTCCGTCGAGATCGTTCTTCCTGGCGGGCCGGTCATCTCGGGGCGGGTCGTGTCGACCGCGGTGGGGATGTCCACCGAGTCGCTCGATCCGGACGAGCCGCTCTCGACCCGTCTGGAACAGCAACTTCGACGGATCGGCACGGCCCCCGGTCGCTTGACGATGGCGTCGGTGGTGCGGGCCGGCGAGTCACTCGGGGAGGCGCTCGCGGGGAACCGTACGCTCGGCAGGGAGGATCGGACGGTGCTGGGGATGTTGTCCGTGTCGGTGCTGACGGTGGCCGCATTCGCTGCGATCTTCCCCGTAGTGGTCGGCTGGACCTTCGCGGCGGCGGCCGGGTGGCTCGGTCTCGTCTCGGGCGCGCGTGCGTACGGACAGGCACGTCGGGCCCGCGCGGAGGAGCGTGCGTCGCGCCAGCAGGTCGAAGCGCGAGGGACGTCGGAGGAGGAGGCTCACGATTCGATGAGGGGCGAAGGGTGAACGAAGTCGAAGTAGGAATCGCGATCGCATTCACGGCGGGGGTCTTTTCCTTCCTGTCCCCTTGTGTGCTACCGCTGGTGCCGAGCTACCTCACGTTCGTGACCGGAATGAGCCTCGAAGACCTGCAGGAAGGCGTGAACCGGAAGGCGACGTTCATGCACTCGGTCCTGTTCGTCGCCGGCTTCAGCTCGATCTTCATCCTGCTGGGTGCTTCGGCCTCCTTTCTGGGCCAGTTCCTGCGTGTCTACGAGGTGTGGATCGCACGGGTCGGTGGCGTGATCATCATCCTGCTCGGGCTCCACCTCGCCGGCGTGTTCCGGCTCGCGCCTCTCATGCGTGAGAAGCGGATCCACCTCAATGACAAGCCGGCGGGTTATCTGGGCACGGTCGGAGTGGGGATGGCGTTCGGCGCCGGATGGACGCCGTGCATCGGCCCGATCCTCGGAGCGATTCTGACCTACGGCATGACCCAGGAGACCATGTGGGCGGGGGTCGGCCTGCTCTCGGTATACTCGTTGGGGCTCGCCGTTCCGTTCCTCATCGCCTCTCTCGCACTGGACTGGTTTCTGCAGACGTTCCAGCGCTTCCGTCGGTGGATTCCCATCGTCGAAAGGGCCTCCGGCATCCTGCTCATCGCACTCGGCATCCTGTTGCTCACGGGTCAGTTCACGGTGTTGGCGGCGTGGCTCACCCGCTTCACCCCGGCCTTCATCCTCGAGCGGATCTAGGCCGGGCGCCCCCAGGGCGGATCACCTCGTGGGGGTGGCGGCGAGGTCGTTCTCCAATCGCTGCTCCAGGAGCTGTCGCTTGAGGAGCCGTGCGTACGTCCCTTGCGCGGCGATCAGCTGCTCGTGGGTGCCCTCCTGCACGACGCGGCCGTCCTCGAGGACGACGACCTTGTCGGCGTCCATGACGGCGCTCACCCGGTGGCTGATGATGAATGCAGTCCTCTCGCCTGTCACCGTACGCAGGTCTTCGAGAATTGCCGCCTCGGTGTGTGTGTCCACCGCGCTCAGGGCGTCGTCGAGGACGAGGACCAGGGGCTCGCGGGCGATGGCCCGTGCCAGGGTCGCTCGTTGTTTCTGCCCTCCGGAGAGGTTGATCCCCCGCTCGCCCAGCATCGTGTCGTAGCCGTGTTCGAAATCCACGATCTGGTCGTGGAGCTGTGCGATCTCGGCGGAGCGCCGGACCGCTTCCTCGTCGGCGTCGGGAAGACCCAGGCCGATGTTGCCTTCCATGGTGTCCGAAAAGAGGAACGGGTCCTGGAGCACCATCCCGATGCGGCTCCGAAGCTCTCCGGGATCGACCTGGGTCAGGGGGATGCCGTCGAGCAGGATCTCCCCGTCGTCTGGATCGTAGAGCCGAGCCATCAGCGCCACGATCGTCGTCTTTCCCGACCCGGTCGGACCCACGATCGCCACCGTCTGACCGGCCTCGACGGAGAACGAGACGTCGTCGAGCACGACCCGCTCCGTGCCCGGGTACCGGAAGTCCACGTTGCGGAACTCGATCGCGCCTCGGGCGCCCTCGAGCGAGCGGGGCGCAGCCGGCACGTCCACCACGGGCTTCGCCTCGAAGATCCTGTTCAGCCGGCCCATCGACGCGGCCGCACGCTGATAGAGGTTCACCACCCAGCCGAGCGCGATCATCGGCCACACGAGCAACGTGAGGTAGAAGCCGAAGGCGACGAAGTCGCCGATCGTGATCCGGTTGGCCATGACCTCGAGCGCGCCCAGCCCCGTGACGAGGATCATCGCGGCACCCGCGATGAGCATCATGAGGGGATGAAAGGCCCCTGCCGTCAGTACCAGTCGCATGTTGCGGGCCCGGTAGTCCGCGTTGAAAACGTCGAACTGCCGCTTCTGCTCATCTTCCTGGGTATACGCGCGAATGAGCCGCACCCCGGAGAGGTTCTCCTGTACGAACGTCGAGAGGCTCGAGAACTGCTCCTGGATCTCCTCGAACCGCCGGTGGATGATCCGCCCGAAGAAGAGGACGAGGGCCGGGAGCACCAGCATCGGCGTCATCGCGAAGAGGGTCAGCTTCGGGCTGATCCACACCATGAAGGCGAGGGCGAAGAGAAAGCTCGCCACCGTGTTCACCGAGTACATGATCGCGGGGCCCGCCGCCATCCTCACGGCGAGCGTGTCGTTCGTCGCGCGGGTCATGAGGTCGCCCGTCCGGGTCGATCCGTAGAAGGTGGCGTCGAGCCGCAGGAGATGTCGGAAGAAGTCGTCCCGCAGGTCGGTCTCGATTCTACGGCTGATGCCGTTCAGGAGCTCCCTCATCCCGTACCGGAACGCACCTCCGATGAGGGAGACCAGCACGATCATCCCGGCGTAGAATGAGATCCGCCCCATCGCCGCTTCCGGTGAGCCCAACTCGTCGATCGCGAGCTTCATGAACCACGGCCCCGCGATCTGGAACGCGTTGGCGAACACCACGCACACCATCCCCAGGACGAGACCCCGACGGTAGGGCCGGAAGTAGGGGAGGATCGACCGGAGTTCGTGCATGGGCGGAATTTACAAGGTTTCGGCGCCGTGGTCCGTGGCTGCGCCCCGCGATGGGTCGTCACCCACGGTCGGAACCCTCCGAAGCCGGGGCGGGCTCAATAACCGATCGCCGCGCCCCCCCGCCTCGGGTCCGACCAAGCCGTGAGGAGGCCGTCCACGATCAAGATCGCCTGGACGTCGCCCGAAACGTCACCGCGCTCGATGACCCGGTGGCCCAGAGCCTCGAGCGCTTCGACGGTGGCCAGATCGAGCCCGCCGGACTCGAAGTAGATCTGGTCCGGGAGGTGCTGGTGGTGCACGCGGGGGGCGTTCACGGCCTGCACGACGTTCATCCCGAAGTCGAGGACATTCGAGATCGTCTGGAACACGGTGGTGATGATCGTCGATCCGCCCGGTGTGCCGGTGACCATGAGCAGCGAGCCGGAGGGATCCAGCACGATGGATGGTGTCATGGCCGAGAGCATCCGCTTGCCCGGTCCCACCGCGTTGTTCTCTCCCTGGACCAGGCCGAATTGGTTGGGCGTACCGGGCTTGGCCGCGAAGTCGTCCATCTCGTTGTTGAGGACGAATCCCGCTCCGGTCACGGTGACCTTGCTCCCGTACCACGAGTTGATCGTCGTCGTCACGGAGACGGCGTTGCCCGAGGAGTCGACGATCGAGAAGTGCGTCGTGTTCTCGCCCTCGTCGGGCACGGCTTCCATCCCCGGTCCGATCTGCTCGGACGGCGTCGCCGTCGCTGTCGAGATGGTGGCGGCGCGCTCGGCGGCATACGCCGCGGAGGTCATGCGTGCGAGCGGCATGTCGATGAAATCGGGATCTGCGAGGTAGTGGTTTCGATCGGCGTACGCGCGCTTCCACGCCTCCGCGTAGAGGTGGATCATCTCCGGACCGTGCCACTCGGTGGAGCCCAGGTCGTAGCGCTCGAGGATGTTCGCCATCTCGGCCATGGTCGCTCCACCCGAGGACGACGGCGGCATCGAGATCACCGTGTGGCCGCGGTAGCTGAACGAGATCGGGTCGCGCCACGCCGCACGGTAGGCGGCAAGGTCCTCGTGGGTCATGATGCCACCGCCCCGCTCCATCTCGGCGACGATGAGGTCGGCCGTTCGACCCGCGTAGAAGCCCTCCGGGCCATCGTCCCGGATGCGCCGCAGCGTCTCGGCGAGGTCCGCTTGGCGGAGCGTATCCCCGACGACGGGTGGCTGGCCCGCGCGCGGCAGGAACTGGGCTGCCGAGGCCGGATACGCCGACAGCGCTTCCACCATCGACGGGCCGAGCGATCCCAGGAAGCGCTCCTTGATCTCGAAGCCGTCGGCGAGCCCGATCGCGGGCTCCACCAGATCGGCCCACGGCATCGAACCGAAGCGCTGATGCGCCTCCCACATCCCGGAGACGGTGCCCGGCACGCCGGAAGCCAGGTGGCCCACCACGGACTTGTCCGTGAGGTTGCCGTCGGCATCGAGGAACATGTCGCGTGTGGCAGCCAGCGGCGCCTTCTCCCTGTAGTCGAGCGCGGCGGTCTCCCCCGCCGCGCTTCGGACGACCATGAAGCCACCGCCCCCGATGTTGCCGGCCTCGGGGTTCACGACCGCCAGCGCGAGCTGTACCGCCACGGCCGCGTCCACCGCGTTTCCACCGGCCCGAAGGACGTCGATGCCGACACGGCTGGCGTACTCGTCGGTCGAGACGACGATCCCGTTCTCGGCCGTGACCGGTGCCTCGGTGCCCGCATACCGCCAGGTGGAAGGCAGCCGCCACGCCTCTCCGTCCGCCGCGGGTGGGCTGCACGCCGCGGTCGCCAGGGCGATGGCCGCGACGAGGGGGGCGGTGAGGGCGACGAATCGCGAACGGCTCGGCATCGGCATCCTGGCTCCGGCGTGGGACGCGTTGCCGCCTGGTCGCGGCTTCGCGTAGCTTCGGGCGCCGCAGAAGATCAGGGCGCCTCCGGCCCGTCACAAGCATTCATGCGCGACGATCGTCTAACCGAGCAGCGAAATCCGGCCTCCCTCCGCATCGACGAGCTCGACGCGCTGGGCATCGTCGACCTGATCAACGCCGAAGACCGGATGATCGCGCAGGCCGTCGGTGAGGAGCGTGAGTCCATCGCGAAGGCACTCGAGCTCGCCGAGGCCGCGTTCCGCGGCGGAGGCCGCCTGATCTACGTGGGCGCGGGGACCTCGGGTCGGCTGGGTGTGCTCGACGCCGCCGAGATGCCGCCGACCTACGGGACGGATCCGACCATGGTGCGGGGGGTCATCGCAGGCGGATATGATGCGCTCGTGCGGGCCAAGGAGGGTGCGGAGGATCACCCGAGTGACGGCGCCGCCGCGATCGACGAGTTGCACGTCGACGACCGCGACTTCGTGCTCGGCATCGCGACCTCGGGCACGACCCCGTACGTGCACGGGGCGATCGATCGCGCGCGGCAGAAGGGGGCCAGGACCGGGTTCTTGCTCTGCACGTATCCGCCGCCCTCGCTCGTCGAGAAGGTCGACGTCGTCATCGCGCCCCTCGTCGGGCCGGAGGTCATTACCGGCTCGACGCGGATGAAGGCCGGTACGGCCACGAAGTTGGTCCTCAACACGATCACCACGGGTGCGATGGTCCGGCTCGGCAAGGTCTACGGGAATCTCATGGTCGACCTGCAGGTCACCTGCCAGAAGCTGCAGGACCGGGGCGAGCGGATCCTCGAGGCCATGCTCGGCGTCGATCGCCCGGAGGCGACTCGACTCCTCGAGGAGGCCGAGGGGCACGTGAAGACGGCCCTCGTGATGGGCAAGTTGGGAATCGAGGCGCACGAGGCGCGGCGGCGTCTCGACGATGCCTCCGGTGTGATCGCCCACGTCGTCGGGGCGCTGGGGGCGTGACCGAGCGGATGATGCGGTGGGCCCTGGCCGCCGCTGTCACGGTGGTGGCCACGGTCGTGGTGGCCGCGGTCTTCAATCCCACGCCACATTCGGGGGGGGACAACTCCGGGTACGTCGCGCTGGCGCACGCGCTGCTCACGGAGGGGCGCTATGTGGACGCGTCCGATCCCGCACGACTCCCCCACACGAAATATCCGCCCGTCTTTCCAGCGCTCCTCGCGACCCTCATGGCGCTCGGTGCTCGCACGTGGGCCGGCCTCAAGCTGGCCGCCGCCGTGCCCACCGTCGTCGCTGCGCTCTCGACCTACCTCTGGGCGGAGCGGCGGCTCGGTGCGCTGCCCGCCCTGTGTGTCGGGATCCTCTTCACGCTCTCCGCGGCGGTCGTCTACTACAGCCAGTGGATCCTCTCCGACCCGTTGTTCATCGCGCTTACGATGACCTCCCTGTGGTCGTTCGAGCGGGCCGAGAGAGTCGACGGTGAGATCG
>JBDHDM010000242.1:0-8394 GCA_039591515.1 Gemmatimonadota bacterium | reverse complement strand
CCTCCCGAGACGGAGGCCCTGCGTCGGTCGGCCCAGGACCCGAGTCGCTTTCGCTCACGCGGTTGCTCCTCCACAGCGGCCTGATGCCATCCCTCCACCAGCAGGCGGACGAGACGTGCGTCGTCGGGGCCGAGATGCCACGGGCTCGCGGAGAGCAGCGTTCGATAACCCAGACCCCGAAATGCCACCTCCGCGGCGCGGCTTGCATCGGGACCGAGCGCTGCCCCCAGCCCCTTGTCCCGCTGTTGGTGCGCATTCACGGCATCCCGAACGAAGTCGTCGTCCGCGTCCGGGTCACGCCACTGCACGGACCCGTCGTACGTGAGCGCGACGAGGACCGCCGCTTCCGAGCGCGCCGCGGCCCCGGCCAACTCCATCAGCCAGGCGTCGGACACGAGGTCGAGGAGCGCGGAGGCCGTGACGAGATCCGAGCCGTCGATCACGTCGGTGACCACGTCCGCCAGATCCGCCGTCGTCCGAGTCACGCGGAGGTGCGACGTGATCGGGCGGTCGACGCGACGCAGGAGCTCGGCGTCGCGGTCGACCAGGGTCCAGGATTGGGGCGTCGACAGTCGTGGGGCGAGATAGCGCAGATTGGATCCGGTACCTGCGCCCAGGTCCACCACGCGCATCTCGGACACCGCGCGCTCGGCCGATACGTCGTCCCACCAGGCGAGAAGCGGGTCCACCAGCCGATGGGCTCGTGAGCTATGATCCACAGGCTCGCGGAGCGCAAGCCAATCGGCCGCGAATCGGACTCGCGCGTCCTCCGGCCGCGAGCCTGTCACGGCAGGCGACCGGGCGACGGCGTCATGCCTCCCTCGTCCCGCCCAACTCCAAGACGGCCCGCTCGAACGCGTCCGCACAGGCCTCCCAATCAGGCAGCGTCTCGGCGTGGCGCCGGGCGGCGGTCGCCAGCGCGGCCCGTTCGGTCCCGTCAGGCCGGAGCAGGCGGCGCAATGCCTCCGCGAACGCCGCCGGATCCCCCGTTGGTACGAGAATGCCGGCTTCCTCCGGGACGGTGTGGGGGATGGCTCCACCGGTCGTGCTGACCACCGGGAGGCCGCGGGCAAGCGCCTCGGCGAGGGCCATTCCGTAGCCTTCGTAGTGGGAGGCGAGGGCGAAGACGGAGCTCTCGGCGTAGAGGGCGTCGAGCGTCTGTGCGTCGTGCTCGCCGACGAACGCGATCCGCGGGCCGAGTCCGTATCGCTCGACGAGCTCGAGCACGCCCACGGCTTGGATGGGGTCGCGCTCGAGGCTCCCGGCACAGACGCACGTCCAGGCAAGGTCCCGGACCCGCTGGAGCGCCTCGACCAGTACGTCGTGGCCCTTGCGTGGTGTCACGGTCGCAACGCAGAGGATCCGGGGAGGGGCGCCGGTCGCGGGCCCGTGCGCGTACGGCGCGGGGAGGGTGCCGGGCGGGACGGAGCGCACGCGGCCTTCGTCCACGCCATACGAAGCGAGATGGTGCGCAGTGTAGGCGCTGGTCACGATCACGCCGGTGCAGCGCTCGAGGGCCGATCGCTCGGACGAGATGAAGCGACGCCGCTCGGCCGGGGATAGGCCGGTCTCGTCGGCGAGCGGGTGATGCACGAGGGAGAGGATACGAAGCCGGCCGGCGTGATCCCGAATCGGGTCCGGCAGTCCTCCCATGGCGAGCCCGTCGACGAGCACGAGCTCCTTCTCGGCGATGCTCGCGAGTGTTCGCTCCAGATCGGCCCGAGCCGTGGCGGCACCACGAAGTGGAGGCGGTGGCTCACAGGGCTCCTTCGTAGCTGCCCCAGGCCACGTGGGATTCACTCAATCGAACCCTGATCGAGGTGACGCCGTGGGCGCCATCTCCCAGCTCTCCTGCCCGGAGGGCTGCCGCGAGCCGATCCCAGATCGCCCGAGCGAGGAACTCCGTCGTGGTATTCTCGCCGGCGAACTCGGGGAGGTCGTCCAGGTTCTTGTAGTTCATGGATCCGAGGATCTCCCGGAGCCCGGTGCTCGCCAATCCGATGTCGACGACCAGGCCGTCGGCGTCCAATTCCGGACGCCGGAAGGTCGCGTCCACGACGTAGGTGGCTCCGTGCAGATCCTGAGCCGGCCCGAAGACCTCTCCTCGGAAGCTGTGAGCGATCATGAAGTGGTCGCGGACGTTCAAGCTGTACATGGCTTTCTCGAGGGCAGCGTTGCGAAGGGGCGGCTCAGTCGTATCGCACACGATGGCAGAAGACGCCGCTCGTGTCCCCGGTCGCGAGACGTCGCATCAGCTCCGGCAGATCGGAGAACGGTGTTTCGCCGGTGAGCAGGACGTCCAGCACCGGGTCCTTCAGCAGGTCGAGGGCCAGGCCCAGGCGACGCGCATGAGTCCAGCGAGGAACGCGGTGGGGGGGGATTCGACCCACCTGGCTGCTCCGAATCGTGAGGCGGCGCTGGTGGAAGGACTCCCCCAGGGGGAGCGCGACCGTCCGATCACCGAACCAGCTCACTTCGAGCACCGTCGCCTCTGGGCCGGCAACTCGCAGCGCGTCCATCAGGCCCTCCGGATGCCCACTGGCGTGGACGACGAGATCGGCGGCCGCAGTGTCGGGCGGCTCGGTGTGGAAGTTCATCCCCAGCTTGCGTGCCACCCCCGCGCGGGACGCGTCTGGGTCGACCAGGGTCACGTCGGCCCCCGGAAGGGTTGCGCAGAGCCATCCGACGAGCATACCGACCACGCCTCCACCGAAGATCACGATTCGGTCGCCGGGTCCGGGCGCTGCATCCCATACCGCGTTGACGGCGGTCTCCATGTTGGCGGCCAGGACGGCGCGCGTCGGTGGGAGGCCCTCGGGCAGCGGAGTCACGGCGTCGGCGCGGACGACGTACCGGTCCTGATGCGGATAGAGGCAGAAGACGCGCGCGCCGACGAGGTGCTCGGGCCCCTCCTCGACCTCTCCGACGTTGGCGTACCCGTACTTGACGGGAGCTGGAAAGTCGCCCTCCTGGAAGGGCGCGCGCATGAGCTCGTACTGCGACGCCGGCACGCGTCCCAGGAAGACCAGCGCCTCCGTCCCGCGGCTCACCCCCGTGAAAAGAGTACGCACCAAGACCTCCCCCTCTTGCCGAGGAGGGAGCGGCGCCGCCACGATCTCGCCTGAGCCGGGCTCCCGAACCCAGAATTGGTGTGTCGTATCCCTATGCAACCGACGCCCCCCGCGTCGTCGAGGCCTCCGATCACTCCGCGATCGAACGGTGACTGATTCGGTTACCCGCACCCCTGGAGTCCGTGCTTCGCCCTCGGGCGGAGGCCTGCGCGCGGTGGTGCGCGATCTGGCCGCCGCGGCTCCGATCGTGGGCGTGTCCACCGCGCCAACGTGGTGGCTCCTGGGTCGGTCGGCCAGTCATCTCGTGCTCGTGGGTCTGCTCTACGGCCTGCTCGCGTGGTCGCTCGCTCGCTGGTTGCCGCGGGACGCCCCCGGGCCCGGAATCGGTGCCGCCAATCGGGTCACTCTGCTGCGAGCGGCACTCGTCCTGCCCGTTCTCGCGCTGGCGCTTCAACCCGTGGCGCTGGGGGCGGGAGGGTATTGGTGGGTGATCGTGCTCTCCACCGTCGCGATGGTGCTCGACGGGGTGGATGGGCGCGTCGCGAGGCGCACCGGGACGCAGACGTCCTTCGGCGCTCGCTTCGACATGGAGCTCGACGCTGCCCTGATCCTGGCGCTCAGCGTGCTCGTCTGGGCGAGCGGCAAAGCCGGCGGCTGGGTGCTCCTCGTCGGTCTCATGCGGTACGGGTTCGTCGTCGGCGCATGGGCGCTACCCGCGTTGCGCCGGCCGTTGCCCGAGAGCTTCCGGAGGAAAGCCGTCTGTGTGGTGCAGGGCGTCGCGCTGCTCGTGGCCCTCGGCCCGATCATTCCTTCGGCGATGGCGTCGCTCGTATGCGCCGCGGCGCTCGCGGCGCTGACGTGGTCGTTCGCCGTCGACGTTCGCTTGCTTCTGCGGCCCCGGCCTTAGCGCTCGATCGGAGCCCCGACGAGGTTGCCCCACTCCGTCCACGAGCCGTCGTAGTTGCGCACCTTCGGATAGCCGAGGAGGTGGTAGAGCACGAACCACGTATGGCTCGACCGTTCTCCGATCCGGCAGTAGGCGATCACGTCGTCGGAGGCGGCGAGGCCCTGCTCCCCCTCGTAGATCGCGCGGAGCTCATCGACCCCGCGAAACGTGGCGTCGTCGTTTGCGGCGCGCTTCCACGGCACACTTGCGGCGCCGGGGATGTGTCCACCCCGCAGTGCACCCTCCTGTGGATAGTCCGGCATGTGGAGCTTCTCGCCGCTGTACTCTTCCGGAGAGCGCACGTCCACGAGACGCCCGGCCGACTCGATATGCTGCATGACGTCGTTGCGATAGGCGCGGATCGCCGCGTCGCCGCGCTCGATCATTGGATAGTCGCTTTTCGCACGCTGGGGAATGTCGGTCGTCATCGGGCGTCCCTCCTCGCTCCACTTCTGGCGGCCTCCGTCCAGGAGCCGGACGTCCGGGTGCCCGAACAGGGTGAAGACCCAGAGCGCGTACGCGGCCCACCAGTTGAAGTTGTCGCCGTAGAAGACCACGGTGGAGTCGCGGCGGATCCCCTTGGAGGCCATGAGCGCCGCGAACTTCTCGCCGTCGAGGTAGTCGCGCGTGATCGGGTCGTTGAGGTCCATGTGCCAGTCGACCTTCACCGCGCCCGGGATGTGACCGGTCTCGTAGAGCAGGACATCCTCGTCGGACTCGACGACCACGACGTCCGGATGATCGAGATGCTGCGCGAGCCAGTCGGTGGAAACGAGCTTTTCGGGGTGAGCGAACTGCTGGTAGTCGGAGTTCGAGTCGAGCGGAGCAGGCATCGGAGCACCTCAGCTGGCGGCTGGGAGATTAGGTGTCGAGGGGAGTCGGCGGGACCGCACACGCATCATAGCGGGCACGGGCGAGGAAGCCAGATCCAAATCAGCGAGCGGCCGCTGCGGTTTCTGGTGCCCGCGCCTGCTCGTGTCGTTGCTGGAACCGGCTGAGCCCCGCGGGTAGCTTCGTCGCATGAGCGTACCGAAAGAGCTCGACAAGATCGTCCGGCGCTTCGAGCGGGCACAGAAGGACCTGCGTGTGCAGGCTCTCCTGCAGTACGCCGGACGTGTGCCGCCCCTGCCCGAGAGGTTCACGGACGATCGCTCTTCGCTCGAGCGCGTGCACGAATGTCAGACCCCCTTCTTCCTGGCCACTGAGGTCGACGAGGACGGGGGTGTTCACCTGTTCTTCGACGCGCCTCCCGAGAGCCCGACGGTGCGCGGCTTCGCGGGCAT
The DNA here is from genome assembly GCA_039591515.1 of Gemmatimonadota bacterium. Classification (GTDB taxonomy): domain Bacteria; phylum Gemmatimonadota; class Gemmatimonadetes; order Longimicrobiales; family Gaopeijiaceae; genus UBA2589. Next base: position 3,094 of record JBDHDM010000242.1, on the reverse strand, counting down.
CCTCTTCATGGGGCTCGAGGGGGAGCACTGGCGAGCGGTTCTCGACGTCCCGCCCGACTTCTACGGACCGATGGGTCTGGACGTCGTCGTGTCACCGCTCCGCCTGCGCGGTATGAGCGCGATTCTGGCCCGCCTCCAGCGCCAGGTCCGGGAGGCTGTGGACGGGGCGTGAGGCGCAAGGGCCGCACCCTTCCTCGGGACGGGGCCTGAACGCGTGACCCCTCGGAGGAACGCTACTCGCGGATCGCCCAGATCGTCTCGACCTCTACGGCCATGCCCCCCGGAAGCGAGCCCATCCCGACCGCGGCCCTCGTGCCCTTGCCGGCCTCCTCTCCGAAGACGTCGACGATGAGGTCGCTGAAGCCGTTGATGACCTGCGGCTGTTGGGTGAAGTCGGGCGGCGCGTTGACCATACCGAACGTACGGACCAGCCGTGCGACCCGGTCCAGGCTCCCCATGTGTGCCCGGATGGTGGCCAGCACGAGTAGGCCGACCATCCTTGCGGCGTCGCGTCCTTCCTCCAAGGAGAGATCCGCCCCGACCTTGCCGACGATGCCGGCGGAGCCGTCCGGCATCCGGGGTGTGTGACCGGCGACGTACAGCGTCGAGCCGAGGGTCACCGCAGGCACGTACGTGGCGACGGGTGCACGCGGCGTCGGAAGTTCGATGCCGAGCTCGCGAAGGCGACCCTCCGGGCTCACCTGCGGAATGACCCCCGCTCCGGCGTGACCCGGAAGCACGAGGCCCACGGTCGCGGCGGTCGCTCCACCGACGAAGCGGCGGCGGGTCGTGGATTGGTCCATCATGTTTGACTCCTCTCGACGGTCATGGCGGCGGGCCCCGGTCGTACGACATCCTTCGAAGGGTGCCCTCGATGCGGGCATGCTATAGCCAGACTGGATCCCGTCAACGAAACCGCGGTACTCACGCACCATGATGCAGAGACTCAAGCGGATGGCACTACCGCTGCTCGTCGTTGCGCTCGGATGCTCGGACGACGGGACAGGCCTCGAGGACAACGTCGTGGGTGGTGTCGACCTCGACGTTCTCTTTGCCACGCCGACACAGGGCGAGATCGACGCGGTTCTCGCGGATTGGGCGACTCGCGCACCTGTCGCCGAGGCCCCCGTCGTGGTACGTGACACGGTGCTCCCCGTCGAAGGGATCGACGTGCGCGTGCGGGTCGTGTCTCACGTGGTGGACGGGTTTCGCCACGTCGGCGCGGTCATCGCCGCGGACGGCGCGGTGGGCCCGGCGCCGGTCATCATCTACACACACGGCGGAGATGGGGGCGTCCGGGTCGAGGACGTGCTGGCACAGTTCCCCTTCGTCGGGCCCGACGCGAGTCGTTTCGTGTGGGTGGTGCCCTCGTTCCGCTCGGAGTCTCTCCGCTTCGGAGCGGACACGTTCACCTCTCAGGGATCCCCGAGTCCGTGGGACCGGGATGTCGACGATGCCCTCGCGCTCTTCGACGTCGCGCTCTCCATCGAGCCTGCGGCCGATCCGGACAATGTGGCGCTGCTCGGCTTCAGCCGTGGCGCAGGCGTGGGTCTGCTCATGGGGGTCCGGAGTCCTCGCATCGACCGCATCGTCTCCTTCTTCGGACCGACAGACTTCTTCGACGTGTTCGTTCGCAACGTGGCGGCCGAGGCGCTTCGAGGGAATCCGCGTGACCTTCCGGGCCTGTCCTATCTCGATGAAGCCTTTCTCCAGCCGTTGAGTCGGGGTGAGAAGACCATCGCGGAGGTCCGCCTGGAGCTCGTACGCCGGTCGGCCGTTCTCTTCGCGGACGAGCTGCCGTGGGTCCAGCTGCACCACGGCACGGCCGACGACGTGGTGGAGGTGAGCCAGGCCCAGTCGCTGATCGACGCCATGGCCGCCATCGGCCGCGATGAGCCGGAGTTCCAGGGCTATCTCTACCCCGGCGGGACCCACAACCCGCTCACCCTGGTCGGCGGCATCGGACGGGCATCCGACTTCCTGCTCGGGATCTTGCCCGCCGCCGTAGCCCAGTAGGCAACGGGTGGGCGGGTGTGAGGACGGCTCGGTGAGGAGACCCGACGCCCGATCGCGGAACACGACTGCAGGGAGCTCCTAGCCCATGCGCGCCTGGATGTTGCGTCGAACCGGGGGCCCCGAGGTCCTCGAGCTGACCGAGGTGCCCGATCCGTTGCCCGCAGCGGGCGAAGTACGGGTCCGTGTGGAGGCGATCGGCCTCAACTACGCCGAAGTGTTGTCGCGGAAGGGGCTCTACGGCTGGGCGCCCCGGCGCCCCTACGTTCCGGGCATGGAGGTCGTCGGCACCATCGACGCCGTGGGGCCGGGGGTGGACGGTGGGCGCGTCGGAGAGCAGGTGCTGTGCGGCATGCAATACGGCGGCTACGCGGAGCTGGTCGTGGTGGCCGAAGCCCGAGCGCTGCCCGTGCTTCCCGAGTTCACGCCGGAGGAGAACGCTGCCTTCGGGATCAACTTCATGACCGCATGGGTCGCGCTCGTCGAGATGGCGCGCCTCCGGCCGACGGATCGTGTCGGGATCACGGCGGCGGCGGGAGGGGTGGGCACGGCGGCGGTGCAGATCGCACGGGCCTTCGGCTGCCGGGTGGTCGGAATGGCCGGAAGCGAAGAGAAGCTCGAACGGGTGCGGCGGCTCGGCGCCGCCTCGGTGGTGAACTACCGAGCGCCCGACTTCCCGGAGCGGCTCACCGAGGCCGCGCCGGAGGGCGCGCTCGACGTGGTGCTCGAGGTGGTCGGAGGGGACGTCTTCAGAGAGTGCCTCGCCCGGCTCGACAACTTCGGTCGACTGGTGGTCGTGGGGTACGCGAGTCTCGACTACAGCCTGTGGAACCCGCTCTCGTGGTGGCGTGCGTGGCGTGATGCGCCCCGCATGAGCGTACGCGCATCCGCCGTGGCCTCGACGGGCGTCCTCGCGACCCACATCGGCTACCTGCTCCCGGACGAGGTGCGACTGCTCGCGATCTGGTCGGCACTCGTCGACTTCACGAGGGAGCACGGGCTTCGTCCCGTGGTCGGGTCCACATGGGACTTCGAGCGTTTGCCCGAGGCGCACCGGCACATGGAGTCCCGGGAGAGCGTC
>JBDHDM010000241.1:0-7010 GCA_039591515.1 Gemmatimonadota bacterium | reverse complement strand
GGGGACATAGAAGAGCGAGCCTCGAGTCGACTTGCTGCCGCCTTCGCCTTTTCTCCATTTCGACCGGCGAGAATCAGGCCGGCGTCGGTATGTTCGAGGAGCAACTCGGCAACGCGGTAGCCCGTATTGCCGTAGCCGCCGACGATGAGGATGGTGGGCACTACCCTCGTAGCTTCTTGAAGGCCTTCGGGTCCACACTGGCCGCGGCGAGCAAGCCGGCCCAGAGCGCGGCGGGAATACCGGGGCTCACGACGTCCTGACCGGTAAGGAACAGGCCGGGGACAGGCGTCCTGGCCTGCAGCGCTCCGCTCATGACCCGCTCGGGCGTGACATCCAGGCCGTAGAACGCGCCCCGGTGGTGTCCCGTGATCGCCCTCGTCGTAAGTGGCGTCGAGAGGTTCCGGAACACGACGAGCTCGGCCAGCTCCGGGAAGTAGGCCTGGAACTGAGCGAACATCGTCTCCTCGGCGCGGGTCTTGAAGGACCGGTAGTCATCGCCACGCCCGCCCGGGTCCATGTCGGCCCATTTCTCCACGGTCGACCAGTCGGACCACACCACCATCTCACCGGCGTGTTTCCGCGAAGGCCCGGGGTCATGCTCGGGGTCCTTCAACGAGGCGAAGGATACGAAGCTGGCGGGCGGCGGGCCGTCCGGTGCGTCCGTCCACAGAACGTCGACTTCACACGTCGGATAGATCCAGTGGTTCGAGCGGGTCGCTCCGGCGTCCTCGACATCGCCCTCGAAGCCCAGGAACAGGCTGAAATGCGCGATCGACGAAGAGAGCGAACGGATCTCATCGACCCACTCCTGATGTCCGCAGTCGGCGGGAAGTAGATGGTTGACGGTCTCGCGCGCGCCGATATCGGAGATTACCACATCGGCACGGAACTCCTCCCCATCCGCGGTCCGCACGCCGACAACCCGGTCGTTCTCGAAGAGAAGCGTCTCGACTCTCGAGCTTGCCCTCGCCTCGCCCCCGCCAGCCGCAATCGTCGGCAGGATGTGCTCGGCGAATGCTGCGCCGCCACCTACCGGATACCATGACCCGCTCTCCAGGTAGGATGCGGAAATCAGGGCATGCATCGCGAAGCTCGCCTTGCTGGGCCTGCCGCCATGGTCGCCCCACTGCGCGGCGAAGACGGCGGCCAGTTCAGGGTTGTCGGTAATCTCGTCGATCACCTCCTGCGTCGTCCGCCTGCACCAGCGGTCGATCGCGCGGCCATTCCACCACTGCATCACACTGCCGAGGAGGTCGGGCATCGCGCGCGTCGGGAGGACTTTGTTGATCGTCTCGCGGGCTTCCCTGAGCGCTTCGGTCCAGGCCTCGATGGCCTTCGCCTCATCCGGGAACCGGTCCTTGAGATCACGCTCCTGCGCCTCGAAGGGGCGGGACAATGCCAGCGGAGCCGCGTCGCCGATATGCAGGTTGTCGTAGACGGCCCCCATCGATGTGAACTCGATCGGCGTGTCCGCCAGCCAGTCCAGGAGGTCGCGCACAGGATCGTCCGGGGCGATACCGCTCAGGTAGTGAATCCCCGCATCCCAGGTGAAGCCCCCGAGGGAGAAGCTGTGGGTCAGGCCACCAAGCGTCTGGTACTGCTCCAGGAGAAGCACCCTGTGTCCGACCTTCGAAAGCGCGGCGGAAGCAGCCATGCCGCCGATCCCCGAGCCGATGACGATGGCGTCCCACTCGTTGTCAGTGCCCTGCATCATGCACCTCCGTCGGCTGACCCGGAACGATGTCCCACACCTCGACGATGCGGCCGTCCACGATGCGCCAGACGACCACCACATCCACGGTGACTGCGCGCTCCCCGAGGGTCAGCGTGTTTCGCGATTGGACCGCGACCAGCTCGTTGCCAGCGGGGGTCACCGAGACCGGCTCGATCTTGAACGTCCCGCGGGACATCTCTGCGAGGGATTCGAAGAGGGCACGGATGCCCTCAGGCCCCACGTGGTCGCCCTGCAACTCCGGCAGATTCGGGTTGAAGTAGTGGAAGACGGCGTCCTCGGCGAACAGGTCCGTCGACGCCGCCATGTTGCGCGGATCGAGCCGCTTCAACAGCGCGATGTTCGGATGGTCTTCGATCATCTCCGCTCCTTCGTGCTAGAAGCTGCCGAACTTGAGTGCCACGAGGCCCGCAAACCCGGAGAGGTCCGCGTCACGAAGCTCGAGTAGCTCCACGCCCCGCGTGAAGCGGTAGCTCACGCCGGCCGCCACCCTGAGGAAGCTCGTCACGTTCAGAATGACGTCCCCTTCGGGCTCCACGACGAAGAAGGCATCGTCGATCTGGTCGTCCGACCGGCCCTCCGGATTCCAGACCACGCCACCCCCTCCGATGAGCACACCCAGAGAGACGTGTACCAGCTCATCCGGACGATGAACGTACCCGAGCTCGAGCCCGCCATACCCCATCTCGAGCTCCCCGGGATCTCCCGCACCGTTCGTGAGGTGGTCGAAGTTCGACACGTTGGCGAGCCCGTAGCCTCCACCTCCGATCACCACCGACCCGTTGATGATCCAGCCTCCGCGGCCTCCCACGAGCACGCCGAACCTGTCGTCGATCTCGGTGAACTTCACGACGGGTGCCCCGAAGCCTCCGTGACGGAGGTCGTCGGTCATCAGGGTCTCCTGTGCGCTCAACGCCCCGCTGCCCAGGCACGCACCAGCCACCAAGAGGCAGCCAATCGATCTACCGGTCGTCATGGTACCCTCCCCACCCGCTCAGAAGCATCGCATTCAGCGGACTTCGACACGCCTGTGCCGAACCGTACTCCAGACTAGCCGAGGTCGGGTCGGCGATCTGTCGGGCCCAGCCCTGAACGGACCGTAGGGCGCTGCCCTTGGGCACGCTCACCGGCGTGGAAGGCGGCACTTCCCACGCCCGTATCAGCGACTGCCTGACAGACGCCGCGCAGCGCCGGCTCCAGCCTTAAGTGACGGCGCCTCACAGCTGGTGCGTGCGCACTGAGCGGGCGGCGGCGCCGGACTCGTTCGACGAATCGACGCTCGGGGAGGTGACGCGATGCGTGGTGGACCCGTGATCGAATGGCGAGACGCCTGGGGGAGTCCGATGACCGTCGGCGACAGCACGATCACTCCCGTGGCCAGGTCCCTTGTCACCCATTGGCCGGGCGGTGGTTCTGTGTGGAGCGGACCCGCAGCGGTCATCGTCGAGCGAGAAGGAAGGACCGAACGCATACCCGTCGCGAACCTCAACGGCCGGATCCTCTGGGCGATGAGGGTGGGCGCAGCCGCCCTCATCGCGGCGTGGATCGTAAAGGGCCGAAGGAGGAGGGACTCAAATGACTGAGGGACACGACCATGCCGTAGAGACCACGGACAAAGCACACGAGAGGGCGGCAGAGGTCCTCGCGGATCTGGTATCCGTGGCGAGCGCGGACAGGGTGTACAGTGAGCCCGTGGTGGCCGGCGACAGAACGATCATCACCGCGGCGGAGATCCACACGGGGATGGGATTCGGCTACGGGCTCGCCACGGGCGCCAGACGAGTGGCGTCGTGGGGCCGCGAGGGGGGCCCGCGTGGCGGCGGGGGAGGCGGTGGCCAGGCCACGGGTCGTCCGGTGGCGGTTGTCACCATCGACCCTGACGGCGTCCACGTGCAGCCCGTATGGGATCGGACCAAGATCGTTGTGACCGCTCTGACGGGGCTTGGCGCAATCGGCTTGACGCTGATGCGACTGCGACGCGCCGCCAGGCTTCACCCTTAAGAGCCAAATCCCGACAGCGTTCGCTGAGCGTTGTGACCAGCGTACGTCCAAAGACCGTCGCGGCGGGCCGGGCGTGGTGCGCTACGGTCGCCGCAAAGGAGTGACTTGCCAATGGCGCGTCGCATTGTGGTGTCAGAGCACGGTGGTCCCGAGGTGCTCGTCCCGATCACCGAAGCGCCTCCTGAGCCCGGTCCCGGTGAGGCCCGGGTGGCGATTGAGGCTGCGGGCGTCTCAGGATTTGATCTTCTCTATCGGCGGTGGCGTCGGCTGCCAGGTTGCCCTCCGCTCCCCTTCACTCTGGGCGAAGACGTGGCCGGCAGGGTCGACAAGCTCAGCCCTGAGGTGTCGCACCTCGCACTCGGGCAGAGAGTGGCGGCGTCCACCTGGGCGATCGGATTCGGTGGTGGCTACGCGGAGTCGATCTGCCTACCCGCGGACCAGCTCGTACCCGTCCCTGAAGAGGTCGATGCCGCCACGGCGGTCTGCCTGGTGGCGAACTACCTAACGGCGCACCTACACCTGCATCAGTACGGATGTGCGCAGCCGGCTGAACGACTCCTTGTGCACGGAGCCGCTGGAGGGGTGGGCTCGGCGGTCCTGGAACTCGGGCGAGTGGCCGGACTCCAGATGTACGGGACGGCGTCTCCACACAACCATCCGGTCATATGTGAGCTCGGCGCGGAGCCGATCGACTATCGATCAGAGGATTTTGTGGCCCGGATCTCCGAGCTGACCGGTGACGGGGTCGATGTCGTGGTCGACACGGTGGGGGGCGGCAGACAACTGCTGCGCTCCCACCGCACGCTCCGACGGGGCGGGAGGCTCGTGTGGCTGGGGTCGGCCGGGACAAGGGACAGGGGCTTGGTGATCGGACTCACCAGTCTCGCGATCACTTCGATGCTGCGGCGCCTCCCCGATGGACGTTCTGTACCGGCGACGCCGGACGTGGGCACGCACGCCCTCGCCAACCCGGACTGGTACCGCTCGACGCTCGCTGAGCTGATCGACCTCACCGCCTCGGGGTCGATCCAGCCCATCGTGGCCGAGCGTATTGCGCTGACCGATGCGTCGCGGGCGCACGAGCGACTCGAACGAGGCGGTCACGCCGGCAAGGTTGTGCTGGTCACCGATGTCTATCGAGGAGCGGCGTAGGGTAGCACACCTAAAGCTCCGACGTTCGCGATGCTCAGGAGCTGTCATGGACGCGACCCGGCGTCTGGCAGCTCGGTGATGGGTCTGGCAGACGCAGTTCTTGGCACAGTTTGCCGTGGGCGCCCTCACACTGGTCGGCGGACTTCGCCCGACAGACGCGATCGGCACCGACTCGCGAGCATATGGTACGGCGGGCGGGCATGGCTGACGCTCCTCAGCGGCGCGAGCGGCGGAAGCCCGCGAAGCAACCGACCACGAGTGCACTACGGTCGGTGCAGTAGCCCGTGGACCTGCCCCGACACAGGCTAGCGGGCAGTCGCTGGAGGAGGATGAGATGATCGATATGCGCGAATTCGTCATCGTCGTTTGGGGCGCCACCGGCTGGGTCGGCCAGCGTGTGGCCCAGCACATGGCCTCACGCTACGGCGGCGCCGGGCAGCTTCGCTGGGCGATGGCCGGACGCAACGAGGGCAAGCTCGAGTCCGTCCGATCCGCGTTCGATCCTCCTGCGCCGGACGTCGACATCCTCCTCGCGGATAGTCACGACCGTGCTTCTCTGAGGGCGCTGGTGGAACGCGCTCGCGTTGTTTGCTCGACCGTCGGCCCGTTCGCCAAATACGGCTCTGAGCTGGTGGAAGCGTGCGCACACAGCGGGACCCATTACTGTGACATCTCCGCCGAGGTGCACTGGATCCGCCGCATGATCGATCTCCACTCGGCCGAGGCCGAGCGGACGGGAGCCCGCATCGTCCACGCCTGCGGCTTCGATTCGATTCCGTCGGAGCTCGGCGTGCTGTTTCTGCAGCGGGCGGCTCGGAATCGACGCGGGAGGCCCTGTCCCCGCATCCGGATGCTGGTCCGCTCGATGCACGGCGGACTCAACGGTGGCACGGCGGCGACGTTTCTGTACACCACACAGGAAGCGCCCAGAGACCCGGACATCGGTAGGGTGATGACCGAGCCGTACAGCCTCAACCCGGAGGGGCATCGCCACGGCCCCGACGTGCCGGAGAGCATCCGCGACATCCGAGTGGAGTACGATGACGAGCTGGCCGGTTGGACGATGCCGTTCGCCATGGCTCCGATGAACACGAAGATCGTAAGACGGACCAACGCGCTGAGCGGCTACCCGTATGGCGAGGGCTTCAGCTACGGTGAGGCGATGCTGGCGGGTGCCGGATTCCGTGGGAGGATCAAGGCGGTCGTCGGGGCCCTCGCCTCGGGCGGCTTCATGCGCGCGCTGAGGTGGGCGCCTACGCGGTGGCTCCTCGGGACGCTCGTCTTGCCCAAGCCGGGCGAGGGCCCGAATGAGAGCGTTCGAGAGGGCGGGTCCTTCGATCTTGTCTTCGTGGGACGGTGGGCCGACGGGGAGGTCCTCTCCGCGCGAGTCACCGGCCAGGGGGATCCGAACACGGAGGCGACGAGCAGGCTCGCGTTCGAGGCGGCTGTCTGCCTGGCGGAGGATGAGGACCGGATCGCCGTGGGTGGCGGCTCCTGGACTCCCGTCTCGTCGATGGGCGATCTCCTCCTTTCCCGGATCGCTGAAGACGGGGTCATGAGCTTCGAGTTGGAGCCGAGTGCGACGGCGACGCAGGCTCCAGCGACCAGTGCGTAGCGCTCCCAGAGGACAGGGTAGGGGGCCATGTACGACGTAACCGAGGAAGTGATCCTCCCGGTCGATCGCGCTGCTTGACGGTCCTGGCTCGCGCCTGTTGGTGCTCGGACTCCTGCTCTACGCCGCAGGGGTCGTGAGCGCACTCGATGCCGTGATCAGGGCCCGTACGCCCCAGGGCGCGATCGCGTGGGCCGTCGCCCACGTGACGATGCCCTTCTTATCGCTGCCTCTGTACTGGGTCTTCGGTCGTTCCACGTTCGACGACTACGTGAAGGTCCTGCGGAAGCTGGATGGTGCGATCCAGCATCGGCTGGAGGAAGCGACCAAGGGGCCCTTGAAATCGTGGCTGGTCGACCCCGACGACGAGCCGGATCGGCGGAGGCGCGCTGAACTGCGCGGGTTCAGTCGACTCTCCACGCTTTTCTTCACGCGTGGCAACAGCGCCAGGCTGCACATCGAGCCCCGTGCGGCGTTCGATGCCATGTTCGAGCGTATTGACTCTGCGAAGTC
>JBDHDM010000240.1:0-6750 GCA_039591515.1 Gemmatimonadota bacterium | reverse complement strand
TCAACCCGCTGCTGACGATCACGACCACGTCGCTACCGAACGGAGTGCGGCAGACCGCGTACGATCAAACGCTCGCGGCGACCGGCAGTGACGGCACCTACGCGTGGGCGGTTACGATCGGCCGCCTCCCCATGGGTCTCAGTCTGGACGCGTCCACCGGGCAGATCACGGGTGCCCCCAACCCCGCGTCGGGCACCGAGACGTTCACCGTGACCGCAACCGGCGGCGACGGACAGACCGACACCCAACAGCTCACGCTGACGATCAACGACCTCGTCGTGGTCACCACCACCTCCCTACCGGCCGGCGCGCCGAACACCGCCTACGACCAAACGCTCGCGGCGGCCGGGGGAGCCGCCACCTACACGTGGTCCGTGACGGCCGGCTCGCTGCCCGCGGGGCTGACCCTGACGCCCGCCACCGGCCAGATCTCGGGAACGCCGACGCTGGCCGCCACGACCCAGACCTTCACCGTGCACGCCCTGAGCGGGGACGGCCAGTCCGACACTCAGGATCTCACGCTCGTCGTCGACGTGCTCGTCACGACCACCGCGCTGCCGGCCGGCGCGCCGAACGTCGCATACGACCAGACGCTCGCAGCGGCCGGAGGGGCTGGCACCTACACCTGGTCCGTGACCGTGGGATCCCTGCCCACGGGGCTCACCCTCAACACCGCCACCGGCCAGATCAGCGGAACGCCGACCGTCGCCGCCACGACCCAGACCTTCACGGTCCAGGCCACGAGCGCCACGGGCGCGGCGGACACACAGGTCCTCACGATCGTCATCGACGTCCTGGTCACGACCACCGCGCTAGCGGACGGCGCGCCCGACGCCGCCTACGACCAGACGCTGGCCGCGGCCGGGGGCGAAGGCAGCTACACCTGGTCCGTGACCTCGGGGTCCCTCCCGGGCGGGCTCACGCTCAACCCCGCGACCGGCCAAATCACGGGTCCGACGGTGGCCGCCACGACCCAGACCTTCACGGTCCAGGCCTCGAGCGGCTCCGGTGCCGCGGACACGCAGGAGCTCACCATCACCATCATCCCATAGGGAGCGAACCGAGGAGGCTCGGCCTCCGCATCCCAGCTCGACAACGTCTCTCGAAATCCGTTCTACCGACTTAGATTGAGATCATGGTCACCTCGTGTGGCCGTTGGTCCTTGTGGAGCAGTCCCCCCAATGCGTGACAACGAAGATTGGATCAATCCGGCTCAGGGCGAGCCGAACGATGAAGACATGCCCGGCTCGTTGCTCTTCGATCCGAACGCCGTCCCCGACGTCGAGTTCGAAGGGCCGGCGGCTCCGTCGGGTGGTGGGCTGAACCGGATCGCGATTCTGCTGGGATTCGTGTTGGGCGTGACGGCGGTCTTCGCAATGATCGTGGTGGTCAACCGGAGCCCGGATGCGGCGGGGGCGGCCCTCGAGCTGCCGACGGAGGGACCGGCACCGGTCGCGTCCGAGCGGATGCGAATCGTCCCGATCCCCGACACCCTCTCGCGCGCTCCCGTGAGCACCGCCGCGGACGTGGCCTTCCGAGTGATGACGAGCTCCGGTGTGGCCCTCGCCGACGCGGAGCTCTCATTCCAGATCGAGTCGGGCGATGGGGCCCTCATCGAAGGGACAGCACGCACCGATTCGCTCGGCGTGGCCCGTACCACGGTCGCCCTACCCGAGCGACCGGGAGTCACGGTCGTTCTTGCGACGCTTGCCGACTCGACCATCTCACCCGGTCGCATGACGGTCGCCGCCGACGCCGGCGCGCCGGCGCGGATCCGTATGGTCACGGGAGATGGACAGACCGGACCCGCCGGAGAGCTGCTGCAGAACCGGGTCGTCGTCATCATCACGGACGAGACCAACAATCCCGTTCCCAACACGGAAGTGCAGTTCCGGGCCGCCCCGGGAGCGGGGCTGACCGCGCCGAGCCGGACTCGGACGGACGAAACTGGCCGAGCTTCCGCGCTATGGCGGCTCGGACCCGGGGCCGGCGTCCAGCGCCTCTCGGCGATCTCGTCGGATCTCCTCGCGGACGTGACCTTCTCCGCCACCGCCGTGGGTGCCGCTGCGGAGGCAGCGCCGTCGGAGCAGCGGCCTGAGACCGCACCGGTGAGCGTGGGGGCGAACCCGCTCACGGTTGGGGGCAGTCACGTGTGCGCGATCCGCAACGGAACGGTCTCCTGCAGAGGCGGGAACGATCGCGGCCAGCTGGCCGGCAACGGTGCCGCCCGTTTCGTGGCGCTCACGGCGGGGGGCTCCCACACCTGCGGGGTCGACGGCTCGGGCGTCGCGAGCTGCTGGGGCGGCAACGACCACGGCCAGCTCGGGGACGGGTCGCGCGAGGACAAGCCCCGCCCCACACGGGTACGGACCGAGCTTCGCTTCTCAGCCCTGTCGGCAGGAGCCTCGCACACGTGCGGCCTCGCCGGCGGAGGGGTCCCGTTCTGCTGGGGCCAGAACCTCAGCGGACAGCTGGGTGACGGTAGTCGCAACGATCAGACCTCGCCGCGCACGGTCGGGGGAGGCATGCAGTTCCGTAGCCTCGTCTCCGGCTGGAGTCACACCTGCGGTCTCACGTCCAGCGGCAACGCCTTCTGCTGGGGGCTGAACAGTCAGGGGCAGCTCGGCGACGGAAGCCGCCTCGACCGGCTGGTGCCGAACCTCGTCCGCGGCGCGGTCGACCAGTTGGTGGCCGGGAGCGCGCACACCTGTGGAATCAGTGAGGGCAAGGTCCTCTGCTGGGGTGCGAACTCGGCCGGCCAGCTCGGCGATGGGACCCAGGAGGACCGAACGCAGCCCACCGAGGTGGTCGGCCTTCCGCGCGCACCCACGCACGTCACGGCGGGCGCCGTCCACACGTGCGCCCTGTTGGAAGGTGGGGCCGCGTACTGCTGGGGTCAGAATCTGCACGGGCAGCTGGGAGAGGGTGGGACAGCCAACCATGCTCGCCCCGTGGCGGTGGCCGGCGGTCTCACGTTCGCGGACATCCAGGCTGGTGGGGCGCAGACCTGCGCCGTGACGGCGGCAGGCGCGGAGTACTGTTGGGGTCAGAACCTGCAGGGTCAGCTCGGAGACGGCACCCGAGTGAATCGTCCGGCGCCCACGCGCGTCGTGAACTGACCGGAGCGAGATCGGCCCGTGCGAGCGGTCCGGACCACGCCTCTCCCGACGACTCGATACGAAGCCAGAACGTCGCTCGCTCGCAACTGGGGCACGATCGCCTCGGTGTTGTGGCTGGCTCTCCAGCCCGCGGGCCTGAGCGCCTGGCAGGCGGATACGACCGCGACCGAAGGCCCCCGGGTCGGTCACGGGCCACGCGGCTTCTTCATCGAGAGCACAGATGGGAGTTGGAGCACCAACCTCCAGTTCCGCCTCCAGTTCCGGTTCTCGCACCCCTACGACACGGACCCGGTCACCTGGGACGACTTCGTCGGCGATCCGAGCACGACCTTCGAGGTCAATCGGGCGCGGTTCAAGGTCGGCGGACACGGCTTTCGCCCGTGGCTTCGCTACTACTTCGAATACGAGCTGGCGTCGTCGAACCTCCTCAACTTCGAGGTCACCGTCGAGCGATCGCGTCGAATGGGTCTGCGCGTGGGTCAATGGAAGGCACAGTACAGCCGGGAGCGAGCGACCTCGTCCGGCCGTGAGCAGCTGGTCGATCGATCGCTGATCAACCGCTATTTCACCCTCGACCGCCAGCAAGGCGTCTCGATCTTCGGGCGACTCGCCGAGGGGACACGCGCGGACGTGAACTACTGGGTCTCGACCTTCACCGGGATGGGACGCGGCGGACGGCACAACGACGACGAGCACCTCATGTACATGGCTCGTGTCCAGTGGAATCCCCTGGGACGGCCCGTGCCGTTCGTCGGCTCGGACCTCAACCGCAGTGCCCCCACGCTCTCGATCGCCGTGGCGGGGACGACGAACCGGAGCCCCTGCACCCGCTTTTCGCAGGAGGGTTGTGGGTCCCTCGACCGCTTCCCCGGCACGGACCCGGGCCAGTACCGGGTGAGGCAAGCGCTCTTCGAGACCGCGTTACTCTGGCGGGGCCTCGCCTGGAGCCAGGAGCTCCACTGGAAGCGCGTCGAAGACCGCGAGGACGGAGCCGTCACGGAGCTCGGCGGGAACTACCTGCAGGTCGGCTACTTCCCGAGCGCCGCCTGGGCGTCGATCCCCGAGCCCCTCGAGGTGGCCGTGCGCTGGTCCGTGCTCCGTCCGGACCTGGACCTGAACGAAACCCGCTACGACGAGATCTCGGTCGCCGCCAACTGGTTCCTGAGCGGGCACGACAACAAGCTCACGGCCGAGATCACCTGGCTCACGCTCCGGAGCCCGGTGGAGGATCTCGAAGAGGGCGCGCGCTTCAGGATCCAGTGGGACGTGCAGTTCTGAGGCCGGGCCCGAGGAGCCCTCGAGGGGATCCGCCGGCCGGGTAGCGGCGTACGCGATACCGCCTCCGCGGCCGACGGACGTGGCCCCTCGACTGCCAGCCCGCCGTCGGGCAGCCTACTGCTTGTTGTACCGGATTCCGGCTTCTTGCGCCCGCTCGATCGCGATGACCATGGCCGGCACGACCGTCACGCCGGGCAGGAGGTGCTCGCGGAGCTCGGCGCCGATCGCTGCCGCACTTCCTTTCCCCCGGGCCTCGAGCTCGAAGCCCCAGGCGTTCAGGGCGTTGTTGCACATGATGAACTTCGTGCCCATGTCCTGGAGATTGGCGATCCCGATCGCCTGCACGGCGTCGGTGAACATCGCGAGCTCCGGCACGGTGACACCGTCGTACAGGAGGTGCGCGTCATCGGCGGTGGGCATGTTGAAGACGTTGCGAGTGTACGGACGGCCCGCCGCATCGTTCAGCCCGTGATACGCACCGAGCTCGTACTTGGCCCACATCGCGTCGTCGAAACCGAGCGCGATGCTCGAGCCGACACCGATGCCGTAGAAGGTCCCGGCGGCGCCCACCTGCCCCGCTCCCGTCTCGTATGCGGCTCCGTAGGTGGCCAGGTAGTTCAGGATGTGGAGCTGAGGCATCCCGTTCCCGTGCTGATTGAAGTCGAAGAGGCAGCGGTTCGTGCCAGGGACCTCTTCGATCCACTCGTCCAACGGCGCGCGGCGGACTTCACCGCGCGCGCCGGAAGGCAGCGCTGCGGCAGCGGCAGCGGCCACGGCACCGCCGAGGAAGGTGCGGCGGGGGGTCGAGGAGCTCGACATTTGGGTACCTCCGTTGCGGGAAACTGCTTGGGTCGAAGTAAAAGCTCGGGCGATGTGGAGCAAGCTACACTGAATACAGCATCTCGGTGGGTATCGGCTCAACACGTCGGTCGGTTCGAGGACGACGATAGCTCCAGCGTGGGCATCCGCTTGCCGGACCGTCGTTTGCCGACTCTTCCGCTTGCCCGACGTTGGAATGCCCGGCAGCTTTCGCGATGCTACGGAGACTCCTCCGCGCGTTGCCGTCTGCGTCAACCAGAGCCACCAGCGCGCTCGTCGGTTTCGCGTTGTTCTGCCTCCCCGGTCAGGCGCGCGCGCAGGTTCACGGTGCCTACCTGCCGCTAGATCACCCGGCGCATCCGGTCGCCGAGCTGCTCGTGAGCCGCGGCGTCCTCGGGGGCCTGGAGGCGACGCAGCGTCCGTTCTCGCTTCGCGACCTTCGCAGCGCAGTCGAGCGCGCCCGTTCCGAGCCTTCCTTGGCCGAGGCCGATGCTCGGACGCTCGAGCATCTCATGACCGCGCTGGGCCCCGCGCGGGGCGGAGATCAATGGTCGATCAGCTTCGCGCCGGAGGCGGGAATCTTCGGCGGAACCAGCTCGATTCCGGAGCTGTTGACCCCGGCCGGTGACAGCGCACTGACCCCGCTGCTCCGATTGCGGGTGGGGGCGGAGTTCGGTCCGGCGTCGGTGCAGTTCGAACCGCAGCGCCTGCACGAGGGACGAGCGCGCTTTCCGGTGGCGCTCGCGCGGCTCGAGTGGAAGTGGGGGTCCGTGCAGTGGGGCGAGCTCGAGCAGAACTGGGGCCCACCGGACGCGACCGGCCTCCTGCTGAGCCCGATCGGCGGCCAGCGGCCGGAGCTCTCCTTCACCCTCGGGCCCCGGGTTCTCCGCTTCGAGTATCGAACGGCACCGCTCTCCGACGGGGTCTCGAGTGACACGGACGAAACCGTCGGTCGCATCTGGGCGATGCACCGCCTCCGGTGGCGACCGTCGGCCGACCTCGAGCTGGCCGTCTGGGAGACCACGCTCGCCCCGGAGGCCGGTGGTCCGGACGCGGCCCGGTTCTCCCCGTTCACGCCGTTCGCCTTCCCCTTCCAACAGGGTCGGAACGGAGGAAGGAACATCACTTCGGGACTCGACGCGATGTGGCGCGTGACACGGGGCCTCCGGCTCGAGGCCCAATTCCTGATCGACGACATCGTGCTGCGCAACCGGGACGACGAGAACAACCCCTATCCTCACCGTTTCGGGTACACGTTGCAGGGCCGAGGCCCTCTGGGAGGCGCCGCCGGTTGGAGGGTGTACACGGCAGCGCTCTCGGGCCTGGCTCTCAACACCTTCAAGCCGGAAGAGGCCTTCTTGGACAACGAGGAGGGCATGGGGAGGCTACGACCCGACCACTTCGAGGCCGGGGGATTCGTGGTTCTGCCTTGGGGCTTCGGGGGCACCGGCGAAGCCATCGGCGAGCGTTCCTGGCCGGGCTCGGGCATCGCCGAACTCGGCCTGAAGTGGAGACGGCAGGGCATCCGCGAGTT
>JBDHDM010000239.1:0-9521 GCA_039591515.1 Gemmatimonadota bacterium | reverse complement strand
CCTGCCCGGAGATCTTCACGCCGAAGTTCCGGTCCACCAGGAACGCGGAGCGGAAGGCACCCTGGAACGCGGAGCGCTCACCGGCGGCCAGCGAGACCGTGTTGCCCGGGCCCTCCAAGGGAGATCGAGTGATGAGGTGCAGGACGCCGTTGGCGGTGTCCGGACCGTAGAGCGCCGACCCCGGGCCCAAGACGATCTCCATGCGCTCGATGTCCTCCTCGATCGAGGGCAGGAAGTGCATGAGGTTCGCGCGGAGGGCGGGGAGCCCGGCCAACCGGTAGTCGGTCAGCACGTGGAGCGCCCCGGAGAAGATGTTGTTGAAGCCGCGCACGACGATGTTCGACGCCTGGAGGCCCTGCGTGCCGATATCGACGCCCGGAGACTCCCTCAGGTGCTCGACGAGCGACGAGGCCGGCCTCCCCGTGATCTCGACCTGCCTGACCGAGTGGCTGGAGCTCGGGGCCGTGATCTCGGTGTCGACCGTCCCGCGCGACGCGGTCACGATGAAGCCCGCCAACCTGTAACCCTGCGACTCCAGGGGCAGGTTCATCGTCGTCGTCTGCCCCGCGGAGACCCGAACGCGGTCGAACCGAGTGGGAGCGAAGTCGGCGGCCTGGACCAGCAGGTCATACACCCCCGACGCGAGCCGAAGCTCGAAGCTGCCATCACTCTCGCTCACGACCTCGGCGGGGGCAGCGCCGCCGACGACGCTGATTCTCGCAGACTGCACGGGCACGAGCGTGGTCGCGTTCGTCACACGACCCGCGATGGCGCCTTGCTGAGCAGCGACATGACTGCTCAGGGCAACGGCCATCACCATGGCCGCAACGTAGGAGCGCAACGGTGCCGCGTTCAGCGGAGCCTCCCCGGAATCTATGGTCGCTCTGAGGCGCTGCGACGTGCGCCTCCGTCCTTCCCGGATTTGCTGACGCCTGCTCGAACGACCCTCCGGCACCTCCTCACCCGCATCTGGTGGACGGCGCCTCGACGAGCCGGCGTGCGGCCAACTACTTCTTAATCGTTGCCGGTCTCCCCCCTTGGCGCTGTAGGGCAGGGGTTGATTCTCGTGTAGGGGTATCCGCAGTTCGGCGGGCACGGCTCGGACCTCGCCAAGGATGGCAGCCGCGCGCAGATTGGCCGTCATGCTCGACCTGAGACCCGACGCCTACACCGTTCCGAAAGCCGACGCCGATCCGAAGGCTGGGACCGCCCGTAGCCCGTGAGCCCGCCTGCCTCACTCCTGTCGGAGCTCCGTCGGCGAAAAGTCGTGCGCACCGCACTCGTGTACGTCGCTCTCGGCTGGGGTGCGGTGGAGGTCACCTCGACGATGGGGCAGGTGTTCGAGTGGCCCGGGTGGCTCGTGCGATCGCTGGTGGTGGCGATCTTCCTCGGTCTGCCCGTGGCGATCGCCATCTCCTGGATGTTCGACCTCACGCCCGAAGGGCTGCTGCCCGAGGAGGGTGCGCCCCCGTCTATCGCCCCGACGGACGTCGCAGGTGCGGAGGGACCGCGCCCCTCCGTGACAGAAGGACCGAGGATATCGAACCCCCCTCCCCACCCGACGACTCCGCTCCTGGGGCGGGAGGAGGCCATCGAGACCGCCGCCACTCGCCTCCGATCGGACGTCCGAGTCCTGACCATCACCGGGACCGGGGGCACCGGGAAGACCCGCTTCTCGATCGAGCTCTTCGAGCGGCTCCAATCGGAGTACCCGGGCGGCGCGGCGTTCGTATCACTCGCTTCGATCGAGGAGGCGGAAGATGTGATGCCTCACGTCGGTGCCGTGCTCGACGTCGCCGAGGCGCACGGACGTTCTGCAGTGGCCGCGGTCGCCACCGCGATCGGTGACACGCGGACGCTTCTGATCCTGGACAACCTGGAGCAGGTGCTGGGCGTCGCCGGAGAGATCGCCGAGCTGGTGTCGCTGTGTCCGCGGCTCCAGGTCATCGCCACGAGCCGCGCGCCGTTGAAGATCGGGGCCGAAATCGAGTTTCCGCTTCCTCCTCTGGCGCTGCCCCCGGAAGGCGTCACGGCTCCGGAGGACCTCTCGCTCTATCCGGCCGTGGAGCTCTTCACCCAACGCGCGACGAAGGTCAAGCCGGACTTCGGCGTCACGGCCGACAATGCCCCGGCGATCGTCGGGATCTGCCGACGCCTCGACGGGCTCCCCCTGGCGCTCGAGCTGGCCGCCGCGCGGATTCGGATCCTGGACCCGAAGGCCCTCCTCGATCGACTCGATCACGCGTTGGACATCCTCACCTCCGGCGACCGTGACCTCCCGGAGCGGCAACGAACGCTCAGAGCGACCGTCGAGTGGAGCTACGACCTCCTCGACGAGGGCGAACGGCGGCTTCTTCTCCGGCTGAGCACCTTCTCGGAAGGTTGGACGTACGGGGCGATGGAGGCGGTGTGCTACGCCGGGACGGCCGCGAACCGTTCCCTCGACGAGCTCGATTCGCTCGTGGAGAAGGGACTCGTGCAAGTCGAGGGGCCCGGAGATCGCTACCTCCTCCTGGTCACGATTCGCGAATTCGCCGCCGATCGTCTCGAGAGTGAAGGTGACGCCGAGGAGGTACGCGAGGCCCACGCCGCGTACTTCGTCACGCTGTGCCGAGAGGTCCACGAAGGGATCACCGGGAGAACCCAGCTGGAAGCCATGCGCCGCGCCCGCGCCGACAACGCCAACACCTTCGCCGCCCTGCAGTGGCTGACCGCTCGTGCGCGGGAGGGTGACGGACGTGCACTCGAGCAGGCACTCCTCATCGCCGGGTATCAGAATTGGGTGTGGCACATCACGGGCCAGCACCTCACGGCGCGCGCCGCCGTGGACGACGTCCTGATGCTCGCCCAGGACGCCGCTCCGAGTCTCGGCCGGTCCCTGGCGCTGGCAACCGCGGGCATGGTTTCGATCAGCACGGGGGAGATGGGCCGAGGACTCGAGGAGTGGACCGGCTCCTACGAGGACGCACGCCTGATCGGGGATGAGGCCGCGATGGCCCAGGCGGGCGTGGGCATCGGCTTCACTCACGTGATCGAGGGCCGAGTCGACGAAGCGCGCGGCATCCTCGAGGAGACGATCGAGCGGAGCGAGCGGATCGGCGAGGAGTTCATGCAGGCTGTCGCGATCGAGTTTCTGGGGACCGTGTGTGGCATCTCGGGCGATCTCGACGAAGGAATCGCGCTGGTCGAGAAGGGTCAGGCCATCTCGGTCCGCATCGGCGACTACGAAGGCGGCGGGGTCGGCCTGAGCTTCCTGGCGCATCTGTACTTCATGAAAGGCGAGAGCGAGCGAGCGCTCGAGCATTACCGTAGTGCCCTCGTCGCTCTCGAGACCGTGGGTGACCGGCCCGAGATCGCGCGGGTCCACGGGGAGATGGGCTGGGCGGCGCTCTCGATGGAGCGAGTGGTTGAGGCGCGAACCTCCTTCCTGAATTCGATCCGCTGGTACGACGAAGTGGGTAGTGCCCGCGGAGTCGGCACCGGCCTGATGGGGCTGGCCGTGGCGGAGGCGTCCGACGGACACCCCGAGCGCGCGGCCCGGATCGCCGCTGCCGCCGACGTGCTGGCTGACCAGGCCGGCGTGGTCGTCGTGCACGCGATGGGAATCGGGGCCGGGGATCGGATCGAAGCGTTGCGCGCCACGTTCGATGCCGCCCACCTCGCGTCCCTCACCGAGGGAGGCCGAGCCATGTCACCGCCCGAGATCATCGCCATGGTCAAGGAACGCAACGGTAGGCCGCGACACTCCGAGGCACCGCATCCCGGCGAGCACCCCCCCAGCATGCGGGCAACCTGACGGCCGCTCCGAGCCGCGGCACCGAGCCTACCTTCTGAAAGAGAACCCACCCGAGGAGCGTGACCCATGAGCGTGTCGCCCACCGCAGTGATCGAGGTCCGGTCGAGCGCAGGTGGTCGTCGCGCCGGCCAGGAGCTGGCTCCGGCTGCGTTGGGGGCAGCGGGTCTCCGAGAGTGCCTCGAGGCGGCCGGGTTGGAAGTCCAAATGGCGGGCGAAGTCGGGCCTGTACGCTTCCAACCAGACCTCGACCACCCGAAACAGCAGAACCTCACCTTGGTGGTGGACGTCGCAAAAGACGTAGCCGACCTCGTCGACCGGGCGCTCGGCTCAGGACGCTTCCCCTTGGTTCTGGGAGGGGACTGCAGCCTGAGCCTCGGCGTCATCGCCGGCCTTCTCCGCCACCAGCTCCGACTCGGAGTCATCTACTTCGACGCCGACCTCGACCTCAACACACCGGACACGACTCCATCGGGGATTCTCGACGGAATGGTCTTGGCGCACGCACTCGGACGGGGAGTGCAGGAGTTGGCCGGGATCGGGCCTCGGCGACCGATGCTGTCCGAACCGGACGTCGTAGTCTTCGGCTACGACGTAGGCTCGGGCTCCGTCGATGCGTACGAGGTCGAAGCCCTCGAGCGATCGCGAATCGCCAAGTACCCCATCGACAGGGTCCGCCAAGACCCGGCCCACGCAGCTCGTGACGCCCTGAGCGAAATCGAAGACCAGATCGACGCGCTGCTCGTCCACTTCGACGTCGACGTCACTGATTGCCCCGCCGTCGACGTCCCACATCCGGGGGGCCTGGACCTCGACTCTGCGTTCTCCGCCTTGAGCGTGTTCACTGCGTCCCCGAAAGCCGCCGCGCTGGTGGTCACAGAATTCAACGCCGAACTCGACCCCAGCGGCCTGCACGCCAAGTCACTCGTCGCGGGTCTCGCGGATGCGCTCCGACCTCGGACGGGGCTACCTCCAGGATCGTAGGGACCGTGGTGGAAAGATCGGCGCCACCCATGACCTCGGGGGGTACTCGCTAGACCCACCGGCGTACGCGCTCTCGGTACGCGCGGTATGCCTCGCTGAACTCGTCCTCCAAGATCCGCTCTTCCATCGAGACGAACCGCCGGTCGATGACCCAGACGAACACTGGTGTCACGGCCACCGCCATTGGGGAGCCGAGTGCCAGCGCCGCGCCGAGGAGGATGGAGGCCATGCCCAGGTACATGGGGTTGCGACTGAATCGAAAAACGCCGTCCGTGACGAGCGTGCCTCCCCGGCTCCCGGGCCGGATCGGCCTGCCCGCTCGTTCGAACCGAGCCGAACCCGCCATGTTCAGCCAGATACCCGTCAGGATTAGCGCCACCCCGACGACCTCCCCGAGCGGCCCCCAGAAGGCGCCTCCCGGTACTGCAACGGACAGCGCAACCACCACCACGAGCCCCGCGAGGAAATACCCCGGCGGATTCAGGTCTCGGTGAGGGTCGCCCTCCACTCGGGGTCTCGAAGGGCGGCCCGCAGCTCCTTCAGCACCTCTGCTGCCGCCAGGAGCTGGGGGACTTCCGCCTCCAGGTGCAATCCACGCAGCAGCTTCTTCTCCCGCTCCAGCATGGCTGTGATCGTCCGACGACCGTCCGACGTGAGAGAAACCAGCCTCGAACGCCGGTGCGCCGGATTCACCTTCCGCACCACCAGCCCGTCGCGGAGCAGCTCGTTCACCAGAACCTGGATGTGCTGTCGGCTCACGGGCCTCCGTCGTGCCAGCTCCGGGACGGTCTGATCCCCGTCCTCCAGCAGATTCAGGAGCACGCCACGCCTTCCCCCTGCGAAGGGCGACCCTCCGTGGACCTCCTGGGCCACCGCCTTCAGCTCGTGGAAGAGGCTCCTCACCCCGTCGACCACTCTTGTTACCGCGACTTCGCGTGGCACTCGCCTTCCCATTCACCACCTCGATCGGGTCCCATCCGGCCTCGTGATCCGCCAGCATACCTACACCCTCCAAAAAATGACAACACCCCTGTCATGCGGGGGTCCAGTTTCCGCCCCATATGACAAGTGACTTGTCATTCATACGGAGACGCGGAGATGTGGGTTTCGACCCCGCGTGAATCAAGGCGGTCGTCCCATCGCCAGGTGGATCCGGAACCGCAGCCAGGCTGGGCAACGTTCGACGGGCGCCGGCGTACATAGGGATGAGGGAACGCGTGGACGCTCGCCCTGCCCGATCGGAAACACGAGGTCTCCACCGGCACTCGAATGCCACAGACGTGGGAGATCCAGGGTGATCGGAAGATGTTGAGGTACGTGTGGGCGAAGTGCTCCCATGAGCCACTGAGAACGCCCGCGACCCGGATTCGCAGTCGTCCGTGGCTCTTGGCCGTCGGGCTCTGGCTGCTTTCGTCCTGCCATGCGGGCGAGCTCGTCGGCCCCGCCGACGGGAGCACGGAGCCCGGGGTCCTGGCGACGAGCCCCTGGATCCCCGACGCCATCGCGGTCATCGGCGAGGAGGAGTTCCTCTTCATCGACCGAGGTGGGACGCTCTATCACTACCTCGGCGATCAAGTGACCGAGGTCACGGGCATCCCGGTGGCCCGAACCGTGGACGTCTACGGCGGCCTCCTGGAGGTGAGTCTTCACCCCGAGTTCGGGGTCAATCGGCTCGTCTACGTCGCTTACAACGACGCGGACTTCGGACTGGCGGTCGCGCGCTTTGAGCTCAACGACAACCGCGCCCAGAGTCTCGAAGTGATCTACGAGTCCGACGAATTCTCGATTGGCTCGAGGATCGCCTGGGAAGACTCTTCCCACCTCTTCCTGTCGTTCGGTGTGGGAGGATCTCCGTACCCGGAACCTGGCTCACAGGACCTCCACTCCGACCGGGGGACTACGATACGGCACGGCGGACGCTCTACGAGACAGAGCACGGCCCCCTCGGCGGTGACGAGCTCAACATCATCACCGCGGGGGGAAACTACGGCTGGCCGTTGTTCTCCTACGGGGTCAACTACGACGGGACCCCCGTATCCGACATGACGGAGCAGGAAGCCGCCGCCATATCGATCCTCCCGGTGAAGTTCTGGGGTCCGGACTTCCGTGTCGCACCGTCGGGATTGCTACGGGTAGCGGACAGCCAGTTTCCGTCCTGGGAGGGCTCCTTCCTGTTGGGCGCCCTCAACCCCCAGCATCTACTCCGCTATGATCCAACGACTGGCGAGACGGAGATCGTGCTCGCCAGGATTGGGCGGGTCCGCGACGTGGCCCAGCTTCCGAGCGGCAAGCTGCTGATCTCGGTGGATGCCGGGAGCCCGAGTCCGTCGCATGTGGGGCGGATTATCCAGCTTCCCCGGGGAGGGGACCTCCGCTGAGCTGTACGATCAACCCGTCCGCACCGCTCAGGTAGCGCGCCTCCCCGCACCCGAGTCACGCCGCGCCTGACTCACATCTCCCGAGTGAGCACACGAATCGGGTCCACGGCCGCCGCCCGTCGCGCCGGGAGCCACGCCGCGAGCAGCGCCGACGCAAGCAAGCCGCCCGTGACCACCATGTAGGTGAGCGGATCCCTCGGCTCGATGCCGAACACGAAGTCCTGCATGACCGTCGATGCCGGTAACGCGACCGCGAGCCCGATGGCCATCCCCGTGGCTGTCGGCCAGAGCGCTTGTCTCACGACCCTCCCCACCTCCCTCGCCGCAGCGGCACCGAGCGCCATGCGAATCCCGACGTCCCGTGTCTGCTCGGAGAGGAAATGCGCGACGACCCCCGAGATTCCGATCATGGCCAAGACGCCCGCGAGCGCGGCCAACGACGCCATCAGGATCATGCGCAGGCGAACGTGTCGTATGCTGTCGTCGAGCATGCGCCGGAACGTCGCAGCCTGCTCGATATCGAGGCTCCCGTCGACCGAAAGCGCAGCCTCCCGCGCGGCTGTGAGCATCGCGGCCGGATCACCGTCCACGGCGATCGTGAGATAGAAGTGATGCCCGGCCCGCCTGCCCATCGGGTAGTAGAGCGACGCCTCCGGAGGTTGAAACACCGATAGCTGCCGAGATTCGCCCACCACACCCACGATGCGAAGGACGTCCGGTGCAGCTCCGGACCCCATGTGGAGCCGGTCGCCGACCACGTCCGGCCGGCCGAAGAGTTGTCGGGCGAGGGCTTCGCTGACCACGACGCCGGCGACCTCGTCGGTCCCGTCCCGCTCTTGGAGACCGCGCCCGGCCAGCACCGGGATCCCCATCGAGGTGAAGTAATCCGCTCCCGCCGTCACCGTGATGACCGAGGCGAGGTCGATGGCCTCGGCCCCCTCGGGACGGACCCTCTGCAGGAGCACGCCGCCCTGGCTGGGCAGCGAGGAGGCCAGGCCGACGGAGGACACGGACGGGATGGCGGCCAGGCGGGCACGGACGGCTTCGTGAAGCTCGTTGCGAAGGGCGCCGTCGGGGTACCGGTCCCGGTCCGCCTGCACTTCGAGCACCGCGACCCGTTCCGTTGCCATTCCCATGTCCACGGACGCCGCAGCGATGAAGCTCCGACCCAGCAGCGCAGCGGCAAGGACCAGGACGACGGTCAGCGCGCCCTGGGCCGAAAGCAGAAGACGCTGCCCGCGGCGCGTGCTCGTGCCGCCCCCCATCCGCCTGCTCCCGATCCCCATCGCCGGCGCCCGGCGCGCCGACACGAGGACAGGCACGAACCCTGCCGCGAGGAGGGTGACCAGGGTCGAGGCGAACGAGAACAGCAAGACGCTGGTGTCGAGGCCGATGTCGCTCCGTCTGGGGAGTCCTCGGAGGGACGTCTCCAACGCCCCTACGAACGGGCCGATCGCCCCTCCCGCGAGCACGACGCCGATTCCACCACCGACGAGCCCGATCACCAGCACCTCCGCGAGCACCGTCGAAGTCAACGAGCCCGTGCCGGCACCCAAGGACACTCGAACGGCGAGCTCGTCACGCCGGCTCGCCGTCCGCGCCAGGAAGAGGTTGCCGAGGTTGGCGCACGCGACCAATACGACGAGCAGGGCGGTTCCGAAGAGCAGCTGAATCCCACCTCGGACCGATCCAACCACGCTATCGACGTGCGGCACTGCCCGGCCGCCGAGGCCGGACATGCTGGCGTCCTCGGCTCCGAGACCACGCGCGACACGCTCGAAGAACTCCGTCGCCTCTTCGACGGACGCCTCCGGAGCCAGACGTGCGACTCCGTAGAAGGACGGCCAATCACGAACCTCGCCACTCACCGGAGCCCAGAGGTCCCCACCGCTCTCCGTGGGAAAGAAGAAGCCCGGGGGCATGACACCGACCGTGGTGAGCGTTCGATCACCGAGTCGAAAGGAACTGCCGAGCACGTCGGCGTCCCCACCGAAGCGACGGCGCCAGGTCTCGTGTCGCAGCACGGCGACGGGAGCCCCGCTTCGAATCTCCTCCACGGTCGGTAGCCGCCCCAGGCCGGGCTCCGTCCCGAGCAAGGCGAAGGTCTCGCGATCCACGAGGATCACGGTGGCGTCCTCGACAGCTCCGAGCCGGGACTCGAGCGGCAGGGTCCGGTACGTGTACGCCGACATCGCCGCGATCGGCCCCGGGGCTTCACGGAACGCTTCCGCGTGGCGGAGCGTCATCGTCTGAACGTCCCACGCGGCGCGAAGCAACTCGTTGTCTCCGCTGCGCCATTCGTCGTTCGTGAGGTAGACGGTGACGAGCTCTTCCGGCCGCTCATAGGGCAGCGGGCTCAAGAGCAC
>JBDHDM010000238.1:0-8498 GCA_039591515.1 Gemmatimonadota bacterium | reverse complement strand
TCACCCTGGTCAACGTGTTGGCTCGCTTCGCTCCCGAGGCATCGCGGAGGATTCTGCTCCTGGCGCACTGGGACACGCGCCCGACCTCCGACGAGGAGGCCGACGAAGCCCGGCGACTTCTCCCGGTGCCGGGCGCCAACGACGGCGCGTCGGGCGTGGCCGTGCTCCTCACTCTCGCCGAGCTCCTCGCCGCGGCTCCACCTCCGCTCGGCGTCGACGTCCTCCTCGTGGACGGGGAGGACTTCGGGCCCTCCGTCGACGACATGCTCCTCGGCGCGCGCCGGTACGCGGCGACCGTCCAAGATGCCGACCGGCCGCTGTATGGCGTTCTCCTCGACATGGTCGGCGACGCCGATGCGAGTTTCCCGGTCGAAGGTATCTCGGCACAGGCGGCCAACATCGTCGTGCAGAAAGTGTGGCGGGCCGCAGAGCGACTGGGCTACCGGTCGCAATTCCCGTCCAGTGTGGGGAGAGACCTCACCGACGATCACGTTCCTCTCATTCAGGCCGGGATTCCCACGGCGAACGTGATCGACTTCTCCTACGGCCCGGGCAACGCCTATTGGCACACCCAGGCCGACACACCGGACAAGTTGAGTGCCGAGACGCTGGGGATGGTGGGAGAGGTCGTGACGGAGCTCGTGTACGCCGGAGGTTGACTCGGCGGAGCTCGGGAAGAGCGGCCCGTGACTTGGCGCCACACCGCCGCCCCGTCAGATTCGGCTCGCAAGTGCCCTGACCGGATCGGATCCGGTCCGACGCTCGTCTCGGAGGAACCGTCGTGTCGGATACGCCACACGTGCGGGTTGCCGTCGTGCAACCGGCTGCTGCACCGTTCGATCCGCAGGCCGCAGTCGACGCGGTCTGCTCGACCACGGCAGAAGCAGGGGAGCAGGGTGCACGGCTCGTGCTCTTCCCCGAGGCGTTCGTGGGAGGGTATCCCTGGGGACTCGCGTTCGGCACCGCCGTCGGCGGCCGATCGGAGGCCGGGCGCCGGACGTGGGAGCGCTATTGGACTTCCGCTATCGACGTCCCCGGACCCGAAGTCGAGCGCATGGCCGACGCCGCGCGTGCCGCGGGCGTGTATCTCTGCGTCGGCGTGATCGAGCGGGACAGCACATACAGTGGGGGAACGCTCTTCTGTACGCTCCTCTACCTCGGGCCGGAGGGTCGCCTGTTGGGCAAGCACCGCAAGCTCAAGCCCACGGCCGCCGAGCGGCTCATCTGGGGCGAGGGTGACGGGAGCACGATGCCCGTGGTGGAAGCACCCTTCGCTCGTATCGGCGGTCTCATCTGCTGGGAGAACTACATGCCCCTGGCGCGCATGGCGATGTACGCGAAGGGGGTGCAGATCTACCTGGCACCGACGGCGGATGCACGAGAGCGCTGGCAGGCCACGCTCCGCCACATCGCCCTCGAGGGGCGGTGCTTCGTGCTCGGGTGCAACCAGTACGTACATCGGGACATGTACCCCGCCGATCTGGAGACGCGCGACGAGCTGGACGCCTGGCCCGAGACCCTCTCGGCCGGCGGATCGGCCATCTACGGCCCGCTCGGTGAGCAGCTGTCCGCTCCGCTGTGGAACGAGGCGGGCGTGGTGTACGCGGATCTCGACATGAGTGCGATCTACCACTCGATGGAGCCCTGCTGGGTCGTGTCGATGTCCTTGCCCTCGCCTCCCTGCAGCAGCACCTGCTCGATCTGCTCGTAGAGGAAGGCGCGCGCCTTCGCGTCCCGCGGATCCAGCCCGTAGTGGTTGATCAGGAGGGTCTGGTGCTGGAGCCACTCCTTCCAACAGTCCGCGCAGATCTCTGCCTGGATCCGGTCACCGAGCTCGGTCCGGAACGGCGGCTTCTCGAGGGTGGGAGAGCCGGCACCGCAGCGGCGGCACTCCAGGTTCTGGGCGGTCATCTGGTCACGGGCAGTGGGAGGATCACGACCGAGCGAGTACCCGATTCATCATGGGCAGGTCCATCCGTGGACGACCTTTCGGACCGTCGCTATTTTTCTGGGCTGTCTCACCGACCGTGTTACAAACAGGCTGCACGATGGCTTTGACGAAGAAGCAACTCGCCCACCTCGAGCAGCGGCTCCTCGACGAGAGGGCTCGCGCGCTCAAGGCTCTGGGGCTGTTCGACCAGCTGACCCAGGCCGATCGGGACTCGAGCGACTCCGACCTCTCCGCCTACACCGATCACATGGCGGACCAGGGCACGGAGGCTCAGGAACGTGAGAAGGCGGCTGCCTTTGCGACCAAAGAGGGCCGCTACCTCTATCGCCTGGAGGAGGCCTTACGGCGCCTCTATGCCGATCCCGACAACTTCGGCACGTGCCACACCTGCGGTACGGACGTCGGGTTCGAGCGCCTCGACGCGCTCCCGCACGCGCGCTACTGCATCGACTGCAAACGCAAGGAAGAGTCGGCCGCCTAGCCACGTCCCGGCCGCACGCCGGGGTTGCTCGCTAACCTCTCCGGATGGTCGCGAGCAGCGGCTCGCCCACCACGGTGGCCTTCCAGGTCCGCATGCCCTCCACCGCCAGGAGCTCCTCCGCAGTCGCGGGGGCAGCCTGCGCGATGGCGAGGAGCATGGCGTTCGATAGCAGCGTCCCTTTCGGGAGGCCGACCTGGTCCGCCACCCGATTCCGCACCGCCTTGAGTCGCTCCACCATGGATTCGAGCTCGGGCGGCGGTCGCGGCGGGCCGCGGCGCACGTGGCGGGGATAGGGGACCAGGCCCTCTTCGGGCAGGTCCGCGACGCCGCGCAGCCTCCCCACCAGCTCCTTACCGTCCTCTCGGGCGAGCCTCTTGGGGAAGCCGGGAACGTCCAGGAGATCCTCGACCCGGCGGGGCCGACGGCCCACCGCCTCGATCAGCGGCTTGTCTCCGATCACGCGGAACGGTGCGCGGTCCTTCCTCTGGGCGAGCGCGTCGCGCCACACGAGCGCTTCCCGGATCGCGGTCACGTGCCGCGGCGGTAGGTCGCGGGCACCCTTGATTCGAACCACGGGGTCCTCCGGCTCCTCCTCCTCCCCGACCGAAGGGTCCGACACCTCTTCCAGTGCACGGTACTCTTCGCGGGCCCATTCGCTCCGACCCTTGGCCTCGAGCTCGTCGGCGAGGATGTTCGTGAGTCGCTCGAGGTAGCGCGTATCGTCCGCGGCGTATTCGAGCATGCCTTCGGTGAGCGGGCGCTCCGCCCAGTCCGCCCTCTGGTGCTTCTTCGACAGCTTCACTCCGAGCCGCGACTCGAGGAGCGAAGAGAGGCCGAGCGCCTCCTCACCCAGAAGCGCGGCTTGGATCTGTGTGTCGATGAGTCCGTGGAGCCGGATCCCCAGGTCTCGGCTGATCAGCCGAAGATCGAAGTCGGCGCCGTGCATCACGATCGCCACCTGCGGGCTTTCGAGTGGGGCCCTGAGCACGTCCGCCTGATCGAAGGCCAGCGGATCGACCACGTAGGTTCGATCGGCCACGCTGATTTGCATCAGGCAGAGTCGATCGGAGTAGCGGTGGAACCCGGCCGCTTCGCAATCCAGCGCGAAGCGTGACGCGGACGCGAGATCCTCGACGAGTCCGTCGGCTGCGGAGAGCGACTGGACGTGAATGTGACTCATGGGGCAGAGGCGCGAGGGATTGGGCACACGGAAGGAAAACGTGCAGGGAGCTGGGCGCCACCCCCGGGTGTTGCCCGGGTTCTCGGGCGGCGCGACAATTCGAGCGCCCTCGTTCGAGAAGCCCCCTTTCGCCGCCGGCACGCATGCTCCGTACCAAGGTGGTCTGCACGCTGGGCCCATCGACCGCCGACCCCGACACGGTCCTGGCGATGGTCCAGGGTGGGATGAACCTCGCCCGCATCAACATGTCGCACGGGTCCCGGGCCGATCATCGGATGGCCATCGAGGCCGTTCGTGCGGCGTGTGAAGAGGTGGGGCGTCCGGTCGCGGTCCTCGTCGACCTGGCGGGACCGAAGATCCGGGTGGGCGAGCTGGCCGAGCCGATCGAGATCGAGCGGGGCAGCGAGGTCGTCTTCGCTCCGGAGGAGACCGCGGAGCCGGGCGAGATCCCGACCACGTACGCGCCGCTCGCAGAGGAGATCCAACCGAACGACTACGTGCTGGTCGACGACGGTCTTCTCGAGCTTCGCTGTACGGGCACCCAGGGCGATCGCACCCACCTCGAGGTCATCCGCGGCGGGCTCCTGAAGAGTCGGAAGGGCATCAACCTGCCCACGGTGAACGTCAAGGCGCCCTCGCTCACGGAGAAGGATCTCGACGACCTCGAATTCGCGTTGCAGATGGGTGTCGAGTATGTCGGTCTCTCCTTCGTCCGCAGGCCGGAGGACGTGGCAGACCTGAAGGGTCGCGTCGGCAACCGGGCGCTCGTGGTGGCCAAGGTCGAGAAGGTCGAGGCCGTCCAGGCCATCGAGGAGGTGCTGGCTGAGACGGACGCGGTCATGGTCGCGCGGGGAGACCTCGGTGTGGAGCTCCCGTTCGAACGCGTCCCCCTCGCCCAGAAGCGCATCATCCAGCTGGCCAACTATTACAGCCGCCCCGTCATCACGGCGACGCAGATGCTCGAGTCGATGATCGAGCACCCGAGGCCCACCCGCGCGGAGGCGTCCGACGTGGCCAACGCGATCCTCGACGGATCCGACGCGGTCATGCTCTCCGGTGAGACCGCCGTGGGTGAGTACCCGCTCGAGGCACTCGGGGCGATCGTCCGGATCGCCACGGAGATCGAGCGGAGCGGGTTTCTGGAGCGCGGACCAAGATACCTGACGCGGCCGGGGCTCTGGACCCGGAGCGGCGCGAGTCGGCGTGAGCACGCGATCGCTGCGGCGACCGTGGATTCGGCACGGAAGATCGCCGCTCCTGCGATCGTGGTCATCACGCGCTCTGGATTCTCGGCGCGTATGGTTTCCTCCTACCGGCCGGCCGTCCCGGTCTTCGCGGTCACGACCGAGCCGCGGACTTACCATCAGCTGGCGGCGGTATGGGGCGTGCACCCGGTGCTCGCGACGGACGTCGAGGTGACGTACGACGCGCTCTCGGCATACGGTCGACGTGCCGTCGTCGAGTCGGGCGTCGGAGAGGCGGGGGCATCGGTCGCGATCACCGCGGGCTTCCCGTTCCACGAGTCGGGCTCGACCAACAACATGCGCCTCGACCGCCTGTAGGAGCTGCGATGCGACACGGCCTGTTACGGTGCGCCTGACCTTCCTCGGAACGGGCACGTCGTTCGGGGTGCCCGTGGTCGGTTGTGACTGTGCGGCGTGCACCTCGGACGACCCTCGTGACCGCCGAACCCGGCACGCTGCGCTGGTCGAGCTGGACGGTGGCAGCGTCCTGGTGGATACGCCTCCCGAGCTTCGGCTCCAGCTCGTGGAAGCGCGGGTCTCCCGGATCGATGCCGTGTGGTTCACTCACCTCCACGCCGACCACATCCACGGGATCGATGACTTGCGGGTGTTCACCGTCCGCCACGGTGACATGCCGGCATACGTGCCGACCGAATATGTCGACGCGATGCACGCGCACTTCCGCTACATCTTCGATGATGCCTTCCGGCCGCCGGAGGGAAGCTCGAAGCCTCGCATCGAGATCGTGCCGTTCGGCCCGGCCGACCCGGTCTCCCTTCTGGGCCACACCTTCCAGCCGGTGCCGGTGCCCCACGGCGGCATCACCGTGTACGGCTTCCGGGTGGGAGGGCTCGGGTACGTAACCGATGCGAAAAGCCTTCCGCCCGCGGCCGTCGACGTACTGCGGGGCGTCGACGTGTTGGTGCTCAACGCGCTCTGGTTCGGCAAACCCCACGGGTCGCACTTCAATATCGAGGAAGCGATCGAAGCGGCGAGGGGGGTCGGGGCGAAGCGGACCTACCTGACCCACCTCACGCACCGAGTTACCCACGCCGAGCTACTCGAGCGGCTTCCGGAGGGCGTGCTTCCGGCACACGATGGACTCACTGTGGAGATCGACTGATGGATCCGGTTCGATTCGATTACGGCAACCTGTTGGCGTCCCGCACCCCGGGCGGCGTCGCTCCAGACCGGCTCTCCTCCGACCTCGCGGAGCGATTCCGAGCGGCTCACAAGGCGGTGGAGGCCCAGCGCGCGGAAGGTGTGCTCGGCTTCTTCGCCCTGCCGTACGCGTCCGAGACAGTCGACCGCGTGGTGGAGCTGGCGGACGGGTTCGCACAGTGGTTCGAGGACGTCGTCGTTCTCGGGATCGGCGGCTCGGGACTCGGCGCGACGGCGCTGAAGGAGGCCCTGCTGGGTCCGTTCTGGAATGCCATGACCGACGAGGAGCGCGAGCACTTCCCGCGGCTCCACGTCGTGGACAATCCGGACCCGTACACCTTCAGCACTCTCCTCGACCGGATCGATCCTGCGCGGACGATGTTCAACGTCGTGAGCAAGTCCGGCGCGACCGCCGAGACGATGGCGCAGTACCTGGTCGCGCGGGCCTGGATCGAGCGCGCCGTCGGGCCCGACAAGGCTCGGGGGCACTTCCTCTTCACCACGGACTCCACCCTGGGCGCGCTGCGTCAGATCGGCGAGGCCGAGGATATCCCGATGCTTCCGATCCCGGAGAGTGTCGGAGGCCGCTTCTCGGTGCTTTCACCCGTCGGGCTCCTTCCAGCCGCTGTGTGTGGAATCGACCCGAGGGCTCTTCTCGCCGGGGCGGCGGCGATGGACGAGCGCTGTCGGTCCGACGTTCTCGGACAGAACCCGGCAGGCCTGTTCGCCTCTTTGCTGCACCGCGCGGACCGCGAGGACGGGCGGCCCATCCACGTGATGATGCCGTACGCCGACCGGCTCCGCCCGGTCGGGTTGTGGTTCCAGCAGCTCTGGGCAGAGAGTCTGGGAAAGAGCACGACGCTTTCGGGAGAGGGTCGTCCGACCGGACCGACCCCCCTAGCGGCGCTCGGGGCGACCGACCAGCACTCTCTTCTGCAGCTCTTCATGGAGGGGCCGCACGACAAAGTGGTGCTCTTCCTGGCGGTGGAGGACGTTGGGGTGGACCTCGCCATTCCCGGACGACACCCCGCGATCCCCTCGCTCGCCTACCTCGGAGGCCACACGCTCGGGCATCTCCTGGAGATCGAGCGACTGGCCACCGCGGAGGCACTACGCCGGGAGGGTCGGCCCAACGCCACGCTGGTCATGCCTCGTGTCGACGCGCACTCCCTCGGACAGCTGCTCATGCTCCTGCAGACCGCGACCGTGTATGCGGGTGCGCTGTACGAGGTGAATCCGCTCGACCAGCCTGGTGTCGAGCTGGGCAAGCGCCTGACGTACGGCTTGCTCGGTCGGGAGGGCGTGGAGCCTCCCTCGCTCGAGGAGCCGGACCCGGCGTGGATCCTCTGAAGAGCCCGCCGATTGATCCGCGGTCGCTCGGCTTCGCGAGGGCGGATGGCCTCGGACGCCAACGCGGTTATTTTTCGGTTTGGACACGGCGTGTGCGGGTCGTCGGTGCGGCCCATGGGAGAGAGACATGAGAGACCACGACGACGTTCCCTATATCGTCATCGAGCGTGAGAGCGGTGGCGGCGTCGGCTCCTTCCTGCTTGGCGCGATGGTCGGTGCGGGCTTGGCCCTTCTGTTCGCGCCCAAGACGGGTGAGGAGACCCAGGAGGAACTGAAGGAGCAGGCGCAACGGCTCCGTCTGGCCGCCGAAGAGCGTGTGCGGGTGGCCCAGCGACAGCTCGAGGAGCGCCTCGACGATGCTCGCGAGGGGGTCTCCACCCGTTACGACGAGGTGCGCGACGCCGTGAATGCCGGGCGCGAGGCCGCGATCTCCGCACGCTCGGATCTCCAGGACAAGCTCGACCGGTCCAAGGCGGCCTACCGCGCGGGTGTGTCGGCCGCGCAGGACACAGTGACCGCGGGGACGGAAGAAGCCGAGGACTGATTCGGTGACCATCCCGGGCCCTCGCTCCGCGAAGCCCCGTCACCACAAGCTCGAGCATCGGTTCCGCGAGTTCGCTCGCCGTCTCGCCGAGAAGTGTGACGACGACGAGGTCTTCTTCATGGCCGGAGCGATCGCGTTCAACCTCGTGTTGGCGCTCTTTCCGCTCGTCATCCTCGGCATCGGAATCCTCGGATTCGTTCTCGCCCAATTCGGTGACCCGACGGAGCACGTCCTCACCCTGTTGACGGGCAATCTGCCCCAGGGCACCGGACTTGAGATGACCGCCTTCGTCGAGCGACTCACGGAGGGCCTGCTCGCGCGGCGGACCGGCTACACGGTCGCGGGCTCGATCTTCCTCTTCTGGGTCGCGACCCGCCTGTCCGGATCGCTGCGCGTGGCTCTGCGCGAGATCTTCGACATCGGATCGAAGCGGAACCCCATTCGTGGCAAGCTCTTCGACATCGTCGCCGTGGCGGTCGGCTTCGTGCTCCTCGGCGCCAACCTCGGGATGTCGGTGGCGATCACGACGACGGTGAAATACGGCGGCTCGCTCTTCGGTATCGGCGGCCCTCGCTTCACCCTGGCCG
>JBDHDM010000237.1:0-13459 GCA_039591515.1 Gemmatimonadota bacterium | reverse complement strand
GTCAGGTGGGCGCCCCGCGCGTCGTAAACGTGAATCGCTGGCCCGCCCAGATCCAGAATCGCCAGGCGGCCATCCCCGTCGAGCTCGACGTCCCAGACCCCCTGGAACACCTGGTGCGACGGACCCGAGGACGACCCGATCTCGAAGAGGGTGTCGAAGGCGAGGGCGTCGAGGGTGCTCGGGAGCTCGGGAGCGGCGTCGGCGCACCCTGCGAGCACGGTCACACCAGCGGTCAGGCCGGTGACAGGCGAAACCGCGCGCCGCAGTCGAGGCCTCATCGCCGCGGCATGCCGGGGATCGTGAGTGACGGCCCGCTGCCCTGGAAGTGCGCCGCGTGCCCGCCGACGTTGCGCTCGCTCTCGGTCATGACGGAAAGCGGGTAGCCGCCCTGGAAGAAGATTCCATGGCGCAGCGCCATGATCTCCCACTCATCCTGATCGGTAACGGCGATCTCGGGATCCATGAAGAAGTCGACCGTCGCCTGCACGGCCGCAGGCACGTCCGGCGTGTCGGGCGACGCGAGCACGTCGCAGAGCACCTCGAGCAACATGCTCAGGTTGTCCCAGGCCATCGCCGCTTCGGGGCTCAACCAGATGAGACCGGGCGCGATGGCCGGCGCGAGTGGAATCTCGCTCGGGAAGAACTGTGGGGGCTCCCCGTAGGACAACTTGTCGAAGTAGCGCGTGGTGACGGTATCGAGGCCGGCGGCGCGGTCGGGTCCCGCCGGCATGTCCGTGAGTGGCTCGGTTGCGGCGAGTCGGAACCAATGGCCCGCCCAGATGAAGCCGTCCAAGTCGGCGTACCCGGTGCGGAAGCCGAAGGCATAGGCATGGTCGTAGAGAATGTCCATGTCCTTCGGGACCGTGGGCAGAGCCACCTCGGGCCGGCTCCGGTAGAGGTCCAGCACCTCATCGAGGGCAGCGCCGGGATCCTCGAGCTCGGGGTCGGCCAGGATCGAAATCACCTCTCGCTGCAACGCCTGCCCCCACCGGATGATCTCGGCGGTCCTGAGGCCGAGCGCATCGAAGCCGGCCCTCGCGATTCCGGCGTCCTCCGGCGTGCCCTCGCCCTGTACGAGAAAGGTCAGTCGGTCGACCATGTCGAACTCGAATCCGAAGGTCGGCATGTCGCTCCCCGCGTCCCGGACCGCCTGCCCCTCCCGACCGAGCTCGTACAGGAGCACCCCGTGCGCACGGTCGAGGCGCTCGAGCATCTCGAGGACCTCGGGATGGTGCTCGCGAAGGGCCGACGCGTGGCCGAGCTCCGACGGAGTCTGAGCTTCAACCGCGCGCGCGAGGGTCGGCGACAAGAGCGAGGCGCAGAGGCACGCCAGGTAGCGCCAGTGGCTCATGAGGTAGGCGAAACGGGGTTGTTGCTGCTGGGGTACGAGCCCATGATGGCCAAGGTGTTTCGGACCAGCAACAGGACCGCGCAGAGCTGAAGCGAGATGAGTCGTAGAATGACCGGAGTGCGAGTCGGCCGCCTCGGAATCGTCGCATTCGCGTGGCTGGGCCTTACGGCGAGTGTGACCCCGAGGCCGGCGACTTCAGTCGGGGTACCCCACATCACGCTGGACGCTTCGATTCCCGAAGACGAGCAGATGGTCGAGGGAGAGGTGACGGAGGTCCGCCTCTTCTTTTCGGACGCGCCGCTGATGCGGGGCGCGTCGATTCGCATCGTCAACGCCTCTCGCCAGCTTCAGCGGAGCAGCCCACCCGTCGCGGATGCCGATGACCCCAAGCAGCTATCGGTCCAGCTCGCACCGGGCCTCCCACCCGGGAAATACGTCGTACAGTGGCGCTGCATCGCGGACGACGGGCACGTGATGCGCGGAGACTTCACGTTCGAGGTCGCCGCGCGTTGACCTCGCTTCTCACCACCCTACAGCAGTTCCTTCTCTTTTCCGGCGCCATCCTCGTGACGGGATGCGTGACGTGGCGCCTCTTCATCGCTCCCGAGACAGCTCGGGTGGTGGGCGAGACCGGCCTCCCCGGGCTGCGTGCGGCCGAAGACCGGGTGGCTCGACTGGCCTTCGCGTCGGCTCTCGTCGTGGTGCTCGCCTGGTTCCTTCGCGGGGTCGTGCAGTTGATCGCTTTCCGTGATCCCTTCGTGCCCATCGGCGAGGACGTCGACCTCCTGTTGTTCCAGACGTTCTGGGGCACGGTGTGGATGGTGCAGGGCGGCGTCGTCGTCCTCCTCGCTGTGGCTCTCCTCCTCGCGCACCGCACAGCTTCATCGCACCGGGCACGGGAGGAGCCCACCACGTTCGCGCCAACGCGCTCGTGGATCGGCGCGGCACCCGTCGTGCTCGGGCTCTCCGCCACCCTGGCCGCCTCCGGGCACGCGATGGGTGCCGACTCGGGCCGCGCAATCGCGCTCACGGCCGACGCCCTGCACGCTCTGGCCGCCGGGTGCTGGATCGGGACGCTGGCCGCCGTGCTCCTGGGAGGCGGGCCCGCCGAGGCTCCGGGAGGTCGGCCCGCCGACGCGCGAGGACAAGCAACCGCCCTCCTGGCGGCGCAGCTCCGGCGTTTTTCCCCGCTCGCGCTGGTGAGCGGAACGACGCTTGTCGGCATGGGGATCATCCTCTCGTGGACGCACCTGCATGCCGTCTCCGACCTCTGGGCCACCACGTACGGACGGCTCCTCTCGGCCAAAGCCGGCCTCGCCCTTGTCGTCCTCGGGCTCGGGGGCGTGAATTGGAGACGCGGACTGCCTTTCGTGGACACACCGGACGGCGCCGAGGCAGTCCGGCGGAGGGCAGCGGGCGAAGTTACGCTCGCCGGCGTCGTCGTCCTGCTTACCGCGATCCTGGTACATTCAACCAAGCCATGACTCGACGCTGATGTCGACCCACCCGACCATCGAGACCGGATCCCCCAGTCTCCCGCGCGCTGGGCGAGCCACCATCGTCCTCGCCGTCATGGGCCTCACCGCAGCGAGTTGCAAAGGAGCGGGCGAGGGTCCGGCCGCCCAGCGGAGCCCGGGTCAGGCGCTCTTCGAAGACAACTGCGCCGAGTGTCACGGCGAGAGTGCACGGGGAGACGGTCCCATGGCGGCGACGCTCCCAGTCCAGCCCCCGAGCCTCTTCGAGCACCTCGGCCACCACCCGCAAGGGCAGCTCGTGCGCCTGATCCAATCCGGCGTCCCGCCGGCGATGCCGCCCGCCCCGCTCACCGAAGCCGAGATCCTCGAGGTGATCGACTACGCATGGACGCTCGTTCCCGACTCGATGGTCGCCGGACTCCGGGAGATGCAGCGCATGGCGGAGATGGGGATGGATATGAGCGGCATGAACGCGAGTGGGGACTCCATGGGCACGATGCCATCGATGGGCGGACCGGACTCCATGGGCCACGCCATGCACGGCGATACGGTCGGACGGTAGGAGAACCGGCTCGCGCCGACGAGTGCTGTCGCGCGTCGTTGGTCGCCCGCCAAGCCCTTCATCGCATCGAAAGTCTACGCTATTTCGATACGGGTTGCGGTAAACGCTACCCCACAGAGGCGCTAGGCGTCCTTCCCCGCCTCGACCGGCTTGTCCATGAGGGTCGCTTTGATCAGGTCGCGGTTCAGCTGCGCGATGTAGTCGATGCTGATCCCCTTCGGACACGCTTCCTGGCACGCGCCGTGGTTGGTGCAATTGCCGAAGCCCTCAACATCGTGCTGTTCCACCATCGAAAGCACGCGGGACCAGCGTTCGGTCTGCCCCTGCGGGAGCTCGGCGAGATGGGCGACCTTCGCCGACGTGAAGAGCACGGCCGAGGCGTTCGGACACGCGGCCACGCAGGCACCACATCCGATGCAGGTGGCGGCATCGAAGGCCGCGTCCGCATTCTCCTTCGCGATCGGCAGAGCGTTGCCGTCCGGCGCGCTCCCCGTCCGAACCGAGATGTAGCCTCCGGAGGCGATGATACGATCGAGACCCGCGCGGTCGACGACCAGATCCTTGAGGACTGGAAACGCCGTCGCCCGCCACGGCTCGATCCAGATCTCGTCGCCGTCCGAGAACGAGCGCATATGGAGCTGGCATGCCGTGGTCAGCGATTTGGGTCCGTGGGGCACCCCGTTGATCATCAAGCCACACGAGCCGCAGATGCCTTCCCGGCAATCGTGCTCGAATGCGATCGGCTCTGCACCCCCTTCGGTGAGTCGCTCGTTGACGAGGTCGAGCATCTCCAGAAACGACATATGCTCGGAGATGCCGTTCGCCTCGTAGCGCACGTGGCGCCCCTCGTCGTCGGGACCGTTCTGCCGCCAAACGTGGAGGGTCAGCTTCATCTTACTTGTAGCTCCTGGTGGAGAGCTGCACGTTCAAGAACTCGAGATGCTCCTTGTGCAGGGTCGGCGCCTCTCCGACACCGTTGAACTCCCAGACCGACACGTGGGCGAAACCCTCGTCGTCGCGCAGGGCCTCGCCTTCGTCGGTGGTATGCTCGACCCGGTAGTGCGCGCCGCACGACTCGTCCCGCGAGAAGGCGTCGTGGCACATGACCTCGGCGAACTCCATGAAGTCCGCCACGCGCCCGGCCTTTTCGAGTGATTGGTTCAGATCCGCGGCTGCGCCCGGCACGCGCACCTCGCTCCAGAACTCCTCGCGCAGCTCGGGGATCTTCCTCAGCGCGTCCTGGAGGCCCGTCTTGCTGCGCTCCATCCCGCACGCGTTCCACATCAGGCGACCCAGCTCGATGTGGAAGGAGTCGACCGTGCGCCTCCCCTTCGCGGACATGAGTCGGTCGAGCCGCCCCCTCACCTCATCCTCGGTGGCCGTTACGGCCGGATGATCGGCAGGGACGGGTCCGCTCGTGAGGCGAGCCAGATAGTTCCCGATCGTGAGCGGGATCACGAAGTATCCGTCGGCCAGCCCCTGCATCAGGGCGCTCGCACCCAGACGGTTCGCCCCATGGTCGGAGAAGTTCGCCTCGCCGATGGCGAAGAGGCCCGGCACGTTCGTCATGAGATCGTAGTTCACCCAGAGTCCACCCATCGTGTAGTGCGGCGCGGGGTAGATCCGCATCGGCTGCTCGTAGGGGCTTTCGCCGGTGATCTTCTCGTACATCGCGAAGAGGTTGCCGTATCGTTCGCTGATCGCGTCCCGCCCGAGTCGGCCGATGGCGTCCTCGAAGTCGAGGTAGACGCCGTTCCTCATCTCACCGACCCCGTGACCCCCGTCGACCATCTCCTTGGCACGGCGCGAGGCGATGTCGCGAGGCGAGAGGTTTCCGAACGACGGATAGAAGCGCTCCAGGTAGTAGTCCCGCTCGCCCTCGGGGATGTCCTGCGCTCGGCGGGCGTCGCCCATGTCCTTGGGCACCCAGATGCGGCCGTCGTTTCGCAGCGACTCGCTCATCAGGGTGAGCTTCGATTGGTAGTCACCGGACGGCGGAATGCAGGTCGGGTGGATCTGCGTGAAGCACGGG
Organism: Gemmatimonadota bacterium; assembly: GCA_039591515.1. GTDB lineage: Bacteria > Gemmatimonadota > Gemmatimonadetes > Longimicrobiales > Gaopeijiaceae > UBA2589. The sequence continues at coordinate 8,039 of JBDHDM010000237.1, read as the reverse complement.
TTGGCGAACCCCGCGCCACGGCGATGTGCCCGCCACGTTGCCGTGACGTTGCAGTGCTTCGCGTTGGTCGACAGGAAGAAGACGTTCGAGTAGCCGCCGGTGGCGAGCACGACGGCGTCGGCCGTGAAGGACTCGATGCCGCCGGAGACGAGGTCGCGGGTGACGATCCCCCGCGCCACCCCGTCGACCACGACCACGTCCATCATCTCGTGGCGTGTGGAGACGTCCACGGTTCCGTCGTGGACCTGTCGCTCGAGCGCCTGATAGGCACCCAGCAAGAGCTGCTGACCGGTCTGGCCGCGCGCGTAGAAGGTCCGTGACACCTGGGCGCCCCCGAAGGAGCGATTGGCCAGCAATCCCCCGTACTCGCGGGCGAACGGAACTCCCTGTGCGACGGCCTGGTCGATGATGTTCAGGCTGATCTGGGCGAGCCGATAGACGTTCGCCTCACGAGAACGGAAGTCGCCCCCCTTCACCGTGTCGTAGAAGAGCCGGAAGATCGAGTCACCGTCATTCTGGTAGTTCTTGGCCGCGTTGATGCCGCCCTGGGCCGCGATCGAGTGGGCCCGGCGGGGGGAGTCGTGGTAGGTGAAGACCTTCACGTTGTACCCGAGCTCCCCCATGGTCGCGGCGGCGGAGGCGCCGGCGAGCCCGGTTCCGACGATGATCACGTCGTATTTCCGCTTGTTGGCCGGGTTCACCAGCTTCATGTCGAAGCGATGCCGATCCCACTTCTCGGCGATCGGCCCGGACGGGATGCTGCTGTTCAGTTCCACGGATGGATCGACCTCATTCGATGCGGGCGAAGCCGCGGCTGCTGTCCGCTCAGGAGACGACCCCGGCCAAGACCAGCGTCGGAGGCGTCAGGAATCCGACGAAGACCACGACGGCGAACGCCACCGCGAAGGGGCGGCGCATGTGGTTGTACTTCGGGTGGCTCAGGCCCAACGTCTGGAAGAAGCTCCACAACCCGTGGTAGAGGTGGAAACAGAGCGCGACCTGGGCGAGTAGATAGATCCCAAAGACGAGCGGGCTCTGAAACGCACGGACGTAGTTCTCGTGGACGGCGCCTGGCACGAAGGACGCGTGGGCCTGACCGGTCGTGAAGTGCAAGATGTGGTAAACGATGAAGAGGAGCAGGATCACTCCGCCCCAGCGCATCGTGCGCGAAGCGTACGAAAGGCTCAGGCTTTCCTCCTTGGCGTAACCCCTGGGCCGCGCAGAAAGGCTCAGTCGCGACAGCTGCAGGGCGGCCACGATGTGCGTGACGACCGCCGCGAGCAGCACGACCCGGGCGATCCAAAGCACACCCTCGTGCGGCACCAGCGGATAGCCCACGTCCCGCAGGTATTCGGCGTAGACGTCCATGGCGTAGTGTCCGGAACCATGTGGACGAAGACGAACCCGAACAGCACGACTCCCGAGACCGCCATCAGGACCTTCTTCCCGACGGTGGTGCGATAGAGTGTGGCCACGCGGCGCATTGCGACTCCAGTCGGAGTGTCGATTGTCGAGGAGTGCCGGGTCCGTGTGATGGCGGACGGTGGGCAGCGCGACCTCTCGTCCCGTCCCGCCCCCGGCTGCGCCCGTAGAATCTAGCGGCCTCGACGGTCATGGGAACGCCGAAACCTGCCCCGCGGCCGTGGGCTGCGGGGCAGGTACAGAGCCGCGGCGAGAATGACCTCCGCGGGCCGTCGGAGCTACCTCACTCGGCCTTGAGCGTCTCCAGCGGATCGGTACGGCCGGCGCGGCGTGCCGGCAGCCAGCTCGCGAGGGCGGCAGACCCGAGGAGGAGCGCCGAAGCGCCCAGCAGCGCGATCGGATCGCTCCCGCCCACCTCGAAGAGTCGCTCCTCGAGCAGCCGCCCCACCCACAACGAGGCGAGGACGCCGAGCACCGCGCCACCGAACGCGAGGCGCAGCCCCCCGCCCACGACGTGCCGCTCGACGCGCTCGCGGGCCGCCCCCAGCGCCAGTCGGATGCCCAACTCCCTCCGCTGCTGACGAACGTTGTAGAGAAGCGTGCCGTACAGACCCGCCGCCGCCAGGAAGAGCGCCGCGAAGCCGAACGCACCGAAGATCGCGGAGTCGAATCGACGCCCGGCCATCGAGTCGTCGATCCACTCGTCCATGGGACGGATCGTCGGGACCGGCAGGTCGGGCTCGGCCCGCCAGACGGCCTCGCGCAGCGAGCGGGCCAGACCTTCGGGCGACTCACCGCGGACACGCACCGCCATGTGCGCCATCGGGATGTCGAAGGGCAGGACCTCCATCGGGACGTAGATCTGGCTCTCAGCGGGCTGATCGAGACCGTAGTGCTTGTTGTCGCCCGCCACACCGACCACTCGATACTGCGGCCGGTTCGTACGCCCGAAGACGCGGCCCATGGCTCCGTCCACCGAGCCGAAGGCGTCGATCGCGAAGCGTTCCGAGACCACCGCCGGGACCGGCGTGTTCGTCGCATCGGCCTGGCTCCACACCGAGCCGCTCACGAGCGGGATGCGAAGCGTCTCGAGGTAGTCGAGGCTCACGGGATGGATGAGCATCCGAACGCGCTCGCTGTCGACCCCCTCTTCCTCGCCGAGGCTGTTCATCCAGCAACACCGGCCGGAGCCGGCGAACTCGAACGGCTGCGTGAGCCCATAGGCGGCCATCTCCACACCCGGCACGGACTGTAGCGATGCGAGGACGCCATCCATCGCCTGGCGGTAGCTGTCCGGCGTCGCGTGCCCGGTCGGGGTCAGAGGAATCGTCCACACCCCGTTCGGGTCGAAACCGGGGTCCGGGGCCTGCGCGTTCAGGTAGCTCTTCAGAAGCAGCCCGGCCTGCGTCACCAGCACGAGCGAGACCGCGACCTCCGCCACCACGAGCCCACCCCGCAGCCGTCGCGTGCCCCGTCCCGAGGTCGCGCTGCGTGACGCCCCCTTGAGCTCGTTCGCGAGGTCGTTGCCGATGGTACGCAACGCCGGGACCAGCCCGAAGACGAACGCGGTCAGGAGCGCCACGGCCCCGGAAAAAGCGGCCACACGCAGATCCAACGACACGGCCTCAGCCCGTGGCAAGGCATGGGGATTGAGCGTGAGCATCGCCTCGAGGCCCACGTACGCGAGGCTGATCCCGAGTGCTCCGCCGAGCGCGCCGACGACGAGGCTCTCGACCATGAGCTGTTGCATGAGGCCGCCCGGGCCCGCGCCCATGGTCCTGCGAATCGCCATCTCGCGCACGCGCCCCAGGCCTCGGGCCAGGAAGAGGTGAGCCACGTTCAGGCACGCGACCAGCAGAAGGAGACCCACCGCCCCGAGGAGGAGGTTCAGCCCCGAGCGGACCCGCTGCACGGAGGAGTCCTGCAGCCCTGCAACCGGGAAGGGGTTCGGATTGCCCTCACGGTCCACGTGGTGCTCCGGGTACGTCTCGGCCATCGCGACCGAGAGGTCATCGAGCCGGGTGCCCATGTCCTCGATCGATACGCCGGGCGCCATCCGTCCGGCCACCTCGATCATGTGGTAGTCGATCGCCTCGATTCGCTCGTCGCTCCAGTCGATGGGCCGGTAGACGCCCGTGCTCGCGGCGACCAGGTGCTGAGGTGGCTCGAAGTCCGCACTGAGCACGCCCACGACCTCGTACCGCACCCCGTCCACGCGGAGCGAGCGGCCGACCATGTCCGGCTCCGCCCCAAACACCCGTTCCCACAGGGCGTGGGAGAGAACGGCGACGTTCACCCGCTCGAAGTCGTCCATGACCAGGAGTCGACCCAACGCGGGCCGTGCCCCCAACAGGGAGAAGAAGTTCTCCGACACCATCGACATCTCGATGCGGATCGGATCGCCCTCTCCTGTGAGGTTCGCGCTCTCCGAGTACCCACCTGCCCACGCCTCCATGCCGTCGAGCTTCTCGAACTCGCGGTACGTGGTCCCCGAGTGTGATCCCATCTCCACGGTGATGAGGCGCTCGGCCGCCGGGTACGGGAGCGGCCGCAGCAGGACGTGGTCCACGAGCGTGAAGATCGTCGTCACCGCGCCCACGCCCAACCCGATCAAGAGAACCGTCGTCGTCGTGAAGGCCGGAGCCTTGCGCAGTGTCCTCACGGCCAGCCGTACCTGCCTTCCCCAACCCGTCATCTCCCATCCTCCCGTCTTCGTGGATCCACCGACGTCCATGAGATCGAGCCACTCGGCCGCGGCGCTTCGCGGCAGCCGACCGAAGCAGCGTGCGACCAGGCGCGTCCTGCCCCAGGCCGTGCGTTCCCGCCTCCACAGGTCTTCGAACGCGCGCTCCATCTCCTGGCCGTCCACGTGGCGGATGGACGGAGGGAGCAGGCGCAAAGAGGCACCGTAGGCGCGGACCGCGAACGCGCGTCGAGCCATCAGCCGCCCGCCACCGCAGGTCGGGCCTGCTCGAGAAGGTGCTCGAGACGGGCCAGCTCGGCCCGCAGCACCGCCTGCCCGTCCGGCGCGATCTCGTACGTGCGGCGTCGGCCCTCCACCTCACCGTCCACGGCCCGAATCCACTGGTGCCCGCTCATGCGGCGCAGCACCCGGTAGAGGTTGGCCGGGTCCAGGAGAACGCCCGACCGCGAGCGGGCCTCGACGGCCTTGATAAGGCCGTAGCCGTGTAGCGGACCCTCCGCCAAGACGGCGAGGATCAATAGGTCACGGGGAGCGAGCGGAAGGTGGGCCTGAGCGTCCATGGATGACTATCTGTAGAGTGACTGATACTGTCATCTTACAGATAGACCCGGTGCCGGTCAAAAGGGTTGCAGCCCCACGCCGGCGTGGAGACGAGCCGGCACCCGACGGGCTCAGTCCCGATAGAGCCCCTCGGCCGCCTTCGCGCTCACGATCAGCCCCTTGATGAGCGCGGAGCTCAGCCCTTGGTGCTCCATCTCGTTCAGCCCGGCGATGGTGCAACCTCGCGGCGTCGTCACGCGGTCGATCTCTCCCTCGGGATGGGTGTCCTCCTTGAGGGAAAGCGCCGCTGCGCCGCGAGCCGTCTGACCGGCCAGCAGCAGGGCCTCCTCGGGATGGAACCCGATCTCGATCCCCCCCTGCGAGGCCGCGCGGATGCAGCGCAGGAAGAACGCGACGCCGCACGCACAGAGCGCCGTGGCCGGGATCATCATCTCCTCCCGGATGACCAGGGTCTCGCCGACGGCGTCGAAGAGCCGAACGGCCTCTTCGAGCGCGTGCGCGTCACCCTCGCCGCCGCTCAGACACGTCATCGACTCGCCGATCGACACGGCCGTGTTCGGCATCGCCCGAACGACCGGCACGCCGTCCGGGACGGCCTCGCGCAGCCGCTCGATCGACGCGCCCGAGACGACCGAGACGACGCGATGACGGCCCGCCTCGAGGGCCGGAGCCACCTCGGCGAGAAGCGCGTCGAGCTGCTGGGGCTGCACGGCGACCACCACGACCTCGGAGTTTGCCACGGCCACCCGGTTGTCGTCACCGATCGCGAAGCCGAGCGCCTGCAGGTCGGCGAGCTTCTCTGTTTGGCGGCGCGTGATGGTGATCGCTGAGGGCACCGCGATGTCGGTCGCGACCCATCCGAGCGCCAGTGCGCGGCCGAGGTTGCCTCCACCCAGAACGGCGATCGTGGTCATTTCTCCTCCGCAGAGAGGCTAATGCGCTGCCTCCTTCTCCCGCTCCGCCCGAACCTTCTGCGCAACGTGGTCCGGCGCGGGCTCGTACCCCGCCAGTGTCCTCGTGTGGTGGGCCCGGCCGTGTGTGATCGAGCGCAGCGTGGCCGCGTACTTGTACAGCTCGGACTCCGGAACGAGCGCGCGGACCGTGGTTCGGCCACCCTCCGCGTCCATGCCCTGGACCTTTCCGCGGCGCGACGTGAGATCGCCCATGATGTCCCCCAAGTACTCGTCGGGCGTGGTGACCGCGACCTCCACGACCGGCTCGAGCAGGATGGGCGAGCACTTTTCGGCCACGCTCCGGAATGCCTGCGAACCAGCCAGCTTGAACGCGATGTCGGACGAGTCGACCGAATGGTACGAGCCGTCGTAGCACTCGGCGGCGAAGTCGACCAGCTGGAAGCCCGCGACGATGCCCCGCTGGGCCGCTTCCACGATCCCCTTGTTGACGGAGGGCACGTACTTCCCGGGAATGACGCCCCCCTTGATCGAGTCGACGAACTCGTAGCCGGCACCTCGCGGCTGGGGGCGGAGCCGGATCCAGCAGTCGCCGAACTGCCCGCGCCCGCCGGACTGCTTCTTGTGCCTGCCTTGCCCCTCCGCCTGCCTGGTGATGGTCTCGCGGTAGGCGATCCTCGGCTGCTCGGTTTCCACCTTCACGCCGTACTTCCGCTCCATGCGCTCGAGCTGCACCTCGAGGTGCAGCTCGCCGACCCCCCTTGCGATGGTCTGATGCAGCTCCGGGTTGAAGGAGGCGGAGAACGTCGGGTCTTCCTCGTGAAGCTTCGGAAGCACGACCCCGAGCTTGTCCTCGTCTCCCCGTCCCACCCCTCGAATCGCGATCGAGATGTCCGCGCTCGGGAACTCGATCTTCTCGAGCGCCGAGCTCGTCCCACGGGCACATAGCGTGTCGTTGGTATGGGTGTGCTTCAGCTTGGCGACCACGCCGATGTCGCCCGCGTGGAGCGTCGGCACCTCGATGCGATCCTTGCCCATCGGCACCGAAAGGTGGTTGAGCTTCTCCGACTGTCCGTTCGACGCGTTCTGCACCTCGTCTCCGTTGGAGACCTTCCCGGAGAAGACGCGGAAGAACGACAGTTCCCCCACGTGCGGCTCGGCGGCGGTCTTGAAGACCAACGCCGCGAGGGGTCCGCTGTCGTCCGCGACGAGCTCCTTCCCGTCCACGATCTCGGGCTTCGCCTCGGCGGGTGAAGGGCACAGCTCGACGAGCTTCTTGAGCAGGGCGCGGATGCCGTACGTTTGCGTGGCGGCGCCGCAAAAGATCGGGAAGACCTCGTTGCGCGCCATCCCGAGGGCCATGCCCTCGATTGCCTCCTCACGTGAGATGGCGCCGCCCTCCAGATAGGTCTCGAGAAGCGTCTCGTCCATCGTCGCGAGCGTTTCTTGTAGCTCCGTCTCCCACTGCGCTTCCTTGTCCTTCAGCTCGTCGGGGATGTCGGTTTCGTCGTACTCCCCCTTCTGCGTCCCCTTCTTGTAGATGTGCGCCTTCTCGCTGAAGAGATTGATGATCCCGTGGAAGTCCTCGCCTTCTCCGACAGGGATCTCGACGGGGAGTGCGCTCTCCGTCAGCCGGCTCTTGATCTGCTGGAACACGCCCTCGAAGTCGGCGTGCTCCTTGTCCATCATCGACACGAAGAAGATCCGGGGGATGCCACGCTCCTCGCAGTAGCGCCACACACGCTCCGTCCCGACCTCGACGCCTGCCGTGGCGCTGACCACGATGATGGCTGCATCCGCGACTCGCACCGCCGATAGGGCGTCACCCGTGAAATCCAGATATCCCGGTGTGTCGAGCAGATTGACCTTCGTCCCCATGTGCTCGGCGTACGCTGGCGTCAGCTGAATGGAGATCTCGTGCGCGTGCTCTTCCGGCGCGTGCATCGTCAGCGCCGTGCCGTCCTCGACTCTGCCGAGGCGCCGCGAGGTGCCCGAGACGAAGCAGAGCGCGTCGACGAGCGTCGTCTTCCCCGAACTGCCGTGGCCCAGAACCGCGACATTCCGAATGCGGTCCGTGGGGTATTCCTTGGCCGATGCCATGTAGAATCCTCCGAGATGCGATGAAGCGGGGCCCGCTACCGTCCCGGTTCGAACGGCTGCGGGCCCCTGAATGGTCTCGTGAGACGACGCAGACGGGTCATCTCGCCCCGAGGGGATTCCGATTGTAGAAGGGGCCTCCGGGCTCTGCAAGCGAGCGGAGGCGCCCTTCGCTACCGCCTCGTCACAGCCACGCTCATCACTTGGGCCGGAAGGCGTTTCCGAGGATGCGCGGATCGAAATTGCCCGTGTCCCCGGTCATCGCATATCGGTACAATGCGGCAGTGTAGATACCGCCCAGCGCGGACCCCATGAGGGCCAGGAAGACATACCCGGACACCGAC
>JBDHDM010000236.1:0-6960 GCA_039591515.1 Gemmatimonadota bacterium | reverse complement strand
GGTCCGCTCAGGCATTCGCCGGTGTCGAAGAAGACACCGTCGATCGTCACTTCGTCTCCCACCTCGAGCGACGCGACGTCACCCGAGAGCGCGTAGAGGTAGGTGTCCTCGTCGCGGAAGGTGAGGCAGCCGTCCGCTTCGTCCGTAACCGTGCCCGTACGACGCACGAGGCCGTCGTGGGTGGTGACGTGGAAGGCGTCGGACATGCCGATCGGAGCGAAGATCGCGTTGAATGCGACGAAGACGATCGGGCGCTCCCATGACGTGGTGGCTGGGACCTCGACGCGAACGGCGATCTCGCCCCACTCGCCCTGCTCGGCCTCCACCAGGGCCTCGAAGCCCTCGCGCATGGCGCCCACGCCGACGTGGACCTTGGCCTCGAGCGGGAGGTTGAGCGTGCTGACGGAGACCGTCGTCCCCGGCGGTCCGCTGTGCGGCGCGATCGACTGGATGTGTCGGATCTCGGACGGCGCCACCGTCGTCGGGTGGCCCTGCGCTCCGACGGTTTCAGCGCCGGCCGTCAGGAAGAGGGCGAGCGCGATCGAGCCCGCAGGAAAAGGACGTACTGCTCGCGGCATGCTGCCTCCTTGCCGCCGGCGCATCGGCCGCCGCCCTGACGGTCCGGGTCCGTCGGCTTGCGCAACTTGGGCGTGGTGCCGGCCGTGCGCCAGCGCGGGCCTGGTGCAGCGGCCGCATGTAGTGAGATGGAGGGTCGAGACGTATGTGGTACCGGAGTGGAGTCGACCGTTGACCGAGAGGAAGGGAGGTGCGGGGTGAGGACGCGTATCGGGTTGGGCGGATTGGCGCTGGTCGCCGCGGCGAGCTTGGCGGCGTGTGATGACGATCCGACGGGGCTGACTCCCGAAGAGCTGGCGGGCACGTGGGACGCGACCGCGGCGAGCGTGTCGAATCCGGCGGATCCGACACAGACCCTGGATCTCATCGCCTTGGGGATGGTGTTCTCCCTCACGCTCCAGGCCGACGGGTCCCTCAGCGTTTCCATCGATATCGGTGACGGACCCGACGTCGACACGGGGACCTACACGATCGACGGAAACGAGTTCGGGATGCTCATCCAGGGCGACCTCGTCAGCGGGACGATCGCCCTCGCAGGCAACGTACTCGACGTGAGCCTCACCAGTGGCATCGAGTGGGACTTCGAAGACACCGGGATCGATGTGCCCGCGACATTGGATCTGGAGCTGGTGCGGAGCTGACGATGTTCAGGCGAAACGTGGTCGCGAGCGCCATCGCCATGGCGGCGGTCGCGGCACTCGGCTGCGGGGACTCCTCGACCGAGCCCGAGCTCGATCCGTACCCGCCGGCTGCGGACGACACGCTCCCTTACGTCTACGAGGTTCCGGAGGCGCGCGCCGACGGCTGGCAGGTGGCCGCGGCGAGCGAGGTCGGTCTTTCGGAGGCGAGGCTCACCGACCTCGTCGACATCATCCGCGAGGGCGTGTACGCGAACGTGCACGGCGTCGTGATCGTGAAAGACGACCGGCTCGTGCTCGAGGAGTACTTCAGTGGCCTGACGTTCCGGGGGGCGATCGGAGACAGCATCATCGGTGATTGGCGGCACTTCGACCACGACGACGTGCACAACCTCGCGTCCGTGACCAAGTCGATTACGTCGACCCTCGTCGGCATCGCCATCGACCAGGGCTTCATCACCGGGGTCGACACCGCCGCCTACGACTTCTTTCCGGAGCACGAGAGCCTGCGCGACGCGCGCAAGGACTCCATCACGCTCCACCACCTCCTTACCATGACGTCGGGGCTGGACTGGGACGAGAGCACGTGCAGCTATGGGACCAGCTGCAACGACATCAACGCGCTCTTCTCGCAGACCGACCCCATCGGCTACATCCTGGCCAAGGAGGCCATCGACGTGCCCGGCAGCACGTGGGTCTACAACGGGGGTGGCACCAACGTGCTCGGCCAGGTGGTGCGGCGCGCATCCGGCCAGACGCTCGAGGCGTTCGCCGACGAGCACCTCTTCTGGCCGCTCGGGATCACGGCCCGATCGTGGGTGAATCTGGCCGGGCCCATGACCTACGCGTCGGGCGATCTCCGTCTGCGGCCGCGGGACATGGCCAAGATCGGATACCTCTTCATCAACGACGGTCAGTGGGACGGCCAGGAAGTCGTGTCACCCGAGTGGATCGCGGCCGCGTCGATGGACTACGCCAAGACGCGGGACCCGCGGTGGGGCTACGGCTACCAGTGGTGGATCTTCGACTACCCGATCAATGGCAACGTCTACCCGTCGTTCGGCGCGCGTGGATGGGGTGGTCAGGTCATCACCGTCTTCCCGACGCTCGACATGGTCGTCGTGCTGACCGGCGGCAACTATCAGACCTCCGATCCGACCGACGCGATCATCCAGCAGTTCGTGCTGGATGCGTTGACGGGGTAGGGGAGGGGCGAGCCTCAGCGGGGGCGGACTCTCCCAGACCACACCGGTCGCCAGCTGTCACCCTCGGGGGCCTCGTGCGCCCAGAGCACACTGCCGTCGTCGGCCCGCTCGATGCGCATGCGGTCGACCGGGGGCGTCGCAGACCCCGCTTCGCCTTCGGCCACGCGCTCGTACAACTCAAGAGACTCTGCGTCTCGGCTGTAGAAGGTCCGGACCGGCGTGCTCGACTGCGATGTGACCGTCGTCAGCTCGTAACGCTCGGCGTACGTGTTGAAGGTCAGCAGCGAGAAGCCCCAGGCACGCTCGGGATCACTACCCGGGCCCGCGAACGTCATCAGCGCGCAACCGTCCAGCACCCGGTACCCCGTGATCGTGACCGGCCCTGAGCCGCCCGCGACGACCTCGCCGTCGTTGCGGCCGGCCAGGAACTCGTAGCGCCGAAACGCTTCGTTGTCGCAGCGAGCTCCGTCGTGGAAGGTGTGCGCCTCGCCGCCCGCAGGGTCCAGGATCGGTTTCGCCGCCGTGCGCGTGAACTCCATGATCCAGCGGTTCGTCCACGTGTCCCCACCGTCACTCGAGAAGGCGTCGTCCCAGCGCAGGGACGACGGCGTGACGTCCGAGAAGGTGTAGCGGCTCAGCGTCTCCGATCCGTCCGGGTTCATCATCGTCGAGAAGAACTCGCCGCGCCCGTGCCGGAACGTGCCCGAGAGGCTCGACGAGCCCGACCGGTTCGGCGCCGGCCAGTTCAGCCACAGCACCCATTCGTCGCGGGCCACATCGAAGTAGCGCAGGCTGTAGCCCTTGATCCCCGACGTACGCGCGTCGCTCCACAGCTCGAGCACCGCCTTGCCGCTCAGGATCGGGTAGATCTCGGCCGTCGCCTGGACCGCATCCAGCCAGCTGCCGTCGTCCTGTCGGATGCGCAGGTTCACGTCCCATTCGCCGACCCAGAAGTCGAACTGTCTGGACTCCGGCGGCAGGGCCGAGGAGACCGGGAAGTCCTGGGCCGCGGTCGATGTCGGCGCGAGGGCCGTCGTGGCGAGGATGGTTGCGATCGCCAGGCCGGCCACCCCCGGCGCGGATCCCCACCCGTGACTCGAACGTCCCATCGCTCCACCTCCTCGTCCTGGTCCAGCCCCACCGCGCTTCCGGCCCTGACGATACAGGCCGGTCGGGGCGCGCGCACGGGTGCAGGGCGAGTGTACTCCCAAGCCGCATCGGGCAAGCAAGCCGCATCGGCCAAGTCGATGCGTTTGCTCTTCCCGCTCGCCGTCCGGCCAAGACCCTGCCATCTTGCCGCCCGCAGAATTTCCGTCAACGAGGTGGGTTGTGGTGGGGAAGCATCGAACCGTCATGCGAACGGCGGGCTGTGCCTCGGTCGTCCTGTGCGTTGCCGCCCACGGGCTGGCCGCCCAGGCTCCCGGGTACCAACAGGTCCCCAGGGGTCAGGAAAGGGCCGAGTACGTCGCCGAGGTCATCGTGCAGATCAACGAAGTGCTCGCCGACTGGGGCGACCACTGGGGCGCGGACCAGGTGGACGACCTCGTCGACATGTACTGGGAGGACGCCCTCCTCATCGCACCGGACCAGGAGCTGAAAAGGGGCAGCGAAGACCTGCGCGCCTACTTCACCGGCGCGCTCCCCTCCATGGGGTCAGTCGAGGCGTTCATGCTCGACTTCGACGCCAGCGGCGGGATGTCTCAGGTCTTCGGCAACTACATGCTCGAGGTCGGAGGCGTGCCAACCAGCGGTCCCATGTTGACCGTGTACGTGAGGCGTGGACGAAGCTGGAAGATCCGCAGTCAGGTCTTCATGCCACCGAACTGAGGGTCCGAAGCCTCGCACAGCCGGCCGCGCCTATTGGTCCGAGATCGGCCTCCGGTCGAAGATCTCCGGTTCCGGGAACGTCAGCGAGAAGCCGTACCAGCGCGTGAAGACTTGGAGCGGCCTGTTTCGCTCCTTCCGCTCGCCTCCAGGTCCGTAGAGGATACCATCCTCGATCCGGTCGCCGTTGGACAACAGCAGAATCGAGCCATTCCAGCTGGCACCCGAGGCATCGGTGAGCTCCGCCATCAGCGCGAAAGCGGAAGGGTCGTAGTAGACCAGCACGTTCTCGCCGCCGAAGTCATCGAACACGATGTTGTCCCATTCGCGCACGACGGGCACGGGATAGTAGCGGGCGAGGTCTCCCTTCCAGATGCCGATCCCCATCTCCATCCGGTCCCGCCTCGAGTCCTCCTCACCCATCGTGGCCGGGAACATGTCCGGTACGCCGGTGATCCTGCCCAGCAGACGCCGGAGTGTCCCTCCACCGTCTCCCGACCTCTGAAGCGCCGCGGGGTGCTCAGACCAGGCGACCTGCGCGTCCGGGCTCTCGTGTAGCACCTGGCCCACCGAGGTGTGGAACACGTTCTCGATAGGCAGCGTCGCGCCCCGCAGCGGCCCACGCACCGCCTCGCCGGTCATGTGGTTCCAATGCGACCCGGACTCGATGTCGTACATGAGGAAGAGGCCATCGTAGAGGCCCTGTTCCGTGAAGGTGTGGACCGTGCCGTCCACGCTCGGGATCAGACCGATCCCCGTGTTGCAGATCACTCAGAAGGAGACCATCCACGGTTCGCCGGCGAGCTCGCCCTGCGCGATGTGGTGGTACGACATCTGCATCGTGAGGAGTGCCAACGTCGTCTCGCCCCGGTTTAGCACGAGAAGCGCCGTGTCGTCGTTCACCCGTCCCTCTCGGCGCAGGGTCGCCAACGACTCGTACTCGTCCGGGTAGAATGCATCGAACATCGGGCTCTCGCCCAGATACGCGCGCGACTCGTCGAAGTCCTCGGCTGTCTGTGCACCGACGGTGGTGAGCGGGAGCGCGGCGAGCAGAGGCACGGCCGCAAGCCATCGACAGGGCAGGGTCATCGTTGCTGTCCGGGCCGGGAGGAGGGGTGGCGACTCGAGCAGGTGCGACCACTCGGTCGGGGCGAGCCTAAAACAAGGTAGGCCGGTTCGTGGTGCTGGCGCGACGACATCGAGCCGATGACGGCCTTGGCCACCAAGGCCGTGCCACGCCTATCTTCCAGCTCCGGATCTCGGACCAGCGCGGAGAGGGTGTGAGGTGAGCGAACAGGCACTGGAGATGAGCGACCGATCCGTCTGGCAGGTAACGGTCAGCTACGGCATCGGCGCGTGGATCGCGCTTCAGGTGGCGGACACGCTCTCCTCGCTCATCGGCCTGCCCCTCTGGTTCGGGCAGGCACTGCTCGCGTTCCTCGTCACCGGCTTCCTGCTCCTGTTGACCATGAGTATCGCGCGGGGCCGGACCGGGGAAGCGAACCACGGGTCAACGAGCCTGTTCACGTTCAAGAACGCGCTGCGCGCGGGCGTCGGCGCCGTGGCCCTCGTCATGATCGGCTCGGCGGTCTACATGGGCATGCGCTCCGTGGGCATAGGCCCGGTCGGGACGCTGCAGGCCCGCGGGGTCTTCGACGAGCAGGAGCGTCTCGTGCTCGCGGACTTCGAGAGCGACTTCGACCAGGACGGCCTCGGAGAGACCGTGACCACGCTGCTCCGCATCGACCTGGCCCAATCTCCCGCCTTTACGGTGCTTGAGCCCGCCCAACTCACGCCGATCCTTGCCCGGATGCAGCTGGACCCGTCAGCGCCCATCACGTACGAGGTCGCCTTGGAGGCGGCGCGGAGGGAGGGGATCAAGGCGATCGTCGCCGGAGAGCTCGTTCAGGCGGGCCCCTCGATCGTCGTGTCGGCTCGCATCGTCGCGGCGGCCACAGGCGAGGTCCTGGTGGCGGTGCGCGAGACCGCCGACGACGTGTCGGAGCTGCCGGACCAGGTCGACCGGCTCTCCGCTCAGCTGAGGGAGCGCATCGGGGAGTCGCTCCGGACCATCCAGGGAGATCAGCCGCTCGAACAGGTGACCACGGCCTCGTTCCAGGCGCTCGAGAAGTACGCTCAGGCCGACCGGGCGAACAATCTCGGCGACGAGCTGCGCGCGCTTGCTCTGCTCGAAGAAGCGCTCGCGGAGGATTCGACCTTCGCCATGGCGCACCGCAAGCTCGGCATCCTCCTCCTGAACACCGCCCTCGACCCGCCCCGGCGGTACAGCGCGTTCACGCATGCGTACGCGCTCCGCGAGCGCTTGACCGATCGAGAGCGGTGGCTGGCCGAGGCGGCGTACCTCGCGTACGTCGAAGAGGACGCCCCCGCCTCGACCGACCGGTACGAATCGCTCCTCGAGGCGTACCCGACCGATCGAGTCGCGCTCAACAACCTCGCGATCGCGTATCGGGAGCTGGGACGGGACGAGGAAGCGAGCGAGCTCTACCGCCGGTCGATTCGTAACGGGGGCGCCCCGGCCACGACGTACTCGGGTCTCGTGCCCACACTGTACGCGATGGGAGACACGGCCGAGGCGCGACGTACGCTCGAGGCTTTTCGGCAGGCGTATCCAGCAAATCCGGCTGCGGATGAGCTGCGTGCCTCGTTCCTCTCCGCTGTCTACGACTACCCGGGCGCGGAAGAGGCGGCCCGTA
>JBDHDM010000235.1:0-6966 GCA_039591515.1 Gemmatimonadota bacterium | reverse complement strand
CCGAGTGGGAGGCGCGCATCGTGCGCGCCGAGGGAGAGATCGCTCCGCGCAGCCGCATGATCCACGTCGTCGCGCGCGTCGACGATCCCTACGGGCGACGCTCCACGGACGCCCATCCGCAACTCACGGTGGGGCTATTCGTCGAGGCAGAGATTTTCGGCCGAACCCTCGATGGGGTCTTCGTGCTGCCGCGTTCCGCGCTGCGTCCGCCCGGCGAGGTGTTGGTCGTCGATGGCGACGAGCGCCTGCGTGCGAGCCGCGTGGAGGTGCTGCGCGCCGCACACGACCGGATCCTGGTGGGCGCCGGTCTCGACGACGGCGCGCGCGTCGTCGTCTCGGCCCTGGGAGCGGTGGAGGGCACGGTGGTGCGGGCCGCCGGGGAGGAGACCGGCACCGCACCGAATCCGATCGTGGGGTTCGCCCGGTGAACCGTCTCATCGGCTGGTTCGTGGCGAACCCGGTCGCCGCCAACCTCCTGATGTTGTTCATCGTGGCCGCGGGGCTGCTGAGCGCTGCGCGCCTCCGCCAGGAGACGATGCCCCAGGTCGCCTTCGACGTGGTCTCGATCGGGGTCGCGTACCCCGGAGCTGCAGCGGACGAGGTGGAGCAGGCCATCTGCGTTCGCGTCGAGGAAGCCATCCACGGCGTGCACGGCATCGACCGCGTCACCTCGCGAGCCTCCGAGGGATTCGGCGCCGTCTGGGCGCAGGTCGAGGTCGGTGCCGATGCGCGCCGGGTGACCGAGGAGATCCGGACCCGCGTCGACGCCCTCGACACCCTCCCCGCCGACGCCGAGACGCCCGTCGTGCAGGAGCTGATCGACGACTCCGTCCTGATCGGCATCGCCGTCGCCGGCGACGTCGGCGAAGCGACGCTGCGCCAGCTCGGCGAACGCGTGCGCGACGACGTGGCGGCGCTGCCGCAGGTGACGCGGGCGGAGCTGGTGGGCGTGCGGCCCTACGAGATCGCCATCGAAGTCTCCGAGGCGGACCTGCGTCGCCACGGACTCCGCTTCGACGACGTGGTGGGGGCGGTGCGCGCCTCCTCCGTCGACCTGCCCGGCGGCTCGCTCAAGACCCGCGACGGCGAGATCCTGCTGCGCGCCCGGGGCGAGGTGGATCGCGGACCCGAGTTCGAAGCACTCGTCCTGCTCACGCGCCCCGACGGAACGCGGCTGCATCTGGGCGAGGTGGCGCGCGTGACTGATGGCTTCGCCGAGAGCGATGAGCAGGTGCGCATGGACGGAAGGCAGGCCGTGGTGGTGCGCCTTCTCACCAGCGAGAAGGAGAACGTACTCGACGTCACCCATGCCGTCCGCGCCTACGTCGAAGCGGCCCGCCCGCGCATGCCCGCCGGCGTTGCGATCGCCATCGGGTACGACCAGTCGCGCGAGTTCGAGAGCCGCCGCGATCTGCTGCTGCGAAATGGCGCGCAGGGGCTGATTCTCATCCTTCTCGTGCTCGCGCTGTTTCTGCGCCTGCGTCTGGCGGCGTGGGTCGCCGTCGGCATCCCGATCGCCTTTCTCGGCGCCCTGATCGTCCTCTTCATCGTCGACGTCTCGATCAACATGATGTCCCTGTTCGCGTTCATCGTGGCGGTGGGCCTGGTGGTGGACGATGCGATCGTCGTGGGCGAGAACGTGGAGCGGCATCAGCGGCGCTCGAAGGACCCGGTGGAGGCCGCGGTCGCAGGGGTGAAGGAGGTCGCCGTGCCCGTGACGGCAGCCGTGGTCACCACCGTCTTCTTCGCGATTCCCGCTCTCACGCTCCCGACGGTGATCGGAAAGTTCTCCTACGTGCTCGGCCTGGTCGTGATCGCGTGTCTCGCCTTCTCCGTCGTGGAGGCACTGCTGGTGCTTCCCGCACATCTCGCTCACGTGCGGCGGCCCGGGCAAAGGCCGTCCCTGCCCGGGGTGCTGCGCCGGCTCGACCGCGTGCAACGGGGCTTCGATGGCGCGCTCACCCGCTTCGTCGCCATCCGCTACCGGCGCGCTCTGGAGCTGGCGCTGCGCAGGCCGGCGCTCGTGCTGTCGCTCGCCTTCGCGACGCTGCTGCTCGCCGTCGGCGTCATGGCGGGTGGCTGGGTGCGCTACGCCTTCCTTCCCAACGTCGAGGACGATTGGGTGACGGCCCGGCTCGAAATGCCCGAGGGAACCGCGCCCGAAGTGATGGAGGCGGTCGTCCGGCGCATCGAGACGGAAGGGCTCGCGCTCGAGGGCGCCCTCGAAGCAGAGGGTCGCGGCTATGGCCGTAGCGTGTTCGAGCACGTCCTGGTCGCGATCGGGGATCCGCCGTATCGCCACGACGACTTCAAGGGGGGAGGCGAAGGCGCGAACGTCGGATACATCCGAATCAGCCTGGTGCCCGGGGAGGCGCGTACGGTCTCGAGCCTCGAGATCGAGAACCGCTGGCGCCGCCGCGTCGGGGGCATCGCGGGGGCGGTGTCGCTCACGTTCAGCGGCACCGACGTGGGAGCCGGCTCGGTGATCGACGTGTCGCTCTCGGGACGCGACCGCGAGACACTGCAGCGCGCGGCGCGGGCGCTCGCGGGGGAGATTTCCACACTTCCGGGTGTGCGCGAGGTCTCCGACTCGGCGCGCCGCGGAAAGCCGGAGCTCGCGCTTCGCATCCTTCCGGAGGGGGAGGCGCTCGGCCTGACCCTGGCGGAGCTCGCGCGCCAGGTGCGCCAGGGTTTCCACGGGGAGGAGGCGCAGCGCATCCAGCGCGGCCGCGACGACGTGAGAGTCATCGTGCGCTACCCGCTGGCGGAGCGCCGCTCGCTGGGCGACCTCGAGAACATCCGGATCCGCCTTCCCGGCGGCGGAGAGGTCCCGTTCTCCGCCGTGGCCGTCGCGGAGTTCGGGCGCGGCAGCGCGGCGATCGAGCGCCGCGACCGCAAGAGCCAGGTGGCCGTCACCGCCGACTTCGATACCCGCGTCGCGAGTCAGAACGAGGTGGTGGCGAGCATCACCGGAGCCGTGCTCCCGAAGGTGCTCGCTGCGTTTCCGGGGGTCGAGTACGACCTGCTCGGCGCGTCGCGCGAGGAGTCCGAGCTCACCGAGAGCATGATCCGCGGCGTGCTGCTCGCCATGTTCGCGGCCTATGCCCTGCTCGCCGTGTGCCTGCGCTCCTACGTCCAGCCGCTCGTCATCCTGTTGGCGATCCCCTTCGGCTTCGTCGGCGCCGTCGCGGGCCACGCGCTGCTCGGGCTCGAGTTCTCGGGCTTCTCGATGGCCGGCATGATCGCGCTCGCCGGCGTGGTCGTGAACGACGCCCTGGTGCTCCTCGACCGCGCGAACCGCCACCGCGCCGAGGGCCTCGGCTGGCGCGAGGCGCTGCTCGACGCCGGCGCGACTCGCTTCCGGGCCATCGTACTCACCTCGCTCACCACGTTCTTCGGCCTGCTTCCCCTGCTCTTCGAACGCAGCGCCCAGGCCGCGTGGCTCAAACCCATGGCCGTCACGCTGGGCTTTGGCGTCGTGTTCGCGACCGTCATCACCCTCGTCCTCGTCCCGGCGGCCTGCATGGCAGGGGTCGAGGCAGCGCGTTTCGCGCGGACCATCACCCACGGCGCCGCAGGGGCTTCTCCCCCCGGGGAAAAAAGGCCTGGCTTCGCGTGGGGCAAATTGGGCTAGGTGCGAGATTTGACGCTCTGGCAATGAGTGACGAAATCTCGTAACTGCCCGGTATTATTCATATTTTTATAAACGCCACCCTCGACGCAGGGTGGCGCGGTTATTGCTGTTCAAGACCCCTGGACGAGGAGACGAATCATGAACAAGGGCCGTTACATCCCGCCCGTTGCTGCCGCGGCGCGGGAGTCCCTGCGGTCTCTTCCGAAAGGAGACCTGTGACCGCTTCCACGTCACCCCTCGTCCGCTTCGTTCGGCTCCCGCGGCAGCTTCAGCTCACGACGGGGCTGCGGCCGGGAAGGGCGGTCGACCGGATCCCGATCCGGGGGCGCAATCCAGCCGCCGGGTGAGCCATGCCCCAGCGAGCTGCACTGTGGATCTGGATGGTGGCCGCGCTGATGTCTGCAACCGCCCTGTCTCCGGCACCCGGCAGGGCCGAAGGCGGCCAGATCCGGGTTCAGGCCGACCTGGAATACATCTATTCGGACATCGACTCCGAGGACCTGCGGAACGGAGACACGGAAAACACCGTATTTTCCTACTTCAAGCAGAAGTATGACGTCCAGCTCCAGAAGCAGCTCTTCCCGTACCTCACCGTCCGCGGTGGAGGACTGTTCGAGTTGATCGACTCGAATGCGAATACCGAAGGCTCCAAATCGGGATTCGACCAGACTGCGACTCGCTACTTCGCCCAGCTCGATCTGAACAATCCGCTGTACGCGGCGGGAACGGCGTATCGTTGGAGGCAGCTCGAGTTCGATGCCATCGGCCTCCCCTCGACGACACTCAACCGCGAAGAAATCACCGGCCTCTGGAAATGGAGGCCGGTCGGCTTCCCTTCGGTCGCTCTGGATTTCAGCCGCTTCCGTACATGGGACGACGAGAACACGCGGGACCAGGAGGTCGGTCTCCTCGTCCTGAGGACTCGCTACCACTACGACGAGTTCGCGTCCGACTACACCTACACCCGAAGCGAACAGGACGAGAAGATCCTCAAGAACGGGTCACTGTCGCAGGTACACAACGGCGGCCTTCGGTACTCGACGATGTTCTTCCGAGACCGCCTCGAAGTGACCGGCGCCGCCCGGGTGAACTACAGCGATCTCGAGCCGACGGGACCGGGAGACATCCAGCAGCCCACGAGCTCACCGGGCGCCGAATTCTACCTGCTGGATGATTCAAGCCCGCTGGTCTGGGCCCCGGACGAGGCGACGGTCGTGGACACAGCGAACCCACTCACGAATGTCAACATCGGCCAAAACGGTCCGACGAACGACGTCGCGGTCGGCCTGGACTTCGGCCCCCCAACCGAGGTCGACACCGTCTATATCTTTCCGCTGGAAGACCAGACACGACCCGAGCTGGCCACGCCGGCCGATATCGCACCCATCGCCGGCTCCTTCGTCTGGCGCGCCTTCATCAGTGACGACCAGCTCAACTGGACGGAGCAGACCGTCACGTCCGCGATCTACAGCGCTTTCGACAACCGCTTCGAGATCTCGTTCTCTCCCGACGCGGACGCCCCGTTCATCAAGATCGTCACGACGCCGCTATCCAGTGCCGCCAAGAGGATCGAACTCGCAGAGCTACGCGCATTCACGACCATCCCTGGGAGCCCCGGCCTGACACTCGCGAACCTCACCCAGACCTACAATCTCGGGCTCCGTTGGGCCGCCACCCCCAACACGACGGCATCCTACGAAGGCTTCGTCCGGGTTCGGGACTCCGATCCGTTCAACCGGAACAAGAAGACGCTGACCAACGGGTTCAGCGTTCAACACGATTTCACGCCGCGCCTCTACGGGGACGCGAGAGTGCTGCGAATGGACACCTTCGATACCGAGAGACCCGACGCGACCCGTCACACGTACTCGGCCTCGCTCTCCGCCGATATTCTGCCGACCCTCGACCAGAGTCTCATCTACAGTGGGAACCACGATCAGGAGGGTGACCTTACCGGTTATGCGAACTCGATCCTCCTCCGGACGAACGCCGATGTCTACAGGGACTGGAGCCTCTATCTGGACCTGGCGTTCTCCGCGAGAACCCCGCTTCGAGGGGCGGATGGCACGAGCACGTCGATCCGCTTGAGCACGAACATCGATCCAAACCCGAAAATGAGCCTCACGGTCGATTATCTGGGTTCCTGGGATACGCAGACCGGAACGCCTTCCGGTTGGAATCAGAATGCCCGCTTCCAGGCATTCTGGCTCCCCCTCAGTACCTTGAGCGTGTTCGCGAGCGTCAACCTTCGGGACCAGGCGAGAGACAGGACAGGCCTGCAGGTCGCCCAGAATTACTCGATCAACTGGTCGCCGTTCCCCGACGGGATGCTCACCTTCAACCTGGCCTTCAACCAGGTCATGGACACCCAGGACAGGGAATCCCGGACTCTCACGCCGAGGATAGACTGGCAGATCACGCGTCAGTCCCTGCTGACAGTGAGCTTCGATTACGGAACCATCGAGTCGGATACAGTCAAACGAGATCTCAAGGTGCTTCGGACGAATTTCAGGACGTTCTTCTAATCGGTCTCCTCCGCGACGGAAAGGCATCATGAAGAGACAACACGAGTCAGTCGAGAGGGTCGTCGCATCCGTCCTGTTCATCCTGGTTGCAGGCTTCCTGTTCGCAGGCTGCGCATCGGAGGATGTCTATCACGAGCCGAACATGGACTTCGGGTCGGTTCGGTCCGTGGCGGTTCTGCCCTTTACGGACCTCACCAGGGGGGACGAGGCTGCCGAGCGAGTTCGGGATACGTTCATGGGCATGCTGCTCGCCACCGGCGCCGTCTACGTGTTGCCGCCGGGCGAGGTTGCTCGCGGAATGTCGAAGATCGGAAGGATTCCAGATCAAGGACCGTCCACCGAGCAGATCAAGCAGCTGAGCAGGATCCTGGACGTCCAGGGCGTGATTACCGGCGTGGTGAGGGAATACGGAAGCGTGAGGTCGGGCGCGACCTCGGCGAACGTCGTATCCATCAGCCTTCAGATGATCGAGGTCGACAGCGGAATGGTCGTGTGGTCGGCGTCCTCCACGAAGGGCGGCGTGACCTACCTGGATCGACTGATTGGCGGTGGCGGGGAGCCCATGGATACGGTCACGGTCAAGGCCATCAATGAACTGCTCGACAAGCTGTTCGAGTAGAGCGCGAACACTCTGGGGGCTCCTGGTGCTGCTGTTGCTCCCGGCCTGTGCCGAGTCCTTCGGACCCCGCGGCGCCCCCCTCGAGTTCTCCTCGCTCGTGGGAGACGAGGTGGGAACGCCGGTCGTGGGCTCCATGGAGGTCCGCTGGACGGCTTTGGCCATCGGCGGCACCGGCGAGCTTCGCTACG
>JBDHDM010000234.1:0-6970 GCA_039591515.1 Gemmatimonadota bacterium | reverse complement strand
ACTGCCGGACCGGGTCGTCCTCTCCACGCACGACCACAAAGGTCCACTGACCTCCGACCATACGTCTGCCTTGTCTCTGAGATTCGTCTGGAACTGTGAGACTCGGGCACGCTCATGGGGGGGAGGAGCGAACCTTCAATGTCGAGGAGCCTACGTTGTCTCCTCGACAGGCTCGTCATACTTCAAAGCTAGAAGGGCCTGGAAAAAGAAGTCAAGCAGAGAAGGGAAACTTCGTGAAGAACGGTGCAAGCGGACTTCCAGGGCTCAGGCGTCGACCCCGTCCGCCCACGCCGGCGTCACTCTCGGGAAGAGTGGATCTCCCTTCACCACGGCCCGGCCAACCAGCTGGATCGTTTCGGCCTCGTCGAGGCGAGGCACATCATCCACGCCCAGACGGTTGGCCAGCTCCGCCATCTTGGACGGACACACGGGCTGAAAGAGCGCGGCCAGGACGATGAGCACCCGGGCCAGGGTGGCCAACGTGGTGTCGAGGTCTCCGGCCGACTCCGGGTCCTTGGCTTGGGTCCACGGCTGTCGCTCCTCGACGTAGCCGTTGGCAGCTCGGGCGAGGTCCATCGCAGCTCCCAACGCCTCGTGAATGCGGTGACGGCTCATCGCGTCTCGGACGCTGGCGAGAGTCCGGTCGGTCGCCTCGGCCAATCCGTCGTCGTCGCCGCCGGGAATGGTGCCGTCCCGGTACTTCGCGATCATCGACGTCGCCCGGCTCGCGAGGTTGCCCAGCACGTTGGCCAACTCGTCGTAGCGGGTCAGGAAGCGCTCGGGCGTGTACGACGCGTCCGCCCCGGTGGGCATCTCGCGCATGAGATACCAACGGACGGCATCGGTTCCGAAGTCGTCTCGCAGGGCGAGCGGGTCGACGACGTTGCCGATGGACTTCGACATCTTCGTCTCGCCAACGACCCACCAGCCGTGGGCCAGGATCTGCCGCGGCAGAGGGAGTCCCACCGCCATCAGGAGGGTCGGCCAATACACCGAGTGGGTCGTGAGGATGTCCTTGCCGATGAGGTGCATGTCGGCGGGCCACCAGGAGCCGGACACGTCCTCGAACCCCTGGTGGCCCGGAGCCTGACTCGGATCGATCGCCCCGGATGCCGTGAGGTAATTGACGAGTGCGTCGACCCAGACGTACGCCACGTGATCGGGGTCGAAGGGCAGGTCGATACCCCACGAAACTCGTGTCTTCGGTCGAGAGATCGACAGGTCCCCGAGCGGCTGTCGCAGGAATCCGAGGATCTCGTTTCTCCGGACGTCGGGAACGATCCAGTCGGGGTTTGCTTCGATGTGGTTGACCAGGGCGTCCTGGTAGGCGCCCATGCGGAAGAAGTAGTTCTTCTCTTCCACGTGCATGACCGGCTTCCCGCAGATCTGGCACGCCTGGTCCTCGCCGACGTCCTTGTCGGTCCAATACCGCTCGTCCGAGACGCAGTACCACCCCGAGTAGGTGCCCTCGTAGATCTGGTCACGGTCCCAGAGACGCTGGAGGAAGGCGGTCACGACGGCCTTGTGCTCTTCTTCCGTCGTGCGGATGAAGCGGTCGTGAGAGATCGCCAAGCGCTCCCAAGCGGCGGAGAACCGCTCTGCCATCATGTCGCAAAGCTCGAGCGGCGTGACGCCCCGCTTCTCCGCTTCGTCTTGGATCTTCTGCCCGTGCTCGTCGGTGCCCGTGAGAAACAGCACCTCCCGCCCGTCCTGGCGGTCGAAGCGGGCGAGGACGTCGGTGAGAATCGTGGTGTAGGCGTGCCCCAGGTGAGGCTCGCCCGAGGCGTAGTAGATGGGCGTCGTGTAGTAGCTTCGGCGGACTTCGCTCACGAACCCTCCGCCTCCGTGTCCGGACGTGGTGCGCCGGGTGGACCGACCTCCTGCTTCAGCTGGTCCAGGGGCACGGTGCGTCGTTCTCCGTCGTCCGCCCGGAGCGTGACCAGATCACGCCAGATATCGATGGCGACCACCCTTTCCTCCCCCTGTGCCGTCCGTACCTTCTTGCCCTCACGTGGGAAGCGTCGTCTCGACTCGACGTAGGTTCGGTGCTCGTACATGAGGCAGCACATGAGACGGCCGCAGCAACCACTGATCTGTGCCGGATTGAGCGAGAGCCGTTGATCCTTGGCCAGCTGCAAGGACACGGGTCGGAGCTCCGGTAGCCAGGTCGAACAGCAGAGCTCACGTCCACACCGTCCGACCCCGCCGAGCAGGGCCGCTTCGTCGCGGACCCCGATTTGCCTGAGCTCGATTCGCGCCCGGAACGTCCGCGCCAGATCGCGCACGAGCTGCCTGAAGTCGACGCGCTTCTCTGCCGTGAAGTAGATGATCAGCTTGTTCCGATCGAACTGCCACTCGGCCTCGGTGACCTTCATCTTGAGCCCGTGCTTCGCCACGAGGCTTCGGCTCTCCGCCCGGACCCGACCCTCGTCGCCTCGCAGCTGATCGAGCCGGGAGACCTCGTTGTGACGCGCGCGCCGGACCACGGAGCGGTCCGGGCTCGGCGTGGCGCAGCCCCCCTCGGACGACGCACACTTCCGTTCGGCGATCACGCCCACCGCGGTCACCTCGCCGAGATCCTCCCCGCGGTCCGCCTGAACGATGACGTGGTGGCCCGGTCGGAGGTCCAGGTCGGCGTACGAGTAGTAGCCCTTACGGGTTCCCTTGAAGCGGACTTCCGCGAAACCGGCCATCTCCTTGTCGCGCCTCCGAGGTCAGTCGACGCGCCAAGCGCCGATCGCCTCGTACTTGGCCCAGCGCTGCGCGAGGAGCTTCTTGGTCGAGCGCTGCCCCAGCTCGGCCAGCGTGTGATCGATCGCGCGCGCCACGTTGGCCGCTGCCTCGTCCCAGTCCGCGTGAGCGCCGCCGTGCGGCTCCGAGATGATCTCGTCGCAGACGCCCGCCTCGTGCAAGTCCGAGGCCGTGAGCCGGAGCGCGGTCGCGGCCTCCTCCTTGTGCTCCGCCGAGCGCCACAGGATCGCGGCACACCCCTCCGGAGAGATCACGGAATAGATGGAGTGCTCCAACATCAGGATGCGGTCGGTCACCCCGATCCCGAGGGCGCCGCCGGACATGCCCTCGCCGATCACCACGGAGACGATGGGGACGCGCAGGCGGGACATCTCCCGGAGATTGTAGGCGATGGCTTCGGCGATGCCGCGCTCTTCCGAGCCGAGGCCCGGATACGCGCCCGGCGTGTCGATGAAGGTGAGCACGGGTCGCCCGAACTTCTCCGCCTGCCGCATGAGCCGGAGTGCTTTTCGATAGCCCTCCGGATGCGGCATGCCGAAGTTGCGGCGGAGATTCTCCTTCATGTCACGGCCTTTCTGCTGGCCGATGATCATCACGGAGCGCCCGTTCAGCCGGGCCCATCCGCCGACGATGGCCTCATCGTCGCGGAAGTTGCGGTCGCCGTGGAGCTCGATCCAATCCGTGAACGCGCGCTCGATGTAGTCCAGCGTGTACGGCCTCTCCGGGTGCCGTGCGACCTGGACCTGCTCCATCGGCGTGAGGTTGGCATAGGTCCGCTTCTTGAGCTCCTCGAGCTTCTCTCGGAGCACCCTCACCTCGTCGGAGACGTCGATGCCCCTCCGGTCGGCGAGGTCCAGGAGCTTCTCGATCTGGTCCTGGATCTCGACGATGTCGCGCTCGAACTCTAAATGCACGGCTGTCGCCACCGTCAATCGGATTGTTGGTCGCCGGCGAGTCGACCCGTGGCCGGCGATGGGGGGGTAAGCTCGCCGGAGCCACGGGCGATCCGCAACCTCGGCGTGCGGAGCCCGACCTCCCTGCGCGTGAATTACCCCGGGGGCCGAGACTCAGGTACGTAGGTCCAGCTGCTGGAAGGCTTCGACCTCGGTGAAGTCGCGGAGCCTCCCCCAGTAGCGAGCGTAGGCCTGGGCCATCTGAGGGCGCAGGTCCACCCGCGGGGCTCCGGCAGCCTGATATGCCGCGAGAGCTTCCATCTTGGTCACCATCTCTCCGCGCACGTCGGTGAAATGCGACGGACGGAAGTCCAGGTGGGAAGTCGCCGTCTCGTAACCGAAGACTCTCGAGGTTTCTCCGGCCGCGTACCGGCCAAGCCGTGAGGCCCGACGCCGATCGTCGTCTCGGTCGTCAGGGGCAGGCACGTACAGGGTTCCGGGCCGGAGCTCGTTGATGGTGCGCTCCAACAGGTCCTGCTGGCCGGCGCTGTCACCGATCAGCGTGCGGTCGACGCGGATCTCCGCGCCGAGAATGCTCGCCGCGATTCCCGCTGCGGTCAGGTCGGAGCGCGTGTGCTCACCCTCCTTGGCGAGGAGGGGCATGATGACGACCTTGGCCCCCCTGTCCACGGCACGTCGGAGCGTCCCGCCGCACCCCATCTCGGCGTCCCCGACCCTCCCCTCGATGGCGAGCACCACGTCATCTCCCGCGTCGTCCAGAGGATCCAACCGCTCGCTGCGGGACATCAGGACGCGGACGTGCTCCAAGAAGTCGGCCTGGTCGAGTGGCTTCACCAGGACGTGGTCCGCTCCTGCGGCGAGCGCTGCTTCTTCGTGGCGCACCTGCGTGTAACCCGTTGTCACGAGGATCGGCACCGTCGGATGCCGATCCCGCATGGTCCGAATGACGGAGAACCCGTCGGCCCCGGGCAGGTTCAGGTCCGTGACGAGCAGGTCCCAACCGTTGGCCTCGATCGACTCGATCGCGTGATCCCCATCTTGGGAATGGACGACGGAGAAGCCGTCGAGCGCGTTGAAGAACGCCTTCACGAGAAGTGCTTGATCGAACGCGTCCTCGACGTAGAGGACCCGGTGCGTCTTCCGGGTAGTGCCGTCGCTCACGGGGAAACCGGATCTGGGGAACGGACGAGTGGCGTCGTCGAACGAAGGGGTGCGAGCGGGTCCGTCCTCACGGGCGCGTATCCACCGGCTCGGGAACGAAGAACCAAACGATCAGGCCCATGGCGAGGACCGAGGCCGCGGCCAGCACGGTGTTGGAAGCATACCCGATTCCGGCATAGAGGGGTCCGGCGACGGCGCCTCCCAGCGCGAAGCCCACTTGTCCGAGGGCTACGGTCAGGCTCATGAGGGCACCGCGTCGCTCGTCCGAGACGAGGGCCGTGAGCAGGGCCGAAAAGGGGCTGATGCGCGTCGCCACGAGCACCATGACGAAGAAGAAGAACACGTACGCGCTGAGCGGGCCCGAAATCACCCGGACCGTAGCGAGCATCAGGATCGACAGTCCGACACAGCCCAGCAGAATGATCCCCTTTCGGCCGACCCGGTCGGAGAGCTTCCCGACCTGCGGGCCCGTGAGAACGTTGGCGATTCCTCCGATCAAGAACATGATCGCGATCTGGTCGCCCGTGATGCCGAGATCCCTCTCGAGCCAGGTCGGTAGATAGATGACGTAGATGGATACGCCCAGGAACATCATGAAGAACGCCGCCGCCGCCCACGCGATCTCGGGACGCCGGAGCATCTCCACATAGTCCGACGCCGCCTTTCGCACGGAGAGTCGGTGCGTGCTCCTCGGCACCACGGGCTGAGGCATGCGCAGGATCAACAGGAGCACCGTTGCCGCCATCGTCGCGGCGAACAGATAGAAGGGCGATCGGAAGCCCCACCGGGTCGCCATCAGGATGCCGAGCGGGATGCCGAAGATCTGGCCGAACGCGGAGCCGCTCATCACCCAGCCCGTCGCCCAACCCCGTTGAGCGTATGGGAAGTAGTCTCCGATGTAGGAGACGGCTGCTCCACTCAGGATGCCGCCTGCGCATCCGGCGAAGATGCGCACCGCAACGAACGACGCATAGCCTGTGACGAACCCGTGGAGCGTGAGCGCGATCGTCATCGTGGCGGTGCCCAGGATCAAGATACGCCGGCGCCCGACGCGGTCGGAAACCGGACCCGCGAGGATCGCGAACACGCCCACCATGACGGAATACACGGAGACGAGCGTCCCGAGCACCGCGTCCGCGATGTCGAGTTGCTCTCCGATGAGCGGGAGGATCGGAGCGAGGATCATCGTCTGGCTGGCGGACGAGAAGACCAGCAGCCAGAGCGTGAAGACCACGATATACGGCTCGACGCCCCGCGAGGGTCGGATCGTGGCCGTCGCCCCCGACGGCGTGACCGCCCTGGTTGTCGTTTCGACGCGGCTCAACCGCCGGTGCGCTCGATATATCCGGGATAGCGCTGGACCGTCGGCATCATCACGAGGTTGAAGATGTCGACATGCTCGGGGGCGTTGGCCACGTAGACGCACGCGTCCGCGACGTCATCGGGCGTCAGTGGCACCGTGTCCGAGTACACGGACTCCGCGCGCTCGGTATCTCCGTCGAAGCGGACCTCGCTGAACTCCGTCTCGGCCAGCCCCGGATCGACGCTGGACACCCGAATCCTGGTGCCGAGGAGGTCGATGTTCATCGCCTCGCTAATGGCCTTCACCGCGAACTTCGTCGCGTTGTACACGGCGCCCTTCGGATAGACCCACCGCCCGGCGATGCTCCCGATGTTGATCACGTGCCCCGAGTCGCGCTCGACCATGTGGGGGAGCACCGCCCGCGTCACGTACAACAGGCCCTTGATGTTGGTGTCGATCATCTCATCCCAATGATCCACCGAACCCTCGTGGAGCTTGTCGAGCCCCTTCGCCTTCCCCGCGTTGTTGATCAGGATGTCCGGCACCAGGCCTCGAGCGAGCAGCCCATCGACGTACGCCGGGACGGCGTCGCGGTCGGTGACGTCGAGCGTGTCCGCACGTGCTTCGATCCCGTGCTTCTCGGCGAGCTCCTTCGCGAGCGCGGCGATGCGATCGAGCCGTCGGGCCGAAAGGAGGAGATGCGCGCCCTGGGCGGCGAAGTGACGGGCACATGCCTCGCCGATGCCGGCCGAGGCTCCGGTGATGAGGACGCGTTTGCCTTCGAGTCTGTTCATGCGGCGTTCGGGATCGGGGTTGGGTCTCGGCGTGGAGGCCGGGCGAC
>JBDHDM010000233.1:0-7005 GCA_039591515.1 Gemmatimonadota bacterium | reverse complement strand
CAGCGTGTCGAGGCCCGTCCTGTCCGCGGCCGACGTCGCCACCTGCGGCGCACCGGCATAGGCCGTGGAGGCGAGCGTGTCTTCCACGTCCGATTCCACGAGCTCGAGCCAGTCTGGATCGACCAGATCACACTTCGTCAGCGCCACCACGAGCTC
Organism: Gemmatimonadota bacterium; assembly: GCA_039591515.1. Classification (GTDB taxonomy): domain Bacteria; phylum Gemmatimonadota; class Gemmatimonadetes; order Longimicrobiales; family Gaopeijiaceae; genus UBA2589. Next base: position 6,849 of record JBDHDM010000233.1, on the reverse strand, counting down.
GGGCACGCCGAGGAGCTCGACGATGGCCAGGTGCTCCCGCGTCTGCGGCATCACACCCTCGTCGGCAGCCACGACGAGGAGCACGACGTCCATGCCGGCGGCCCCGGCCACCATCGCGCGCACGAACGCCTCGTGGCCCGGCACGTCGACGACCCCGAACCGGGGGCCCCCTTCCACCACGAGCTCTGCGAAGCCGAGCTCGATCGTGATGCCCCGAGCCTTCTCCTCCTTCAGTCGATCCGTGTCCGTGCCAGTCAGCGCGTGCACGAGGGCCGTCTTGCCGTGGTCGATGTGGCCGGCCGTACCGAGAATCAAGCTACCCAACGGGAATCTCCGCGTCGGGAGGCATCACGCCTCCCAGAAAACCGAGCGATTTGAGGGGCTTGGCCACGACGTGATACGCGATGAAATCCGAGACGAGCGTCAGGTGCCGCCGAGCGTGCGTCAGGTCCTCGGGCACGGTGCCCTCGAGCAGCGCCTCCAGCTGTCGGCGTGCGGTCGGTCCGAGGCGGGGACCCGCGGAGTCCTCGGCACACGCCGAGCAGCGAACACCGCCTGCGCCGAAGTCGAATCGTGCGATCTCGTCGGGCCCCAGTGGCGAGGCGCAGCGAACGCACGGGTCGATCTGCGGGGCGAACCCGAAGGACTCGGTAATCGTCCACAGAGACGCGAGCACACTTCCAGGGAGACGATCGGTGCCCGTGTCGGCGAGCTGGTCCAGGGCGTGCTCCAGCGCCTCGAAGACCCCCGGCTGCGGCTCCTGCTCCGCGTGGGAGAGGACGAGCTCCGCCGCGGCCGACGCCCCCGCGAAGCGAAGGACCTCCGCGGCGATCCCCTCCCGGAGTCGGGTGCAGTGAAAGTCCCGCATCGTGTGCAGGTCACGCTGCGGCTTGACGTAGGCGCTCAGCTCACCCGACGCGAAGCTCGCGAGGGTCGTCGTGCCCTTGCCGCTGCGCCCGCGGACTCCCTTCGCGACCACACTCAACAGGCCGTGGTCGCGGGTGTAGAAGCGCAGGATCCGGCTCGAATCACCGTAGTCGTGCGACCGAAGGAGCACGGCCGGAGTGCGAACCGGAGCCACGTCAGAGCGCCCGGATGCGGCGAATGAGCTCCGCTCTCCTCGCCTCGTACCGCCTTCGTTCCGCCGGCCCCGCGTCGAGCCCCGCGAAATCTTCGTCCAGGCGGGCGACCTCGTGCAGCAAGGCCTCCCGATCCAGGGCGCCGCCTGCGCCGTCCGCCGCGACCGACGGCCGCCCGGTGGCGGGCCCCGACGAGGCGGGGACTGGCGTCCCCGCCGGGCGCAGGACGTACACGCCCATGGCCCCGAGCACGAGGGCGAGGACGAGCGCCACCCACTCCACCCGCGGCGGCCCGGCGATCTCCGACTCGACGATCGCGATCGACGGGGCGGTGACGTCGGCTCCGGTATAACGACGGTAGGTCGAGCCCGCCTCCAGCTCGACGCGATCCAAGAGCTCGAGACCACGAACCTCAACCGTGGGTGCAGGCTCCCGGATCAGGAGGTCGAGCGCGGCCGTGGGGCCCTCGTTGGGCACTTCGATGGCGAGGGAACCCAGGTGGTAGCGCACGACGAAGAGCCTCTCACCCGGTGGGATCGCTGCGCGCACCACCAGAGAGCCGTCCTCGAAGTCGGCAGCGGCGAAGGAGAGCTCGCCCTCGCCGGTGATGACGTCGCGCGCGTCTGCAGGCAACGGGTGGCGCCAAACGACGCCGCCCGGTCGGGTCACGAGCGTGCGATCCGAGTCGTTTCGCAGCTGGAAGAGGTCCGTGACCCGCCACCCGGCCGTATCGGGCTCGAAGAAGATGCTGCGCGATGCGAGCGGGAGCGGGAGTCCATCGGTGGGCGCCAGGATCGTGTCGTACGCGACGACGCCGTAGACGGAGTCCAACTGCGTCGGCTCGGTCACCGCCGGTCCGAAATAGAGGACCCCGAGGTGCCGGACGGACGCGAAGAACACGTCGCCCAGGATCGGGTCCGGGAGGCGCGGAAGCACGAAGCGGAAGCTGCCGTCCGATCCGACCACGACGGAGTCGAGCTCACCTGGCGCGCCCTCCGCGAGATGGTGGAGTACGACCGTCCCACTGGACATCGGGGTCTCCCCCAGGTACGCCGTGCCGGCCAACTCCGGGACTCGCCCTTCCTGGGCCTCGATCCCCCCCCCGACGGCCAGGAGCAGGAGTAGGCCGACCAGGGCGGGCCGCTCAGGGCGTAAAGCGGCCAAAATCCTCGGGGTCCAGGCCCTTCAGATACTCCTTCAGCTGATCCGCATCCATGGCCGCCTCGCGATCGATTCGCTCGAGCTGCTCCCCTGCCTCACCCGTGGTCGCTTCGTCTTCGGCCACGTCGAGCGACACGGCTTCGAGGAGCTCGTCATCCGCGAAGATACGGGCGTCGACCCGGAGTGCGACCGCGATCGAATCGGAGGGCCGCGCGTCGAGCGAGAAGAGGTCTCCGTTTCGTTGGAGGATGAGCTCTGCGTAGTAGGTGCTCTTCTCGACCTTCGTGATGATGACCCTCTGCAGCGCCCCACCGAGGCTCTTGAGCACCGAGCAGAGGAGATCGTGCGTCAGGGGTCGCGAGAACTCCATGTCGGCGAGCTGCATCGCGATCGCGCTCGCCTCGCCCGGCCCGATCCAGATGGGCAGGATCCGCTCGCCATCGACCTCCTGGAGGATCACGACGGGGGTGTTGTTGGACCGATCGAGCGCGAGGCTCTGGACCCTGACCTCGACGAGCACGGAAGCACCTCGGCGGCTACACGTGAGACGGGACTTCGAGCTCCCCCCGAGGGAGCCGCGGTCACCAGTCCCCAATACTCCGGAGAGAGACGCGGGTTCTCCTCGTGCTGCTCGTGCGAGCTCGCGCTCGCTTCTCCGGCCCGATCGTCGCCCGCGTGTGCCGCTGCGAGGGCGGTGATCAGCTGCCGGCCGCCGTCTTCAGCTCGTCGACGCGATCCGTGACTTCCCACGGGAAGAACCGGACGGGCTCCTCCCCGCCGGCATCCGGCACCAGCATCTCCGGAGTCCGGCCGAAGTGCCCGTACGCCGCCGTCGGCGTGAAGATCGGGTTGCGAAGCCCGAGCGTCTCGATGATCACCCCGGGCCGGAAGTCGAACACGTCGCGAACCGCCTCGGACAGCTTCGTGTCCGGCACCGATCCCGTCCCGAAGGACTGGACGAGCACCGAGACCGGCTCGACCACGCCGATCGCATAGGCGAGCTGAATCTCGCATCGGCGCGCGAGGCCGGCCGCCACGACGTTCTTGGCCGCCCAACGAGCGGCGTACGCCGCCGATCGATCGACCTTGGTCGAGTCCTTGCCGGAGAACGCACCACCTCCGTGCCTCCCCACACCACCGTAGGTGTCGACGATGATCTTCCGGCCGGTGAGACCAGCGTCCCCGTGCGGGCCCCCGATCACGAACCGGCCTGTCGGGTTGATGTGCAGAGTGCAGTTGTCCGCCTCGTACAGATCGCCGGGGAGCACGGGCTTGATGACCTTGTCACGCACCAGCTGCACGAGGTCGTCCTGGCGGATGTCCGGGTCGTGCTGCGTGCTGACCACGACGGTATGCACCCGCCCCGGCCGATCACCGTCGAACTCGATCGTGACCTGGGCCTTCCCGTCCGGCCGGACCCAGGGCAGCTCCCCACTCTTGCGGACGTGCGCGAGCTGGCGGGTCAGCGCGTGGGCGTAGTGGATCGTCGCGGGCATCAGCTCGGGCGTCTCGTCGGAGGCGTACCCGAACATCATGCCCTGGTCCCCGGCCCCTCCGGTATCCACACCCATGGCAATGTCCGGCGACTGCTGGTCGAGCGCGGTGAGCACCGCGCACGTGAGCCCGTCGAGCCCGAAGGCCGCGTTCGTGTATCCGATGCGCTGGAGCGTGCCCCGGACGATGTCGGGGAGATGCACGTAGCCCTTCGTCGTGACCTCTCCCGCGACGAGCGCGAGTCCGGTCGTCACGAACGTCTCGCACGCCACCCTCGATTCGGGGTCCTGCGCGAGCATGTGGTCGAGAACCGCGTCGGAGATCTGATCGGCGATCTTGTCTGGATGACCTTCGGTGACGGACTCGGACGTGAACAGGGTGGAACTCAAGGCACGCTCCTCAGGGGAAGACTCTCGGGAGAATCGGAGAAGAAGGGACGCTCGCTATACGAAGACGGAGGGAGCCGAAAGAATCAACCAGGCAGTGACAGGCTCCATTGGCCCGAGAACGCCTCCAGGTCGAGGACGCCGCCGAGGCCCTCGACCAGGCACTCCATGACCTCGCGGCCCGTGGAGGCTGCGAGGGCCTTCCGGGCCGCCACACGGGCGTCCTCCATACGGACGTCCCGCACCAGCTTCTTGATCTCCGTGAGGGACGGCCAAGCGACCGAGAGCACCGTGATGTCCAGGCCGAGGAGGAGAAACGCGCCGAGCGGATGCGCGGCCATCTCCCCGCACACGCTGACCTCGATGCCGGCCGCGCGTCCAACCCGAGCCACCTGGTGCAGCTGTCGCACGACGGACGGGTGGAACGGGTTGTAGAGGCTCGCGATGCGGGTGTTGGTCCGGTCCACGGCGAGCGTGTACTGGACCAGATCGTTGGTCCCGATGGAGAAGAAGTCACTGTAGCGCGCGAGCTCGGCCGCATCGAGGGCGGCCGCCGGGGTCTCGATCATCACACCCAGCTTGTAGCCCGTGTTGTACGGGACGTCCTCCCCGGCCAGCAGCGACGCTTCCTCCTGGAGGAGCGACCGAACCTGACGCACCTCCTCCACGTCATTGACCAGGGGGAGCATGAGGCGGAGGTCGCCGTGCACGGACGCGCGCAGGAGCGCGCGGAGCTGCGTGCGGAAGAGCTCCGGCTCGTCGAGGCAAACCCGGATGGCCCGCCATCCCAGGAACGGGTTCTCCTCCTGGGGCATGTGCAGGAACATCGGGAACTTGTCGCCACCCAGATCGAAGGTGCGGATGTAGACTGCCCCGTTGGGAAAGGCCTCGGCGACGTCACGATAGGCCCGGTATTGCTCCTCTTCCCCCGGCATGGTGTTGCGCCCGACCACCAGAAACTCGGTGCGGAAGAGTCCGACGCCGACCGCGCCGTGTTCCCTCGCTCGCCTCGCCTCGCCCGGCAGGTCGAGGTTCGCCCGGAGCTCGACGTACTGCCCGTCTCGGGTCACGGACTCCATCGACGCGATGGTGGCGATCTCGTCCTCCCACGCCGACAGGCGGCGCTGCCGCGTATCGAAGATCGCTCGCTCGCGCTCAGTGGGATCGAGAGCGACGCGGCCGATTCGGCCGTCGAGGATCGCCGGCTGACCCTCCTCCGCGACGCTGGAGACGTGGCCGAGCCCGACCACGGCGGGCACCTCGAGCGAGCGAGCCAGCATCGCCCAGTGGGCCGTGCGGGTCCCGTGATCGGTCGCGATTCCGCGCACCCGATCGAGATCGAGCTGCACGGTCAGGCTCGGCGTCATGTTCGAAGCGACCACGATGACGTCGTGCTCCAGCGCGGCGAGATCGGTCGGGTCGTTGTGTCCCAGGAGCCTGTGCAGCACCCGGATCATGAGATCTTCCAGATCGTTCAGGCGATCCAGCACCATCGGGTGGGAGGTGCGACTCCACATCGATCGCAGCTCGAGCATCCGGAGCTCGAACGCGCGCTCCGCGCTGAGTCGATTCTCGCCGATGTAGCGAACGGTGCCGTCGACGACCTCGGGGTCTTCCAGCATGAGGAGCTGGGGGTCGAAGATCCGTGCTTCGACCTCACCGAGGCGACGCTCGGTGGCCTCCTTGGTCTCCTGCAACCGCTCGGCGGCCCACGCTCGGGCTTCGTGGAAGCGTTGGATCTCCCCTTCGACGTCCTCGTCCATGATCGAGCGATGGGGCACGACGGGCACGCCCCATTCCAGTCGAAAGACGAGGCCCGAGGCCATCCCTTCGGAGGCTGGGTTTCCGTCGAGAACGATCGACATGCGAGGCTACGCCTCCAACTCGTCGAAGCCTCGGCCGACCAGCGCCGAGAGCGCGGTGACGGCGTCCTGGGCGTCGTCGCCCTGGGCGACGATGCGCAGCTGACTCCCCCTCTCCGCTGCGAGCATCAACACCCCCATGATGCTCTTCCCGTTGACCTCGAGCCCGTCCTTCTCGAGACGGATGTCGGCCTGGAACGTGCCCGCCAGCTTCACGAGCTCCGCGGCGGGCCGGGCGTGCATTCCCGCCCTGTTGACGACCTCCACCGTCTTCTCGGCTCGTCCGTCGCCACTCATGGCAGTACCCCCAGCAACGAGATCAGAACCACGACACCTACCATCGTCACGGCAGCCGGTCGCCATATCCGGTGCCCCCCCACGAGGCCTGCCAGGAAGGCAGCCACCGCGGCGACGATCCACCCGATCCCCACCTCGGCCAAACCACCTGCTCCGCCACCGATCGCGCCGCACAGAATGCCGACGAGCAGCGCCCCGACCGGGCGCAGCCGCGCCGCGCGTCGGCCGAGCGCCGCCCCCCCGAGCCGACGAGCCACATCGCGGCCGGCCTCGAGGCCGGCCCGCATTCCCCAGACCCGGAGTGCGATGTGCCCCGCGTTATAGAGCACCAGGAACGTGGCCACCACCCAGGTCCCGGGTACACCCGTCCAATAGAGCACGAGGGACACCATCGCCACCAGAGGCAGCCAGGTCGCCCACACGAGCTGATCGCCCAGGCTCCCCAACGGACCGCGCACGGCGACCTTGAAGCGGTGCACCGTCTCCGCGCCGACGCGGTCCTCCTCCATCCGAAGCGTCGCCCCGAGCGCGAGGCCCACCAGGTACGGATGCGCGTTGAAGTGCTCGAGG
>JBDHDM010000232.1:0-7034 GCA_039591515.1 Gemmatimonadota bacterium | reverse complement strand
GTAGTCGCGAAGCACGGCCGCCTGGGCGTCCTCTTTATCGGCAAGCTCGCCTCGACCCGCATCGCGCATCTGCTCGGAGGCGTCCCTGCGCTGCTTGATCGCCTTGCTCAGAACCTGGATCACGCCGTGGTCGTCCAACGCCTCGCCGACTTCGATCTCCTTGTTTCGGACCTCGGACAGGACGGTGGACAGCACGAGCGTACGGAGCTTGTCGCGCTCCTTGCGAGCGGCATTCAGGTCGGCCTGCAGCCGACTCTTGAGTTCACGCGACACGGCGGCCTCGCACTCGGTTTCGGTTCTCGTTCGGGGGCTGGAAGCTACCGACCGATGAGACCCCGATCAATCACGGACGCCCCCCGGCGGCGTCCGCTGGCTATCCGGCGCGGTACCCGACGCCCACGCGACCGCTGACCCGAAGTCCCGGCGCGGCATGGAGGTGTCCGGCGCTCGACGCCACCCTACTGGACGCCTCACTGCCCCTGACCGGAGATCCTCCCCATGGACGCCCTCGCCCGCGCCGCCGAAGACGCCCTGCTCGCCCATCCCCACCCCGCGCTTCGTCTGGGAGAGCTGACACGCCTCGTCGCCGGACCGGTCGACCGGCAACTGACCTGCGAACGGCTCCGGGCGGTGCTCGAGACGTATCCCGGCCGCTTTCGCATCATCGAGCCGTGGCACCAGCGCTGGCCAACGATCGCCGAGACGCCGCCTCGAAGCTCTGAAGACGCGTGGGTCGTGTCATCCGTGGAACGGACAGCGGAGACGCAGCAACACCAGCCCTGCTTCCGCCTTCGTGAGAGTGTCCGTTGGCTTGGACGGGCGCTCGACGGTCGCTCCTGCCTGGAGGTGGCACGGTGGTACGCGATCATCCGCTCGGAGCGTGAAGCGCGGGCCGCCATCACCCGCCTCGGCCTGGCCGCCCGGGCGCAGTCGAACGTCCGCGTGTGAGCAGCGCCGAGCACCAGCCTTCGTCGACGTCGGTGCGCTGTAGCGCGAACCCGGCCGCCCGCAGCCCCGCTTCGACTCCCTCCCACTCCTCGGCGAGGATGCCAGAAACGATCAGCCAGGCTCCGGTCGGCAGCGCTGCCGCGAACCCGTCGAACAGGGGAACGAGAATACCCGATTCGATGTTGGCCACGATCCCCTGCACGGGCCCGTCGTCCGCGAGCGCGCCTGCCGTGGCCCATTCCTCCCGCACCAGCACGACCCCGTCCACCCCGTTTCGCTGAACGTTCTCCCGGAGGGCCTCGCAGGCCAGGGGATCCCCCTCGATCGCGAGGACTCCCCCGGCTCCGAGGAGGACTGCCGCGATCGCGAGAATGCCCGACCCGGCACCCACGTCGAGGATCCGGTCGCCGCTCATCACGACGCCGTCCAGGAGACGGATGCAGCCCCGGGTCGTTCCGTGCTCCGCGGTGCCGAACGCCATTCCGGGGTCCAGGACGATCACGATGTCCTCCTCCCGCGTATCCGTCGGCTCCACCCACGACGGCTGGACCACGACCCGGTCGGTGATCCGACGGACACCGAGGCCGCGCTTCCACGTGTCCGCCCAGTCCTCGTGATCCTGCCACCCCGTCCGGACCCGGATGTCCCGGAGGCCGGTCTCGAGCTCGAGCGCTCGGGTGATCGCCTGGACGAACGCGTCCACGCCCTCATCCGGCTCCTCGAAGTAGGCCACATACCAGCCGGAGCGCTCCTCGACGCCGCGGGCACCAAACGCCAGAAGCCCGTCGGCGATCAGGGCGCTCCGATCTGCCGGTGCCGGACACCGGGCACGCAGCTCGAGCCAGCGACGTGGGGCGGAGCTCACGACCCGGCCGGGCTCACCCGCCCGTGAAGGCTTCCTTCACGCGTGACCAGAATCCCTTGTGCGTCCCGCGCCGCACGGTGGCGGGTGCAACCTGCTCGACCTCCGCCAGCCGCTCGATCACTTCCCGTTGCTCCGTCGTGAGGTCCGTGGGCGTCCAGACCAAGACGCGTACGATCTGGTCCCCCCGCAGAGTCTCGTTGAGCTCCGGCAGCCCGAGCCCCCTCAGCTTCAGGGATTCTCCGCTCTGGATTCCCGCCGGGATCTTCACACGCGCCATCCCGTCGATCGTGGGTACGTCGACCTCTGCTCCCAAGGCCGCCTGACTGAACGTCACCAGGAGCTCGTGCACGAGGGTCGAGCCCTCCCGCACGAATCGAGGATCGTCCTCCACCTCGAGCAGAACCACGAGGTCTCCACGCGGACCGCCGCGGGGGCCGACGCTTCCGCGTCCCCTCAGCGTGAGGAAGTTCTCGGACGTGACACCTGCGGGGACTTCGATCTCGAGCTGGCGCTCCGAGCGAACCCGACCCTCCCGTGAGCACCGCGGACAGGGCTGCTCGATGACCCGGCCCTCACCCCCGCAAGAGCGACAAGGCTGCACGCTGACGAACTGGCCGACGATCGAGCGCTGAACGTGGCGTTCCTCACCCGATCCGCCGCAAGTGCGACACGTCGAAGGGCTGGTCCCCGCCGCCGCACCCGAGCCGTCGCAGGCCTCGCATTCGTCAAGCAGCGAAACGCGCATGGTCTTGGTCACGCCCGTCGCGACCTCGGCCAGGGTCAATGGCAGTCGGATCCGAACCGTCTTGCCACGACGGGTCGAAGAGCGTTGAGCTCGGCCACCGCGAGTCCCGAACAGGTCGTCGAGGCCGCCGAAGCCAGCGAAGCCTCCGAAGTCCCGCATGAAGATGTTGATGGCTTCGTTGAAGTCGAAGCTCGGGCCGCCGGCCCCGCCCGCCGCCGCACCACGCACACCCTGCTTCCCGTAGCGGTCGTAGAGTGCACGCTTCTCCGAGTCGCGGAGCACCTCGTACGCCTCCGTGACCTCCTTGAAGCGCTCCTCGGCCTCCTTCGAGCCTTCGTTGCGGTCCGGATGGTACTGGAGCGCGAGCTTCCGGTATGCCTTCTTGATCTGCTCTGCGTCCGCGTCACGAGAGACACCGAGCAGCTGGTAGTAGTCGGACATCTATTTTCCGTAGAATCGGCGCGCGGGCCCGGGAGGGCTCAGCTGGCCAGCATTCGTGTCACGAGTGAGGAGGTGTAGTCGACGATCGTGACGACCTTCTCGTAGGGCATGCGGGTGGGGCCGATGACGCCGATGACTCCCTTGAGGTCGCCCACGCGATACTCGGCCGTCACCAGGGTGAATTCCGAGAGCGCACTCGCGTCGTTCTCCTCACCGATGGTGATACGCAGACGCCCACGGTGGTCGCGGGTACCCACCGCGCTCGCAAGAAGATCCCGCTCCTCGGTGAGGCTGATCAGGCTCTTCAGGCGCTCTCCACTATCGAACTCGGGCTGAGAGGCGAGCACACTGGCGGGGCCCAGGTGGAGCTGGGAAGCGTCGAGGGTTCGCAGATCGAAGAGCTCGGCACCGGATTGCATGAAGATGTTGAGGAGATCGACACCCTTCTCGTCGGCGATGGAGTCACGGAGCCGCTCGGGCAGGGTCCGCCGGAGCTCGGCCAGCGGCTGACCTGCGAGCCGCTCGTTGAGCGCGACCATGACCCTGCCCAGCGTCTGACTCGGAGCTTCGACAGGGAGATCCACGTAGACGGTTCGGACCACGCCGCCACGGATCGTCGCGACCAAGATCACCTTGTTACTCGACACCTTGATCAGCTCGAGCTTCTCGAGGACGGCTTCCTCGAGGCTCGGCGCCACGGCCACGCCCAGCTCGTTGGAGATGAAGCTGAGCGCGCGTGTCGCCTGGCGCACAAGACGCTCGACCGCCGAAGAGCCTGCAACCTCGAGCTCCCTCGCCAGCTCAGCCCTCTCCTTGGCCGACGGAGCGGCCGGCTCCATGAGACGGTCCACGAAGAAGCGATAGGCGAGGTCGGTCGGGATACGACCCGCGGACGTGTGCGGATGGAAGAGGTAACCCTTCTCTTCCAGGTCGCTCATCGTGTTCCGCACAGTGGCCGCGGAGACTCCGAGCTCGAAGTTGCGCGAAACGGTCCGACTTCCCGCTGGCTCGGCCGTGTCGACGTAGGTACGAACGACGGCTTCGAGAACGTGACGTTCTCGCTCCGTGAGATCCGTGCCTGCGTCGCGACGCTCGAGGGTAGCCATTGTCGAAGATCGAGGAACGTTCCAGAGTGGGTCAACCCAGCCGAATCCGGTGCGGGGCGCTGACTCAGCCATCGACCCGGACTCCGTCCGAGCGCTCGAGGTCCACGGCCAGACGGTCGAGGACGAGCCAGCCCTCGGCTGTGAGCCTCACTCGCTCACCGAAGCACTCGGCCAAACCCCCCGACCGCCACTCTGACACCAAGACGTCCGCCGGGGATCCAATCTCGGGTCGTGGTACCCCGCTTCGCGTGCGGAGCCCCAACCACACGCGCTCCAGCCTGTAGGCTTCGTCGTCCAGCCTCTCTTCCTCGGCCACCGGAGACGCGCCGCGCTGCATCCGCGCGCTGTAGTCCTCCCACGATCGCACGTTCCACCGGCGAACCGGGCGCGCGAATCCGTGGGCTCCGTTGCCGAGACCGAGGTAGGGCGCTCCGCCCCAGTAGACGGCGTTGTGCCGAGACCGGAAGCCCGGCACGGCAAAATTCGACACCTCGTAGTGCTCGTATCCGGCCGCGCTCAGCACCTCGGCCGCAGTCAGAAACTCCGCCCGGTACCGCTCCACGTCGACGGGTGGCGCCCTCCCCTCTCCCACCGCGCGTCCAAGGGCGGTGTTCGGCTCCACACTCAACCCGTACAGGCTCACGTGCGGGACCCCGAGTGCGAGCACTCGGTCGAGGTCGTCCGTCCAGGAACGGCCGGTCGACGCGGGGAGAGCGAAGATCAGGTCCAGGCTCACATTGTCGATCCCGGCGTCACGGGCCGCCTCGAGTGCCGCGAGGGCGCCTTCGGGCCCGTGAAGGCGCCCCATCCACCGAAGAGCAGGCTCGTGGAACGTCTGTACGCCGAGACTGATGCGGTTGACCCCCGCCTCGGCCCAGCCGCCAGCGACCTCGGCCGTGAAGCTCTCGGGGTTGGCCTCGACCGTCCACTCGGCACGCCCAGGGTCCACGCGGCCCGGACCGAGCACGTACCGGAGGCGGGCCATCGCCTCCGCACCGAGGAGGGACGGTGTGCCACCTCCTACGTAGAGCGTGTCGATGGTGTCCGCGAGGTGGAACGTGCCCTCCGCCTCCAGCCAGGCCATCTCCGCTCCGACTGCCGCGATCCACCCGTCGACGTCCCCGACGCGACGAACGGAAACCGCGAAGTCGCAGTACGCGCATCGCCGGGCGCAGAACGGAGCGTGGACATACACGGAGCCGACGGTGGTGCTCACGCCGCTCTCCGAAATCTCATGCCGGGCAGGCGCTCGACTTCGCCGTGGAGCTCGAGCGTGGTCAGCAACGCGAGCGTCGTCTCGACGGGGAGACCGACCTGGCGGGCTACCTCGTCCACCAGGGACCCGCTTGCTCGTAGGGCGTGCAACACCCCCGACTCCAGTGAAGGGGCAGCCGGCCTTCCGGCGCGTGGCGCGTCCGCGTCGGACCCGGCCGGGGCACGAGGCGCGCGCGTCTCTCCCGAGGCTCGCTCGGCGTCATCACCGGGCACCACGGCAGCCACGAAGTCCCGGAGCGCGACGAGGGGGCGTGCGCCTTCCACGAGAAGTCGATTGGACCCGACGCAGGTCTCGCAGTCGATGGGGCCCGGCACCGCCCATACGTCACGACCCAGATCCAGCGCGTGGTCGACGGTGATGAGGGCGCCACTCCTCCGCCCGGCCTCGACGACCACGACGCACCCGGCCAGTGCGGCGAGGATGCGGTTCCGCCTGGGGAAGTTGTGCGGAGCCGCCGACGTTCCGGGTGGAAACTCGCTTACGAGGAGGCCCCGCTGCGCGATCGATCCGAACAAACGTCGGTGAGACCGGGGGTATACGACGTCCGCGCCGGTGCCCAGGACCGCGACGGTGTCTCCGCCGACCTCGAGAGCCCCGACGTGCGCGGCGCCGTCGACGCCGAGGGCCAGCCCACTGACCACCACCGCGCCCGCCCTTCCGAGCTCCCTTCCCAGCCGTTCGGCAACGTCGCGGCCGCGGGCCGTGGCCCGACGCGCCCCGACGACCGCGATCGAGGGGCGGTCGAGCAGGGAGACGCGACCTCGGAGGAAGAGCACCGGCGGTGGATCGGCCAGATGCCACAACGATGCGGGATAGCGTGACGCACTCCAGGGGACGACGTCGATCCCTTCCCGAAGCGCGCGGAGCACCCCCTGCTCGGCTTCGCCTCGTCCCGCGCCCCCGCGTGCACGTGCGGCCTCAGGCCCCGCCACGGCGGCGAAGTCCTCGAAGCGGGCGACCAACGCGCTGGCGGCCGACCCGAACGCCGTGACCAGCGCCTTGACGGTCGCCGGCCCGACCTTCGGAAGCGCATCGAGCGCCAGCAGGTCTGCGGCCTCCCTCCACTCGTGCGCGGACCCTCTCAACCCGGAGGCGCCCACCACTCGTCCTCGTCCTCGCCTGCCCGCTCTTCGGCCACCACGGCTCGACTCGCTTCCCAGAGGCGCTCGAGCATGGGCGCGAGATCAGCCTGCGCGACGGCGGAGAAGACGACCACGCCCTCGGCGTCGGGAGCGTCGACCCGAGGGGGCTCCTCCTCCGGGCCGAGCAGATCACTCTTGCTGAGCCCCACGAGGAACGGCGTCTGCGCCAGGTCACGGGAGTAGGCCGTGAGCTCCGACCTGAGGCGATCGTATTCCGCCTGGACGTCTTCTACGTCGATCGGAATGACGAGCAGGAGCACCCGGGTGCGCTCGATATGACGGAGGAACTGGTGACCCAGCCCCTTCCCTTCGTGCGCGCCCTCGATGATGCCCGGGATGTCCGCCATCACGAAGCTACGGAACCCCGGAAGCTGCACGACACCGAGGTTCGGCTCGAGCGTCGTGAAGGGATACGCAGCCACCTTGGGACGGGCGGCCGTCACGGTCGCCAACAGGGTCGACTTCCCGGCGTTCGGCTCACCCACGAGCCCCACGTCCGCGATGAGCTTGA
>JBDHDM010000231.1:0-11171 GCA_039591515.1 Gemmatimonadota bacterium | reverse complement strand
CGGGGTTCGCCCCGGGGGGATAGACGCGGACTAAGCCCCCGCCCGAGTCGTCGCCGTCGCGGTCCTTGTCGTTACCCCCGAACTGCGGCGGCCCGACGGTGTCGGCAGCAGGTCGGTGACGGCTGTCTGAAGCCCATGGGCCGCTACAGCCAAGCCGCCTCGAACACCTCTTGGTAGCGGGTGATCGCTTCAGCAGTCCCGCAGACATAGACAGCATCGTCTGGCCCGAGCGTCAGATCGGGAGAGAAGTCCATGGTCGCGTCTCCCCCGCGCCGCAGCGCAACCACCGTAGCCCCGGTGCGCTCCTGGATCCGCTCCGAAAGTGGGTTCTTCCCCTCGAGCCGTCCCGCGCTCACGAGCACGAGCTTGATGCGGGGCTGTAGAGAAACGGTCTCGCCGAGCACGTGATGGGCCAGAAGTTGCCCAGACACCTGGCTGATCGAGAGGGCGAAGTCGACGCCGGCGCGGTACATGCGCGAGATGCTGCTCGCCCGCTTTGCTCCTGCGATGATGGGAAGCTCGGGAGCGTGGGCACGAAGCGCCGTCGAGGCGTACACCGTCGGACTCTCCGCGCCCAGCGCGAGAGCGACGACGCGCGCGCGCGCCAGCGGTAGCTCTTCGAGCACGGCGGGGTCGGTGACGTCCCCCACGATGTCGACGCCGGGGCCCTCGTGCGCGTCGAGGACCAGGACGTCTTCGTCGACGGCCCGGAGGATCTCGACGAGCTTCCGACCCACCCCACCGAAGCCGATCACGATGATCACCCCGTCCTCGCGGATCGGCCTCGCCATTGCGCTCAGACGCTCGATGCTCTCCGGCGTCCCCGCCGCGACGAGGATCGAGCCGGGAGCGATGATCTCGTGAGGGCCGGGTGCTGCTCGTAGCTCCGCCTCGCGCCACTGCCCTACGATGGAGGCCCCGGTCAGTGTCCGGACCTTGTTGGCCGCGAGGGTCGTGTTGGCGAAGGGGCTCCGGTCATGCACCCTGAGCTCAGCAACCGCGAGGAGTCGCTGGAGAGGCCGGAGACCCATGACACGCGGTCCGATCTTGGCGCTGGCCCGAGCACTCAGCATCGCCGCGAGAATGTGCGTCGGAGCGAAGGTCACGTCGGCTCCAGCGAAGCGCATGGGGAGCCGGCGACGCGGGTCCTCGATCAGCGCTACGATCTTCCCCTCGTAGCCCGCCTCTCGAGCGCCAAGCGAGAGCAGCACGTTGTCGTCGTCGCTGCCATTGAGGACCAGTGAACGCGCCCTCGCCAATGGCCGCAAGTCCGATTCCAGATCGGCGATCCGCGCGTGGACGACAGTGCGCTTCCTCTCGTGGAGTCGACGCGCAACAGCCTGGTCCTCCTCGATGACGACGTAGCGGAGCCCTCGACGCTCCAGCTCATCGACGGTCGAAACGATCTCCGGCCCGGAGCCGAAGAAGACCACGGCGTCGGTCAGGTCGGGAAGCGTTGAGGGTGGGCGGTCATCCACCATCTCGGGACCGTCGGAGCTTTCAAACTTGTCCAGCCACAGGATTCCTACGCCCGCGCCCTCGGAACGCGTGGCCTGCCCCGCGAGCAGAACGGCGCACCCCTTGAGTCCCATCGGCGTGAAGAGGTTGAGGAGGAAGGCGGTGAAGATCAGCACCGAGAAGACCGCGGGGCTGATCGCCCCTTGAGCGAGCGCGAGCGACGCGAGGATGAACGCGAGCTCAGCTCGCCCACACATTCCGATCCCAACCGTGAGCGCCTCTCGTGGGGGAAGCCCCATTCTGATCGCCATGCCGCCGGCGCTCAGAACCTGCCCGACGATCACGGCGACCGTGAGCGCCGCGAGAAAGCCCCACCCGGATGCGCTGATGTCGAACGTGATGGAGAAACCGAGGGAGATGAAGAAGATCGGCCCCAGGAACGAGTAGGCGATGCCGTACGAGCGATCGGCTACGACACGCACGAGCCTGGGGTGAGCGACTCTCTCCTCGAAGAAGAGCCCTGCCAGATACGCGCCCAGAATCATGTGAAGGCCGATCGCTTCCGCGACCAACCCGGCTCCAATGGCGACGAAGAGCACGAAAGTGAATCCCTTGCCGCCCTCGGATCGAAAAGGGAGGGTCAAGCTCGGGTACACATGGCGCCCGAGCACGAAGGCCAAGGCGAAGAACGCAACCACCTTGAACAGCGTCAGTGCGATCTCCGAGGCTTCGAACGAGCCGCCCGACAACACCCCGAGAATCAACCCGAAGAAGACGAGCGTCAGGAGATCGTCGATCACGCAGCTTGCGACGATCACCCGAGCGACCCGGGTGTCCGCGAGCCCCAGGTCGCGAAGGGTCTTGAGGGTGATGACGACGGCGGTGGCGGTCATCGTGAGGCCCACGAACGTCGCCCCCACCGGGTCCAAGCCGAACGCAGTGGCCACGCTGAAGCTCAAGCCGAAGGGCACGAGAGCCCCCACCACTGCGACGCCGAGCGACTTCTTCAGAGCGTCGAAGAACTCGAGGGGCTGCGTCTCGACGCCCGCGTGGAACATGAGGAAGAAGATGCCGATCTCCGCCAGCAGGTCGATCGCTTCGCTGGGCTCGATCCACCCGAGCACGGCCGGGCCCACGAGGACGCCCACGATCAGCTCGCCCATGATGGTCGGTAGCCCGAGCGGACGCAGGGTAACCGCGACGAGCCATATGGCAGCCAGCAGAATCAGTAGATCGACGGCAATGTCATGCATCCGCCAAGTTACGTTGGCCGGTGTGGTGCGCACAGTCGGCGGAGTCCTGCCTCGTAGCGTACCGGAGGCCTGGCACCGGTCGACGCAGCCAGCAGGCGAGGTGGGTAGGCAGCGTAAGCCCCGCACGTCCCGTCCCGTGTCTCCGAAGGAAGGGTCGGCGGCACGAGACCCTCGCTCGCGTGGACACCGGGAAAGGAGCGCGTCATGGTACGGCCGTAGGCGCTGGTGAGCGTGTGACGATCGCCCCGACGGGCTGGGATGCCAATTCGCCTGATGTGCTGACGCCACCCACCCCGGCGGCGGCTGCCTCGGGAGCCGACGTGCCTGCGTTCGTCTCGTTCACCGTGGCCCCGACGCCCCGGAACCGGGACGGAGTGGTACGGGCGATGGAGCGTGCCTACCCGTCCCTCCTTTGCGAGGCGGGGATCGGTGGCACGGTCGAGGTCTTCCTCCTCATCGACGAAGAGGGCGCCGTCGTGGATGCTCGAATCGACCAGGGGTCGGGGCACGCGGCCCTCGACGCGGTGGCGCTCGACGTGGCCTACGTCTACCGATTCACCCCGGCGCTGAATCGGGATCGCCCGGTGGCCGTCTGGGTCTCCGTCCCCGTCACGTTCCAGGTCCGACAGTAGGCTCGGTTGACCCGAAGGAATTCCCGCGAGTAGATGGACAGGATCGTCACGAGCGTGTCCAGCACCTCGACGGCCTCCTTGCCTTCACCGACGAGAATGCAGGTCCGAGCCAGATACATGACGGAATACGGCCCAGAGAGAATGTTCTGTGAGACTGACCGCATCTGCACGCCTCTCGTCGCCTCGCGGAGCCCGTCCTCCTCCCGCCCTACCCCCGCGTACGCGACGCCCAAGAGACCGTGCTGCCCCGCCGCGAGGGACGTCCTGGACTCCAGCACCACCAGGGCGGAGGCGTAGTAGGCCGCCGCCCGAAGGCTCTCACCCTCAGCCGCTCGAAGATGGGATGCATCGGCGCACTCCTCGAAGAGAAGGCAACTTCCTAGGCTGGGGGCGCAAGCCGATCGCTCAGGGAGTCGCGCCTCAGGCTGCCGCGTGCGGAACCCAACAGTGCGGGGGAGCCCGAAGCGGACTCCCCCGCGGCCGGCCGGGGCCACACGTCCCCGACCGACTTGCTCGCGCCGCCTCAGCGCAGCCGAGGCACCTTCCCGGCCCGACCCCACGATCGGGCGATGGCTTCGAGCATCACTTCCGTGGCCCGCAGTGCGAATCCGGAGGACCCGCGAGCCTCCGGCCCTACCTTCAGGCGGCTCGACACCTCGGCGGCCGACGGCGCGGGCGCGGGGCTCGGCGCGGGTGGTCCCACCGTCAGCGAATAGCTGCCGGTGCTGCGGGGGAGGAGGGCCCCGGCCACGATCACGTACGATCCGGCGCTCAGCGGGATCTCGATCCTGCTGTTGAGCCCAGTCCCGCCGTCGTCGTTCTCGGCAACGACCGCGCCGCTGCTGTTGGTCAGCCTCAGGAAGGCGTCGAACGCGCTCGACTCGAGGTCGATACGGACCGTCGTGTCGCTGGCGAGCACGAGGTCGTACCGGTCCAGGTACGCCCCGTTGACGCCAAAGCAGTCACCCGACTCCAGGGCTCCGACGACAGTCGTATCGAAGGTGATCGGCGTGGCGACGTCACATACGACCTCGCTCACGGTGATCTGGTATTCACCCCAGGGGGAAGGGTAACCCTCGGAGGCGACGTACACGGAGTAGAAGCCGGCCTCCAGGCCGACGCTCGTGCGCGCGATCCCGGTGGGCTGGCCCGTCGTCGGGTCGTATTCCGCGCCTCCCCATGCGACCTCGTTCCCCTCCGCGTCGCGGACGTGGAGGAACGGCGTGATGTCCGAGCTCTTCACGACGATCTCCATCGGCGTGTCACGATCGAGCTCCAGCACCAGAGAGTCCGCGGGCGCCCAGTCGAAGAGGAGGCAGTCCTTTTCGTCGATGGTGCCGGTGAGCGTTTCACCGAGGACGAGCGACGTGCCGGGAAGACACGGAGGCATGAGGTCCACCCGCAACTCGTACGACCCCGGGGTCTCGAAGACGGACACCGCCGAGAGCGTATACGACCCGTCGTCGAGCATCAGATCGCCCCGCGCGACGCCGAGCGGGCCGAACCCGTCGAGCACCCACTGGATCTCGCCACGCTCGTCCGTCACCACGAGCGCCTCGTCGAAGTCGTCGCTCTCGACCTCGATCCTGACGCCGGTCGGCCGTGTGAGTTCGAAGCGCCAATTGTCCATCAGCCCGCCCCATTGGAAGAGGCAGTCGTTGGGGGTCACTTCGCCCGAGACGCGGTCGCCGATATGGACCGTACCTACGGGGCGACAATCGGGGCCGATCGTGACGCTCAGGGTGTACGGGCCCGACTGCCCCTGTCCCAGGCTGCGTGCCACGATGACGTACGACCCGGCCGGAAGCGTCTCGATGATCCGGGAGTCGAGGCTGCCGGCGTCGTCGTTCTCCGCGATCACCAGGCCATTTGAGCTCAAGAGTTCTAGGTACGCGTCGAAGGCTCCGCTCGACAGGTCGATGCGCACGGACGTTTCGGCGCTCAAGTCGAGGCTCCAGCGATCGGTCCAGGTGCCGAAGCGGTCGCAGTCACCCTGGCCGAGCGTGCCTCCCCTCGACTGTCCGACGGCGATCGGCGTCGTGCTCTCGCAGGCGGATCGGGTGTCTTCGGGATCGGTCACACCGTCCTGGCAGGCGGTCATCGTCGCCATCAACGCGACGGCCGCGGTGAGATTCGAGATGCGAGCCATGATGGCCTCCGCGTGGCGAGTGATTCACACCATACGCTCGCCGAATCACGGCGCGGCTCCCCTACGTCGAGCGACGTAGAGGCTACGTAGCGATGCGTACGCGGGCGCCGGATCTTGTGCCGTACTTCACTCCCTCGAGGCGGGGAGGGCGAATAACTCGTCTCCAAGCCTAGCCTCGGTGCCGCAACGGTCGCGCAACGCCCCCGCACGTCCCCCTGATATGAAGCCAGACCACCGATTGGCGCATCACGACCACGCGTCCGTGTACGTGTCGTGTCGGGCATCTTCGACGAGCGATCCCTTGAAGTTCGGGTAGCCGATCGCCTGGAGGCGGCCGGCGATCATTCCGGTGAACTCGGCCCGCGGCACGTCGGTGCGAAAGCGGTAGTCGCCCTCGGACGTCTCGCGAACCACCGCCCCGGGAAGGGTCCGCTAGAGATCGCCCGCGATGCGCCCGCGGACGTGCAGGTGGTCAGGCCGGTCGGGCAGATTGGTCCGAAGGGCGACGGTCTGGAAGGGGGCTTGGTGCTGAGGTTTGATGGCGAGTGCGGCCACACACGCCGACGCAGCGTGAGGTGCGGTCCCCATCGAGGAACGGTCCCGCCCTTGCCGAAGACGCGGACTACGGGATCTGGCGGCTCAATTGGCGGCTATCCGCTCGCGAAGCTCGTCGACCCAGTTGAGGACCACGTGGACTTCGGTGACTCCGAACCAACGCTCACCGGCGCCAGAAATTGGCTCCCACAGCAGGAGCGCGACCAGACTGCGCCACGCCCCGGATTGCTGCGCTACAGCACTTTCAGGTACTCCATCAGCGCTCTCTTCTGCTCGGTCGAAAGCCCCGGAAAGGCGTGTCCATCGTTCGAGCGCCCAGGCTCATTCGTGTCGTAGAGCATCGGACGTGACGTCGGCTCATAACCGACGGGGTAGACGTAGTCATCGCAGTCATCAACACTGCCCCGAATCCCCATCAAGTCGTAGTCCAGTGAGTGCCCACCCACCATGAAGCGGTCAGGACGTTCATCGGCATTCAGTAGGTGCCACAGCGTCGGGACCGAGCCATTGTGAAGGTACGGCGCGGTGGCCCAGACACCCGTCAGGTCGGGTGCGACGTAGCCGCCGAAGCTCTCCGGCGTAATCTGTTCCTCCCACCCGAGCCCGGCGAGCGTCCCGAGCAGGTTTCTGTCCGCCGCGGCCCAACGCGCCGAGTCAGTTCGCATCCGGTCCTGCGCTACCAGACGGTTGGGGTGCACAACGAGACGGACATCGTCGATCCCCCGCGAGTATGTGCCGTGACAGTCACTGCAAGCAGCTAGGTATACCTCTTCCCCCGCTCGAGCGAGCGCGGTGTCGATCTGGCCTGGGAATGGCGGTGGCGAAACCTGGTCGACGAAGCTGACCAGATCGTGAACGCCCGGCAGTTGGTCCTTGGCGGCCTCTGGTTCGACGCTGAAGGTCGTCAGGATAAACAGGGTCATCATCTCGGCGAAGTCATCCAGACCGCATAGGTCGCGTCGACGAGCAATGACCGCCGCATGGTGGTCTCCATGAGCGCTGGCGGAGACATCCACGCGACTTCCGTGTGGCGAGCGTCGGGTTTCAGGATACCCAGGGCGCTCTGTACGCCCGCCACGCCGTTCATGAGGCCAGGGCCACCGTGCTCGAAGCTCGGATCCAAGCCCTGCTTCTCGATCTGGATGGCCAGTTGGGCCTTCACCCCGGGCAAGACGTGCCTTCGCATGATCGACAGCTCGCGATCTGACACCTCCGGATACATCGTCTGGACGGCCTCGAGTAGGGCTTCGGGCCGAGGAAGCTGTCTCTGCAGCGAGGCTGCGATGGAACGTCCAAACCCGGACAGATCCATGGACGCGTTGGGAATCCCTAACCAAGCGTCACCAGTAGGCAGTCCGTCGGGTCCATGGAGGGGACCGGCGTGACAGGTGGCACACCCGAAGGCGGCGATCTCGAGCTCGACCGATGGGAATCCCCGGTGTGCGAGCCCGGAGACGATGCCGAGCGGCCGATCGAGCCGCGGCTGAGCCCCTTCCCAATTCACGATCCGCGTGGGAGTGAGGAACCCGTGTTCCGACATCACTACAAAGGCGGTGGAGGTCGACACGGGCGCACCGGTCCGCTCGTGCCGGTCGAGGGCAAGCGTCGCCATGAGCAGCTTCCAAGGAAGGGCCCCTCGTTTCAGACCGTCCGTGCTCAGGCTGCCGAACCCATCGAAGGCGAAGCGGACCTGGCCCTTGAGATGCCCTGGCGCATTCGCATATGGGCCACCCTCGTCCAATAGCTCCAGTTCGGAGGGCTCGGCCTCCGCGTACCCACGCATCATGCGTCCCGGTGCCGCGCAGGCGGCCATCGAGGCGGCGAGCGCCAAGACGACTCCTGCCTGCATCCATCTATCGATCATGAGAGCACTCCACGGTTGCCGTTGCATGGAGCAACGCTACTCGTGGAGCGCAGGCCCGCCCCTCCGTCGTTCTACCCACGATCGAGGCCTTCGGTCAGGCCTTATCAGACGCAGCCCGGCGGTCCGCTCTGTCCGTCTCCCACCAAGACAGGGCCAGAGGACCGGGAGGATCAATTCCCCGTCTGCCCCCGAAGCTCCTCCAGCCAGTTCTGGACCAGGATCAGATCACTCTGGACTGTGCACGCTACGTGCACGCACCGTTCCGGCAACGAAACACGAGAGCCCCGTGTGGGATCGTAATCTCATGCGGGGCTTCGTGTTAACCAATGGGCGCTGAGGGACTCGAACCCCCGACCCCCTGCTTGTAAGGCACCTGCAAGGCACCCCCATTTTCACCGATTTGGCGAACTTCTGGGGAAAAGTTCACCGATTTGGCGAAGATGTTCTCAGGAGTTCGCCGATTTGGTGAAGTTGAACATGTAGAGAAACATGGAGAGTCGACGCCTAGGCTTGAGTCCCGAACGCCAGCAGGTTCGACCCCGATGACCACGCCTTTCACGAAGATCCGGAGCCAGTGGATCTGAGCCTTCAATTCCCGCCCATCCGCTCGCGAAGCTCCTCGAACCAATTCTCGACAACAACGATGCGAATGGCGTCCTCCTCGTTCGTCGCCGCGAGATCGACCCAGCGCAACGCGAGGAGCCGCTCGCCGTCCGGAGCGACTGCAAACCTGGTGGACAGCGGAGACGGAGGTCGGATGTTCCCGGCGATTTCGAGAACTGGATCTCTCTGAGTCACTCGGAATCCACCAACCACGTCGAAGGTGGCCGACATCAGTCGGAAACGGGAAGTGACTTCGGTCGGCTCGAAATACAGCAGCTCATCCCTGACCGGATTCCAGAGCGCCGATCGACCTCCACGAGTCGACACCTGCACCTTTGCGGACTCCACATCGGGAAAGGGTCGGACGTAGATCTCAAATTCTCCGGATTCTTCTGAGTTGTACGCGAGCCACCGTCCATCAGGCGATAGTTTTGGGTGGGCCTCGTCGTACGGCCCGACCAGCAAGGGAATCAGCGTCGTGTCGGCTCCAAGCCGGTACGCGACCAAGTCCCTCATCCCCGACTCGCCGGCGGTCCCTCCAACGCGTAGAACGGCCCAACGCCCATCAGGCGTGAAATCACCTTCGGCAGGATGAAGGGCATCGAGCATGATGCTCGTCGCGTCCCCCGAGCCGTCGGCGCGCCGCTGAAAGAGCCCAAAGTCCGTGGTGTCTTCTCGAAGAGACAGGAATACGATGTGTTCGCCGTCCGGCGTGAAGAACGGCCTCCCATCATCCGCTGGGTGTTGCGTCAACCTCGAAACCGGGCCGTCTGGCAGTTCCTTCACCCAGATGTCGTCACCCTCGTCCGCTTCTTCGTCTCCGCCGGCACCAGCGGCCAATCCAATCGCCAGTCGCCGGCCATCGGCTGCGAGACTGAGTCCCCCGAACCGCCCTCCCGTCACGAAGCGCCAGTTCTCGTCAACGGGTGTGACCTCCCCGCTTCTAGAAAGCCAGACAGCTTCCTGGTCACCACCATCGACGCTCGTCGCCGCGCGGGCGGGCCCGAGCCCTATGAGGAGCGTCCCATTGCGTGAAACGGAGAATCCCGCATCCCATCCTCCCGTTGCAACGCCTTCCATCAGGGGGATCTGTGGTCCCGCTAGCTCCAGGAGCTCCAGATCAATCGCTGCAGCGCGTAGGGTTCCGTTCGCAGTAGCAGAAATCACATAACCCGGCTCGACAAACTCTGCGGCCAGGCCGACAAGGAGTGGACGAGCCCTACCTGATTCGAGGTCGACCACCAGGACCTCGACACTCTGACTCGTGCAATCGATCGGACAATGACTGACTAGGACGCCCCTGCCCTGGGGAAGTGGAGCGACGTGTCCCTGAAGGCGACCTCCGCCCTCATCATCAACCTCGAAGAGCAACGTTCGTTGCCCGCCGGAGGCTGGGAGGCTGTAGAGTCGCCGGTCCGCCCAGTCGGTGAATACGAGGGTCTCGTCGTCCAGCCAATCAAACGACGTGACCGAGTCCGAGAGCGTGACCGACGGTCCTCCCTCAATCGGGATCAGGCGCAGTTGGGGCGGCCCACCGGCCCTGAAAGCGACACGGCTTCCATCGGGGGAGACCCTCGGATGATACGCCGAATCCGTGCCCGGAAGCCGCACGTGGTCGAGTTGGTCGCGCCGCTTCGACACAAGATAGGATACCGCATCAGGATCCAGTTGGACGGCCTGGACCATGGTGGATCCGTCCGAGGAGACGTCGTACCAGAAGGACACCTCGGCGGCCCTCCAATCCTGCCCCTCAGCGACCTCGAGGTCGTATCGCAAGACTGATGGAGCGGTCGGGGGCTGAAGCCACGCCAGGAGGGCGACGGTGGTGGCGACGAGCGTGGACCCCGCCAGGGCGATTGCGAGTCGATTCCACAAGGCCGGTCTGACCGGGAGTCCCGAATCGATCAGGAGCCCTCGGCTGAACCCAGGGTCACCGAGTGCTCTTGCCAATTCCGCCACATTCAGAAAGCGGTCCGCCGGCACCTTCTCCAGGGCCTTCGCGATCACCGCGTCAACGTTCGGTGGAACCGAAGTTCGCTCGGCCTTCGCGGACGGCACCTCGCCGGTGATGATCTTGCCAAGCACCGCTTGAGGCGTGGAGCCCGTGAAGGGTGGCTCTCCCACGAGCATCTCGTACAGCACGCAGCCGAGCGCATAGATGTCTGTGGCAGCTCCGACGTTCTGATCGCCGGTCGCCTGCTCGGGACTCATATAATGAGGTGTGCCGAGCGAGAGCCCGGTCTCAGTGAGTCGACCGCCTCCGGCAGCACCGACGGCTAGAGCGATCCCGAAGTCCGAGATTACCGGCTTTCCGTCCTGAAGCAGGATGTTCGGCGGCTTAATGTCCCGGTGGATCACGCCTTGGCGGTGTGCGTAGTCGAGCGCCTCGGCCATGTTCGTGGCGATGCGAACCGCGTCATCAACCGGAAGCTGATGCTCGCGCTCCAGCCGTTCGCGCAGACTCTCCCCTTCCACATACGGCATCACATAGAAGAGGAAGCTGTCGGCCTCCCCTGAATCGAAGAGCGGCAGGATATGCGGATGCTGGAGATTCGCCGTCGTCTTGATCTCAACCAGGAACCGCTCCGCACCGACGACTGCTGCCAACTCAGGCTTCAGCACCTTGAGCGCGACCTTGCGCTCGTGCTTCAGGTCGT
>JBDHDM010000230.1:0-7052 GCA_039591515.1 Gemmatimonadota bacterium | reverse complement strand
CCGTAGCACACCGTATCCGGCGAGCCCCGCGGCCAGCGAGCCGATGAGGACGCCGAGTCTCGCGAGGTCGGGGTCGCTCGTCGCACCCTGCTCGAACGCCAGCGCGGAAATGAAGAGGCTCATGGTGAACCCCACGCCGCAGAGCAAGCCCGCGCCGATCACGTGCGGCCAACGTACTCCTTCAGGCAGCGAAGCCAGGCGGACCAAGACCCCGAGCGCGCTGAGTCCGACGACTCCGACGAGCTTGCCGAGGACAAGGCCACCGGCGATCCCCAAGGGGAGCGGGCGAAGCACGTCGGCGGGCGACAGGCCGGTGAGCGGGACACCCGCGTTGGCGAGCGCGAAGGCCGGGAGAATCCCGAAGGCGACCCACGGGTGCAGCCTGTGCTCGAGGGAGCGCAGCGGACAGTCTTCTTCGGGAACGGCGGATCGCATGGGGATGAAGGCGGCGATCGCGACGCCGGCCAGCGTGGCGTGCACGCCCGACTTCAGGACGGCGACCCACAGGACGATCCCCATCAGGAAGTAACCCGGCAGCCTCGTGACCCCGCGGCGGTTCAGGACTGCCAACCCGACCAGGCAGAGCACGGCCATGCCCAACGCAGCGGTGGAGAGCTCCGCCGTGTAGAAGAGGGCGATGATCACGATCGCGCCGAGATCGTCGAAGATCGCGACGCTGAGCAAGAAGGCCTTCAGGGCGGGTGGCACGCGGTCACCGAGCAGGCTCAGGATACCGAGCGCGAAAGCGATGTCCGTTGCAGCCGGGATCGCCCATCCACGCATCGCGCTCGGATCGCCGGAGTTGAGCGCGGCGTAGATGAGGGCCGGCACCGCCATGCCACCGACCGCGGCGAACGCGGGGAGCGCCGCGCTGCTCAGGCTGGACAGGTGCCCTTCGAGGACCTCGCGTTTCAGCTCGAGGCCGACCATGAGGAAGAAGACGGCCATGAGCCCGTCGTTGATCCAGAGGACCAGGGGCTTGGCCAGCTCCGCCTCTCCCAAACGGACCTCGAACGGCAGGTCGAGCAGACCGTTGTAGGCGTCTGCGAAGGGCGAGTTCGCGAGAAGGAGGGCCAAGGCCGACACGGCCATGAGCACGAGGCCGCCCGACGACTCGAGGTGCAGGAACTCCTTGAGGCGCTCCGCCGGGCCCCGCCGCGGAGGTGCGGCGCCCGTCTCGGTCGTGGCCGTCACCGCGCGCCTCCCGAAGGGGTCAGGACCTGCTCACCCTCCGGCCGGAGCGTCATCCGGCGAAACGGTCCCACCGGTAGAAAGGAGCGCGTGCCCTCGCGGCCGGAAAGTGTCATCGTATCAATGGAGAGGAGAGAGGTTTGCGGACCGGGACACTGGTAGCGTGATTGGTGTAGGTCAACGCGCCGCGAACGTCGCCTCGACAGTCGTGTGTCTCCAAGAGTGAGCCGAGCCTTGAACGATCCCTCCCGCTTCCGCCGATTCGCCATCGGCGCCGTCGTGACCACGTCGATCCTCACGGGGTGCAGCAGTAGCGGTGGCGGCTCGACGGAGGTCGTCGACCCGGTCGCCACCACGATCCGCATTTCGCCGGACCCGGTCGCTTTCTCCTTCTTCGGCGAGAGTCGCAACCTCACCGCGCAGGTGCTCGACCAGGACGGCGCGAACTTCAACGCCACCGTGTCGTGGTCCAGCAGCGACGACGCCGTGGTGAGCGTGAACGGGGTGGGCCTGGTGAGGGCGGAAGGGAACGGCTCGGCCATGATCACGGCCAGCGCCGCCGGTCTCCAGGCGTCGCTGACCATCCAGGTGCAACAGATCGCCCGTGTGGTGGTCGTGGAGCAGGGCAACGACCAGGAGGCGATCGCCGGAAACGCGCTCTCCGACACGATCGTCGTACGGATCACGGATCTGGGTGGGGCCACCGTGGAGGGAGTCGAGGTGAGCTTCGAGCCCGATGCCACAGCGGGCACCGTGAGCACCGGGAGTGTGGTCACGGCGGCGGACGGACGTGCCCGAACCGTTTGGACGCTCGGGGCAGATTTCGGGCCGCAACTACTGTTCGTCTCCGCCGGGCAAGCGGAAGCGACGCTGAACAGCTTTTCGCGGAGCGCGACGCCGATCGCCGACCTCCTCTTCACCTCCGGGCTGTCTCTCTCCCGGACCGACCCGACCACGCTGGACAGCCTCACTCTCACGGCCACGGTCCTCAATCAGGGGGACCTCGCGGCCGGAGCCTTCCGGGTGCAGGCGCTCGTCGGGGGCGCCGAGCTGGGCTTTCTCGATCACCCGGGGCTCGGCGTCGGAGCGGACGACGAAGTGGCGCTTCGGATCGGGGGTCTTCCGGTCGGCAACCAGGACGTTCGCCTGGTGCTGGATCCGGCCGATGCGCTTCCGGAGCTGATCGAGTCGAACAACGAGGTCGACGGGTCGGTGCAGGTGCTGCTGCAAGCTCCGGTCAGTGTCGGTACCCCGGCCACCGGCCTCTCGGCGGCACCGGGCGCCGAGCTCCACTTCGTGGTGGACATTCCACCGGGCTCGGACGATGCCCTGGTCATCGAGACCACGGATGCCAGTCCGAGCGCAGACGACGACCTCGATCTGTTCGTGCACGAAGGGAACCGCCCGAGCTTCCGTGCCGGCTACTCGGACTGCATCAGCGCCGGGCCGACGACCGCCGAGCGATGCCAGGTCGTCTTCCCCGAGGGTCGATACCATATCCTGCTTCACGCTTGGCAGAGTGCCGAGTTCCCGCGGGATGGCTTCTCAGACGTGACTCTGACGCTCACGCTCGGGAACACGATCATCCCGTTCGACATCGAGCTCGTCTTCATCGAGCGCGGCACGGCCGAGCAGGACCAGGCATTCGAGGACGCTGCGACTCGCTGGACCCAGCTCATCGTCGGGGACGTGCCGGAGCAGGACTTCACGGGCACCTCCGTTCCTGCCGATTGGTGCTTCTCGGGCCAGCCGGCGATCAACGACGTCATCGACGACGTCCGGATCTTCGTGACGATCCGTGCCATCGACGGGGGCGGAGGGACCCTGGCCCAGGCGGGCCCGTGCTTCCTGCGGGGGGAGAGCGATCTACCCGTTTTCGGCACGATGACCTTCGACGAGGTCGATCTCGAAGCGCTCGGGGACGGCATGGTCGACGTCGTGCTGCACGAGATGGGGCACGTGCTCGGCCTCGGCACGATCTGGGACGATCGGGGTCTGTTGGCGACCCCGTCGCTGCCGAACAACCCGGGAGCCGACACTCACTTCCGTGGCGAAGCCGCTCGCGTGGCGTTCGACGACGCCAGGGGAGACGTCGTGTACCCGGACGAGCCCGGACGGCACAAGATCCCCGTCGAGAACCAGGCCGGACCGGGCTCGGGTGACGCGCACTGGCGCGAGTCCATCATGGAGGACGAAGTCATGACGCCCTTCATCAATACAGCGGAGATCCAGCCGCTGAGCGCCATCACGGTCGCCTCCATGGAGGATCTCGGCTACGGGGTAGACTTGACGCAGGCCGATCCGTACTTCGTCCCGGTGGGCGCGGCCCTCTCGGCCGTCACGAGCCTGCAGCGTGGGATCTCGTTGGCCGGTGACATCCGGGTCGGGCCGATCGCGGTGGTCGATGCGAAGGGCCGGATCGTCGAGGTCCGCTGGTGAGGGGTGTCGCCGCGGGGGCCTTGGCGGGCCTCGTCGCGCTCACGTCGGCGTGTGGCGGCAGGGCCAACCCGGGTGACGGGGCCGTGTCGAGCGGTCCCGCCCCGGGCGCGTGTGTGCAGGTCGCCGGGCCGCTCTCCGAAGACGCGACGCTGGCGGGTGCGGAGGGTCGATACCGCCTCACGATGGTCGCATCCGGGGACGGCACGTCGGTCGACGGCTCACTCACACTCGTCACCCGCCCGGCGGGGATGCTCGTGCAGAGCGACGCCGAGACCCCCCTGAGTGGGGATGTCGACATTTCCCTGACGCAGGTCGGGGCCCAGCCGGTCCGTGAGCTGGCGAGCGAAGACCCCGCGGCGCCTGGGGTTCTCGTGCTCGAGAGCGATGGCACCTCGGGTCGAAGCGTGCTCCTCCGGTTCGGGTCGGAATCGAATCGGATCGACCGACAGGCGGTGGACGCCGCCTTCACGGTGCTCGATGTGCAGCGGATCGAGGACGCGGGCTTCTTCGGCGCATGGCGGAGCGGCGTCCGAACGGAGCGGACCGAGGGGTACTTCTGCGCCTGGCGCAGCAGTCCGTGAGCACACGCTGACCCGCACGAGCCGGTCGTGGGACCCCCAGACCTTCTTCGTGGATTCGCAGGAGTCGGGGTACGTTGCCCGCCATGACAACCTGAAGGAGACCCTGATGGAAGCCACGCGCTCGACCCTACTGGCTCTGGCCGCCGTCGCCACGGTGGCGTCGGAGGTGGAGGCACAACGGTTCACACAGGTTCCTCCTCCTCCCGACCAGCCGGCAGCCGAGGGATTCGACCCGGAACGGGCGCTCTTTTTCGCACAGTCGAACTTCGATCCGCTGCGTGATCCCGACTGGAGCCCTCTGCGCGACGTGCGGGACGCGGGCGACGTTGCGGACGATCAGCCGGTGCTGGTCTTCGAGGCCGGTGGTGAGACACTCGTGCTCGTGTCCTCGCAGATGTCCTACCACCATGTGGCCCAGGGGGAGATGGCCGGCGAGCCGTGGATGGTGACCTTCTGAGTGGTCTGCAACTCAGGCGTCAGGATGACGCCACGGGTCGACGGCGAGGTGCACTGGTTCGCGGAGCAGGCTCTCTACGACGGGCTCTTCCTCATGAAGGACGAGGAGACCGAGACGTATTGGGACCACATGACCGGTGAAGCGGTCTACGGCCCGCTCGTCGGTGAGCGGCTCGAGGTATCCGGACTCGTCCAGTCCACCGTGCGCCAGGTGTTGAGCACGGAGCCGGGCGCGCTGATCACGCTGTCCGACCAGGCGATCCGGAGCGACGACGACATGAAGGTCGACGGCCTGCTCGCCGGGATCCGGGGTCGGCTCAACCGGATGTTCCAGTCGACCGTGGCGGACGACGACGACCGACGGCCCCAGATGGACCTCGGCCTGGGCCTCTGGGCGGACGACGAAGCCCGGTACTACCCGCTGGACGTGATCCGGGCCGAGGGGCGAGCGCTCGTCGACTCCTTCGGCGGGCGAACCGTGTTGGTGTACATCGACCCGAGCAACTTCGTACCGTCGGCGCTCTTGGTGGACGGCGACGATCCTCGGTGGGAGGACGACGTCCTTCGACTGTCGGACGGTTTGTACATCGAGGACGGCCTGGCCTACGAGGCGGGCGGCAGCCGCTCCGACGCGTTGCGCCCGCTCCAGGTCTTCACGCGCTGGTACGGCTTCTCGCTGACCTTTCCCGACACCGGGATCTACGGAGAAGCCGACGCGCGATAGGCCCCCGTCGGGTGGTGGCCAACGAGACCACGACCCCGGCCGCCCATCGGTGCAGCGGCCGGCCGTCTAGACGTTGGCCGCGACCCCTTCCACCACGGTGAGGTACCCATGCGGGTCGTCGTTTTCCCCACGCACGGTCTCGAGGAAGCGCCGCTGGATGTCCAGTGTGATGGGTCCCGCGCGGCCGGCACCGATTTCGATCCGGTCGACGCTCCGTACGGGCGTGACCTCTGCCGCGGTGCCCGTGAAGAACATCTCGTCCGCCGTGTAGAGGGACTCCCGCGGGACGGGCTGGTCGATCACCTCGTACCCGAGGTCCTTGGCCATCTGGATCACGGCGCCGCGTGTGATCCCCATGAGCGAGGTACCGTCGAGCACCGGCGAGATGACCTTCCCGTCGTTCACCAGGAAGAGGTTCATCCCGCTGCCCTCGCTGACCAGGCCGCTCGGGCTCAGCGCGATGGCGTCGACGTAACCGTTCTGCACGGCCTCCATCTTCATGAGCTGCGCGTTCACGTAGTGGCCGCCCGCCTTCGCGCGGGCGGGAAAGGTGTTGGGCGCCATGCGCTGCCAGGATGAGACACAGACGTCCACGCCGCGCTCCAGCGCGTCCTGCCCCAGGTACGTCCCCCACCCCCACGCCGCTACGTACGTCTCGAGCGGGCTCAGCCTCGGGTCGAGCCCGGGCGTCCCGTATCCGCGGATGATCATCGGGCGGATGTAGCAGTTCCGAAGGGCATTCTTGCGGATGATGTCCTGGCACACCTCCAAGAGCTGCTCGACGGAGTACTCGGGTACCATCCGGTAGATCTTGGCCGAGTCGATGAGCCGACGGATGTGCGCGTCGAGCCGGAAGATCGCCGGCCCCTTCGGCGTCTCGTAGGCGCGGACCCCCTCGAAGACCGAGGTGCCGAACTGCACCGCGGTCGAGAGAAGGTGCACGGTGCAATCGTGCCAACGGACGTACTCGCCGTCCTTCCAGATGTACTCGGCTTCGTTGAAACCCACAGCGCCCATCAGATCAGTCCTTTGATCCAGCCGCCATCGACGGCGAGTGATTGTCCAGTGATGTAGGAGGCCTTCTCGGAGCAGAGGAACGCGACCGCCGCGGCCAGCTCCTCGGGCTCGCCGAGTCGACGCATCGGCACCTCGGCGGCCCAAGCTTCGTACGCCGCTTCGATCGTCTTCCCGTCGCGTTCGGCCGCGGATTCGGCCAAGTGAATGAGTCGCTCGGTCCGCGTATACCCCGGCAGCACGTTGTTCACCGTCACGTTATACGCTCCGACCTCGTTGGAGATCGTTTTTGCGAAGCCGGTCACCCCCGCGCGGATCGCGTTCGAGAGAATGAGCCCCGCCACCGGTTGCTTCACCGAGATCGAGGTCACGTTCACGATCCGACCCCATCGCCGCTCCTTCATGCCCGGCAGCGCCTCGCGCACGAGGTTGACGACGCTCTCGAAGTTCTGGGCAATCGCTTCCCGCCAGACTTCCGGCGAGTGGTCCTCGAACATGCCGGCCGGAGGACCTCCGGTGTTGGTCACGAGCACGTCGACTCGACCGAAGGCCTCCTGCGCTCGCCGAATCAGCGTTGTGGCTCCCTCCGGCAGGCTCAGGTCACTCGCGACGGCTTCGACCCGGGCTCCGGTACGTTCGACGATCTC
>JBDHDM010000229.1:0-7076 GCA_039591515.1 Gemmatimonadota bacterium | reverse complement strand
CTCTCGCGGGGCTGCCGCCGCCGGGCCGATCCAGGCGATCCGGTCGCCCCGGATCGCCACCAGACCGTCGTGCACGACCCCATAGGGGTCCACCGAGGACGGGGACATGGTCGCGAGGTGTCCGTTCCGGACGACCAACTCGAACGTGCTCAGTGGTGCAACTCCGCGTTGACGACGGGTCCGGGCGGAATCTACACTCCGGAGCGATGGCAGACCTCTTCTTCGATACCGCTCTCCTGGACGGACACTGGGAGCAGGACGTCCGCATGGCGATCGATGCGGGCGGTTGGATCACGCGAGTCGAGACAGGGGCGACGCCGCGCGGCGCTCGTCACACTCCGGGGGTGGCCGTCCCTGGCGTCCCAAACGTGCACTCCCACGCGTTCCAGCGGGCCCTGGCCGGCTTGACCGAGCGGGGCTCGGAGACCGGCGACTCTTTCTGGTCGTGGCGAGAACGCATGTACACCTTCCTCGAGACCCTGGACCCGGAGGGGGTCGAGGCCGTGGCCGGGCGCCTCTACGCGGAGTTGCTGCGGCACGGCTTCACCTCGGTGGTCGAGTTCCACTACCTACGAAACGACCCTCGTGGCCGAGCCTACGACGATCCCGTGGAGATGGGGCGGCGCGTGCTCGCCGCCGCACAGAGGACGGGAATCGGGGTGACGATCCTACCCGCCCTGTACCGTGCTTCCGACTTCGGGGGTGTCGCTCCCGTAGCCGGCCAACGCCGGTTCACGGCTTCGGTCGAAGACCTCATCGGAGACATCGCGGTCCTCGGCGCCGGCGCGCCGGCTGCGACCGTGCGAGTCGGGCTGGCGCTGCACTCCCTCCGTGCCGTCCCGCCGGAGGATCTGGCCGTGGCCGTGGAGGCGGTACGTGGGATGGACCCCGAGATCCCCATTCACATCCACGTCGCCGAGCAGGAGCGCGAGGTCGAGGCATGCGTCGCGTGGTCCGGCTCACGGCCCGTCGCGTGGCTGCTCGACCACGCCCCGGTAGACCATCGTTGGTGCTTGATTCACGCGACGCATGTCGACGGGGCGGAGCTCGACGCGATCGCGGCTTCGGGAGCCGTCGTCGGCCTGTGTCCCACCACCGAAGCCAACCTGGGCGACGGGATCTTCCCCTTCGCCGAATACGCCCGGTTGGGCGGCGCCTGGGCAATCGGAACGGATTCGCACGTGGGGCGCAGCCCCGTCGGGGAGCTCAGAATGCTCGAGTACGGCCAACGCTTGATCACGCGCACGCGCAACGTGGCGGCAGCCGGACGGCACCGCTCCACGGGGCGGACCCTCCTGGAGGGCGCGTGGTCGGGCGGAGCTCAAGCCTCCGGGCGCCGAATCGGCCGACTCGCGCCGGGCTACAGGGCCGACGTGGTCGTGCTCGATCCCGAGCACTCGTCGCTGGTTGGGCGGGTCGGCGACGACCTGCTGGACTCGTGGGTCTTCTCCGGAGACGCATCCCCCGTTCGTGAAGTGTTCGTCGGCGGGCAGCTAGCCGTCACGGGCGGCCGTCACGTCCGAGAGGACGAGATCGGGGCGGCGTACCGCACGGTGGCGCCTGACATGAGCGACGCTGCCCCGCAACTCGCCCTCGATCTCGGGGACCCCACGACCTCGAATCCGTCCCGTTAGTACCGCATCATCCGCCCGGGGTCGGAGCACGCCCCTCGGAGCGTGACGCTACTTCGACATCGGCACTTCGAGCCCCTCACGCTTCGCGGTCTGGACGGCGACCTCGTATCCCGCGTCGACGTGCCGAACCACCCCGATCCCCGGGTCGTTGGTGAGCACGCGCTCGAGGCGCTCGGCCATCTCGGGCGTACCGTCCGCGACGATCACCTGCCCCGCATGCAGCGAGTTCCCGATGCCGACGCCTCCTCCGTGGTGGAAGGACACCCAACTCGAGCCCGAAGCCGTGTTGAGAAGCGCGTTGAGGATCGGCCAATCGGCAACGGCATCGGTGCCGTCCTTCATGGCCTCCGTCTCGCGGTTGGGAGACGCCACCGAGCCCGTGTCGAGATGGTCCCGCCCGATCACGATGGGGGCGCTGAGCTCCCCTCGGGCCACCAGGTCGTTCAACGCCAGGCCGAATCGAGCCCGAGCGCCCTGACCCAGCCAGCAGATCCGCGCCGGTAGCCCTTGGAACGCCACCTCCTCCCGCGCCATGCGGATCCAGCGACAGAGGTGCTCGTCGTCCGGGAACATCTCGAGGACGAGGTCGTCCGTGCGGGCGATGTCCGCGGGATCGCCGGACAGCGCGGCCCAGCGGAACGGGCCCTTGCCCTCACAGAACAGGTCGCGGATGTACGCCGGCACGAAGCCCGGGTATGAAAAGGCCTCGTCGAAGCCGGCGTCCTGCGCGTACCCGCGGAGGTTGTTCCCGTAGTCGACCGCGACCGCACCCGCACGCTGGAGCTCCACGATCGCCTCACAGTGGACGCGCATCGACTCCATCGACCTCCGGACGTAGGCATCGGGATCCGACCTGCGGAGCTCCTCCGCGTCGGCCAGCGAGAGCCCTGCGGGGACGTATCCGTTCAGCGGGTCGTGCGCAGAGGTCTGGTCGGTCACGATGTCGGGGACCACGCCCCGCCTCACGAGCTCCGGGAGCACCTCGGCACAATTGCCCACGAGGCCGATCGAGAGCGCGGTGCCGGACCCCGTGGCCTCCGCGACCCAGCCGAGCGCCTCGTCGAGGTCGTCCGTCATCCGATCACAGTAACGGGTGTCGATTCTCCGGCGGATCCGCGACGGGTCCACTTCCACGCACAACATGACGCCCTCGTTCATCGTGGTGGCGAGCGGTTGTGCGCCGCCCATGCCGCCCATGCCGCCCGTCAGCACCCAGCGGCCCTTCAGATTCCCACCGAAGTGGCGTCGGGCCATGGCCCCGAACGTCTCGTAGGTGCCCTGCAGGATTCCCTGCGTCCCGATGTAGATCCAGGAGCCGGCGGTCATCTGGCCGTACATCATGAGGCCGCGCCGCTCGAGCTCGTGAAAATGCTCCCAGGTGGCCCATCGTCCGACGAGATTCGAATTCGCGATGAGGACACGGGGCGCGTGCTCGTGCGTCCGGAATACGCCCACCGGCTTCCCGGATTGGACGAGGAGCGTCTCATCGTTTTCGAGCTCCCGGAGTGTCCGCACGATGGCGTCGAAGGCCTCCCAGCTGCGTGCGGCCTTCCCCGTGCCTCCGTACACGACCAGCCGGTCCGGATGTTCTGCCACGTCGGGGTCGAGGTTGTTCATGAGCATCCGCAGCGCGGCCTCCTGCGCCCACCCCTTGCAGCTGATCTCGGTCCCCCTGGGGGCACGAACAATGCGGCCGGGAGCTTCTGTCGCCTGCGTCGTCATGAGCCGATCTCCTCTGCGATGGAGTGGAAGGTCCCGGCGCGCACGAGCTCGGCGACCGCCTCGAGGTCGGGTCCGAGGGAACGGTCCCCGGAGAGCCGCGGCACCCGCTCACGGAGGCGCTCGAACGCCACCTCCACGCCCCGCCCTCCCCGCAGGGGTCGCCGGTATTCGATGCCCTCGGCCGCGCACATGAGCTCTGTCGCAATCACGCGCTCGAGGCACCGGACGGCCCGTCGGACCTTCCTGGCCGCGGCGAGCCCCATCGAGACGTGATCCTCTTGGTTCGCGCTCGTCGTGACGGAGTCGACCGAGGCCGGGTGAGCCAGAATGCGCATCTCCCCGAGGAGGTCGACGGCCGTCACCTGAGCGATCATGAAGCCGCTCTCCAAGCCGGGACGTGCAGTGAGGAATGCCGGGAGCCCCATGGAAAGGTCGGGGTTGAGTAGCCGCTCGATTCGTCGTTCCGATATCGACGCCAGGTCGGCCACCGCGATGGCGAGGAGGTCGAGCGCCTGGGCGACGATCTGCGCGTGGAAATTCCCGCCGCTCACGATCACCCCGGAGTCGGCGAACACGAGCGGATTGTCCGTCGCGCTGTTGGCCTCCGTCTCCAGAATGCCGCGAACGTAGGCGAGCGCGTGGCGCGCAGCGCCGTGAACCTGCGGGACGCACCGAAGGGCGTACGCGTCCTGGACGCGGAGATCGTCCTCCCGATGCGACTCCCGGATCTCGGAGTCCGACAGGAGCGCCCTCAGTGTCTGGGCCGATCGCTTCTGACCCTCGTGGGGGCGCGCCTCGTGGATCTCGGCGCGGTAGGCTTCCGGCGTGCCCAACAAGGCCTCGAGCGACATCGCCGCAGCCACCTCCGCGCTCTCCAGCGCCCGCTCTGCGGCCAGGAGCGTGAGTATGCCGACCCCAGTGGTCGCCTGCGTCCCGTTGATGAGCGCCAGCCCCTCCTTGGCCTCCAACGTGAGCGGGGCGATACCCGCACCCTCGAGGTGTTCCGCCGCCGGCCTCCAGCTGCCCGCTCGCTCGGCCTCCCCCTCACCGATCAGCGTGAGAGCGACGTGGGCGAGTGGTGCGAGGTCACCGCTCGCTCCGACCGATCCGAACTCGGGGACACGTGGGTGGATACCGGCATTGAGAAGCGCGAGCAGCCGTTCGATCACACTTGCCCTACAACCTGAGACGCCACGCGCTAAGGCGTTGGCACGCAGAACGATGATGGCCCGCACGACGGGGGTGTCGAAGGAGTCGCCGACCCCCGAAGCGTGCGAACGCACCAAGTTCGCCTGCAGTTGCGCCCGGTCCGATTCCGCGATCGTGACGTCCGCCAACCGACCGAAGCCCGTGGTCACCCCGTAGACCCGTTCGCCGGCCCCGACCTTCGCCTCGATCAGCTCGCGAGACCGATCCGCGCGCTCCCGAGCCTCCGCCGCGAGCTCCACGTGCGTGTCGGCGTCGTGAGCCACACGGTCGATGTCCGCCAAGCCGAGGTGCATGCCGTCGATGGTCACCCCATTCACGGCCGATCCTCCGAGACTCGCCTCCGGTGGGCCATCGCCTCCTCGAATTCGTCGTGATTCATCGTCAGCTCTTCGGGCGTCCAAGAATCTTCGAGCTCCACACCCAGTCCGTCCGCCAGTCGATTCACGTAGTTGTAGTACGCGGTGACCTGACATATGTCGAGCACGGCTCGATCCGTGAAGCCCATCGACCGCAGCTGCTCGACGTCCGCCTCCCCGACAGCGGCCGGCGTGAGCGTGAGCTTCACCGCGTAGTCGAGCATTGCGGCGTCCTGGTCACTCAACTCCGCGGCGCGGTGGTCGAAGGCGAGGGCGTGCGGCAGAGCCCTGGAGCCCGTGAGCGTACGGAGACCCGCCCCGTGATGGTTGACTCAATAGAAGCAGTCGTTCCAGGCGCTCACGGTCACGGCGATCATCTCGCGCTGGACCCGGGACAATGGCGAGGGGCCACGCATCAGGTGGCCGTAGAGCTCCGCGTGATCTTTCAAGGAGCGCGGGTTCAGGGAGTGGATCCAGAGGATGTTGTCCACCCGACCTGCGCCGTCCTGGTAACGATCACGGAGCTTGCCCAGCAGGCCTTCGGCCTCCTGGGTCGGAACGTACGGAATGTGTGCCATGGCCCAGAAGATGGGCGGCGAAGCTTCGACACAGCAAGGCTTTGCGCGCTTGCGCCGCCTGCCCACGCTCCGCCATGTTCGCCCCTGCCCCCGGAGCGTACGCTCACCCCACCACGATGCTTCTCGAATGAACGTCTACGAGCCGTCGGAGAAGCAATGGGAGCGGGGCCTGATCGAGCTCAGGCGGCGACTCCTCGGGGCGTTGGGGCTCGTCTTCTGCGTGACCGTCGTAGGGACGATCGGCTTCCGGGTGATCGACCCGAGCGCCGGCATCGTCCGGGCGTTCTTCATGACGGCGATCACGCTCACGACCGTGGGCTACGGCGAAGAGATCGCCATCGACACGGACGGCGCCCGCGTCTTCACGGCGGCGCTGATCCTGATGGGTATGGGCGTGACCCTCTACTTCGTCTCGGTAGGAACGGCTTTCCTGCTCGAGGGGCAGCTCGGGAACGTATTCCGGAGAAGAAAAATGCAGCGTGAGCTCGCCAGCCTCTCGGGTCACCTCATCGTTTGCGGCTCCGGCCGCACGGCTCTCTACGCCGCGGCGGAGCTCTCGGCCGTAGAGCACTCCGTGGTCCTCGTCGCGGCGGACCGTCAGAATGCGGAAGCCGTGGGCGGTGCCCTGGGCACCGACCTCCTGCTGGTGGTCGGGGACCCCACCGATGATGCCATCCTCGAGGCGGCGGGTGTCGAGCGGGCCAGCGGCCTCATCGCCTGCAGCGAGTCGGACAACGAGAACGTGGTGATCACGCTCACCGCGCGTCAGCTCAATCCTCAAATCCGCGTGGTCTCGGAGCTCCAGGATATCGACCAGGAGAAGAAGGTGCGGAAGGTCGGCGCCAATGCGGTCGTGTCGCCTCAGCACATCGGGGGGCTCCGCATGGCCTCCGAGCTGATCCGGCCGGCCGTGGTGAGCTTCCTCGACCTCATGCTCCGCGACAAGGATCGGAACCTGCGGATCGCGGAGCTGACGGTTCCGCCCACGTCGCCGGCCCTCGGGAAGCGACTCAGGGACGTCGGATTGGAGAAG
This sequence comes from Gemmatimonadota bacterium, assembly GCA_039591515.1. Classification (GTDB taxonomy): domain Bacteria; phylum Gemmatimonadota; class Gemmatimonadetes; order Longimicrobiales; family Gaopeijiaceae; genus UBA2589. The sequence continues at coordinate 544 of JBDHDM010000229.1, read as the reverse complement.
GTACCGGGTGCGCTCCTCCTCGCCGTCCGTTACGTCGACGGCAACTGGGTCTACAACCCCAGTCGGGATTCCGAGATCGAGGCCGGTCACACCTTGATCTTCATGGGTTCCCCCGCCGACGGCCGCACGCTCCGCGAGCTGTTGGGCACTCCCACGAGCTGAGGTGGTTCTGGACGCGGAAGATCCCGCGAGTCATCTTCGAACATTGGACGTCGAATCCACGAGGGTCGGATCTATGTTGGTGGAACGGGTAGCGCAGCGGCGGAGCCAACAGGATCGGCGCTCCGGGTGGGAGCGCCGGATTGCGGACCGTCGCCTGCTCGGCGAGCGCCGCGTCGCGGAGCTCGGGCGCGCACCTGAACGGCGTATCAGCGCCCGTCGGGTCGACACGCGTCGACTCGGTGGGGACCGTCGGCTGGGAGAGCGGCGCGTACTCGAGGATCGGCGGAGACTCGCCCTCGTCTGATCCCGCCACCGAGGGCATCGTCACCTCGGCGAAGCCCTCTCGGGCACCCAGGGATCAGAGCAGCCGCAGCACGACCTC